>CAYVAZ010000001.1:0-60817 GCA_964449065.1 uncultured bacterium
TGCGTAGTTGGAAGCGTGCTTCGATCCCCCCTAGCCCCCCTTAACAAGGGGGGAAACAACGGATATCAAGCCGTCATTTTTAGATTGACACAATCCTAGGCATCAATGAGTCACTTGTGAATGCGGAATAATTTCATAAGATTTAATTCTAACAACAGAGTTTAGGGATTAGAGTTTAGAGATTAGGGAATCGTATGATGACCATCCACAATAGAAAAGGTTGATTATGGAATCCAAAAAAGTCACCGTTCCAACATTACATAAAATGAAAAAGCGCGGCGAAAAAATCGCTGTGCTAACGGCTTATGATTACACCTTTGCCAAGCTGATGGAACAAGCTCATGTGGATGTCATGCTGGTGGGTGACTCGTTGGGTATGGTCGTTCAAGGCAATGACGATACACTGCCGGTAACGGTTGAAGATATCATCTACCATACCCGTGCCGTAAAACGGGCCGCCAAACGCTCATTGGTGGTGGCGGATATGCCCTTTTTGTCATACCAAATTACAGAAGAAGAGGCCGTTCGCAACGCGGGACGTATCTTAAAAGAATCCGGCGCGGATGCCGTTAAATTGGAAGGCGGAATGCACGCCGCCGATGCCATCGATCACATGACCGCGGCCGGCATCCCGGTGATGGGGCATGTGGGGCTTGGTCCGCAATCCAGCAAGTTACTGGGCGGCTATAAAGTGCAGGGCAAATCGTCCAATGCCATCAAACAGTTGATCGAAGATGCAAAAATGGTGGAAGAAGCCGGCGCCTTCAGTATTGTGATCGAAGCGGTTCCGTGGAGAGTGGCTGAAATTATTACGCAAAAATTAACCATCCCCACCATCGGCATCGGAGCAGGCCCGCATTGTGACGGCCAGGTTTTGGTTTTTGCCGATATGCTGGGGTTGTTCACCTCATTTCAACCGCATTTTGTCCGCCGCTTTGAAGCGTTAGGAGACGCATCCATCAATGCGTTTAAAGAATATTGCCGCACGGTAAAAGAAGGCGAGTTTCCTTCAATTGATGAGAGTTACCCGTTGGATGAGCAGGTTTATAATGCTCTTATTACCGAAAACCTTTAGTACAGTGTCAACGATTAAATGACGTGTGTCGATCCCCCCTACCCCCCTTATCAAGGGGGACAACAACGGATAACCAGCCGTCATTTTTTGATTGACAGACTACTAGAGCAATTTATTAAGGTATTCCATTGAAAGTCATTCGCACCATTGCTGAAATGCGCCGCGTTTCTAAAGAGATTCGTCTTCAAAAACAAACATTGGGTTGTGTGCCCACAATGGGATATTTGCACGAAGGACATCTATCTCTGATTCGGGATTCGTTGAATCAGACCGGTCAAACCGTCGTAACCATTTATGTGAATCCTACCCAATTCGGCCCCCATGAAGATTTAGAGCATTATCCCCGCGACGAAGAAAGGGATGTATCTCTACTCGAAAAAGAAGGCGTCGATGTTGTTTTTATTCCAGACCATGCAGAAATCTATCCGGAAGGGTTTTCTACCTATGTAAATCCCCCGGTTGCGGCAGAACACTGGTGCGGGGCAAGCCGGCCGGGACACTTTCGCGGTGTGTGTACAATCGTCGCGATTCTTTTTAACATCATTCATCCCACTCACGCGTTCTTTGGACAAAAAGACGCCCAGCAATGCGCTGTCATCCAATCGATGGTTGATGATTTAAAAATCCCTGTGCAAATTCATGTTTGTCCCACTGTTCGTGAAGATGATGGCTTGGCAATGTCTTCCCGCAATAAATACCTTTCTGAAGATGAACGTAAAGACGCGTTGGCATTGTACCAAACCTTACAACAGGGAATTCAGCGATTCCAAGATGGAACAACCAAAGCGGACGATATACTGTTGGAAGGCTTCAAACGGATTCAATCCAATCCCAATATCCGGTTGGATTATTTAGCCGTTGTCGATGAGAAAACGTTTCAACCGGTTGATTTTGTCCGGCAAGGCCACTTTTATATTGGCGCCATCTATGCCGGTAAAACCCGCTTGATCGACAATATACGCTTTTAAAAAGGAACAAAACGATGCAGCGCATGATGTTGAAATCCAAAATTCAAGAAGCCACGGTTACCGATAAAGAAATGCACTATGCCGGAAGTTTGGCAATGGACACTGATCTGTTGGAAGCCGCGGATATCATGACCGGTGAACAGGTTCATATCTTCAACGTAACAAATGGGCAGCGATTGATTACCTATGCAATCCCCGCTCGCAAAGGGTCCGGAATAATTTCCGTCAAAGGCGCGGCCGCCCGTTTAATAGAAAAAGGGGATAAAATTTTGATTCTCTCATTCGCACAGATAGATGAAGAAGAACTCTCCACCTATTCTCACCGCATTGTTTATGTTGATAATAAGAATCATCTGGTGCGTGTAGAAGACCGGACCGAAGAAGATTATTTATAAGCGGCATTCTTCAAGGAGCATTTCATTTGAATACACCGGCCATTCACAGTGACTTTTTAATTTTGGGAACCGGTGTAGCGGGTCTCACCTTTGCATTGCGTGCTGCCGAACACGGCTCGGTCAATCTCATCACCAAAAAAGAAAAACACGAATCCAACACCAACTACGCGCAAGGCGGCATTGCCGCCGTATTCGATCACAGCGATTCGTTTGAATCTCATATCCATGACACCCTCGTTGCCGGGGCCGGGTTGTGCCACGAAAAAACCGTGCGCATTATTGTGGAACACGGGCCGGAAGTGATCCAAGAATTGATGCGCTTTGGCGCGCGATTTACCACCGGTGTTGAAGGCGAATTGGATCTAGGGCAGGAAGGCGGCCATTCGTTTCGCCGCATTGTTCACTCCAAAGATTTAACCGGAAGAGAAGTAGAGCGCTCGTTGCTGGCACAAATTCACGCGCACCCGAATATAACCATCTATGAGCATCATGTAGGCGCGGAATTGGTGGTCGATCAAGAACCCAAACGGTGCTGGGGGGCATGGGTTTGGGATGTGCGGCACAATGAACTCCTTTTGTTTCTTGCCGGAGTAACCGTTTTATGCACCGGCGGCTGCGGCCAAATTTATCAACACAGCACCAATCCGCAGACGGCGACGGGAGACGGCATGGCTTTGGCGTTTCGCAAGGGAGCGCGTATCGCCAATATGGAATTCATGCAGTTTCATCCCACCGCGTTTTACGATCCCATGATCACCCGGCCGTTTTTAATTTCCGAAGCGGTACGGGGTGAAGGCGCGGTATTGCGGACCGCGGACGGCACGGCCTTTATGGAAAAATACAGCGAAGAAAAAGAACTCTCTCCCCGCGATATTGTTGCCCGCGCGATTGATCATGAAATCAAATCCCGCGGCGATTCTTGCTGTTATTTGGATATCACTCACAAAGACGATGCGTTTTTAGAAGAACGCTTTCCCGCCATTACGGATTATTGCAAATCCAAAGGTGTCGATCCCTCCACGAATTGGATTCCCGTCATTCCGGCGGCGCACTACACCTGCGGCGGAGTCATGACCAATGAATTCGGCGAAACCGATATCGCCGGTTTGTATGCTGCCGGGGAAGTGGCCTTTACCGGTGTGCACGGCGCCAACCGTTTGGCCAGCAATTCCATTTTAGAAGGCTTGGTCTTCTCGAAACGTGCTGTTCGCCATGCCATTGAAACCGGTATGTTCCGGCAGCAGCCGCCCGCTTCCGCAGCTTGTCCTTGGGTTATCAATAAAAATCTCCCCTTGGAAGCGGTACGATTGGTCAGCACAAAACAATCGCTCAAAAAACTGATGTGGGATTATGTAGGAATTGTCCGCTCAACCGACCGGTTGGAAATTGCCTTGAAGCATATCAAACTCATACGTGAAGAGATGGATAGCTACATTCAACGCGGGTTTATGAATGCCTCGCTGCTGGAAAACCGGAGTTTGGCCATTGTATCCGAATTGATCATTCTAAGCGCGCGGCATCGTCTCGAAAGCCGCGGCCTTCACTATACCGTTGATTATCAGGATACGTGGCAAGAATGTCTTGATACGGTTTTGCAAGTAAAAGACAATCAGGAAATCGATATCCAACACACACCGGTACCCCATGAATGAATCCGTTGCAACCATTCCCGCCATCAATCCCGCCATCATATTCATACTTACCATCGCCACCATCGCAACCAACGCTATTTCATGCATCCAGATCACGAAGACAATGTAGAATCGCATCCATAAGATGATCAATTTCTGCTTCGGTTGAAATGTAAGGCGGGACAATAACAAGCGTGTTCCCTAACGGCCGCAGCCAAATGCCGTGTTTCCGCAGCGCAAAACAAACCTTGGCGCCAACTTGCTCTTCGATTGGATAGTCTTCTTGGTTGGTTCTGCTTTTCGTCAAATCAATTCCGGCAATCAATCCGATGCTATGAATATCCTTTACATGATCACTGGCTTCAAACAATACATCGAGTTTTTTGGATAAGTGATGGCCGAGTTCGTTGATTCTGGCCAGCGTGTTTTCCCGTTCCATCATGTCTAAATTCGCCAAGGCCGCGGCACAGCCCAATGGATTGCCCGTGAAACTATGTCCGTGAAAAAAGGTTTTAAACTCATCATACCGGCCTAAGAAACCTTCAAAGACCCGCTGTGTTGTCATGGTCGCGGCTAGCGGTACATACCCGCCGGTAATACTCTTTGCCAAGGTCATAAAGTCCGGCGTGATGCCTTCGCGTTCACAGGCAAACAGAGTCCCCGTCCGTCCAAATCCGGTAAAAACTTCGTCGGTGATTAAAAACGTATCGTACCGGTCGCATAACTCCCGCAGGCCGCGCAAAAAGCCGGGAGACTGCGTCAAGATTCCCGATGCCCCCTGCACCAACGGCTCAATCATAACCGCGGCAACCCTGTGAGCATGTTCCTTCAATATGCGTTCGCATTGCTCCAAACATTTTGCGTTGATTTGTTCCGGTGTTTCTTTAGAAGTGTATTTGGAATAAACCGGGTACGAAACACTAAAGCGTTCAAACAAAAGTGGTCCGAAGATTCCATGAAACAACGGAAACCCGCCCATGCTTACACCGCCGATTGTGTCGCCATGATAGGCGTTATCAAATGTGATGAAGGTCATGCGTTCCGGTTGGGGCGATTCACACTGCTGCCAATATTGAAAGGCCATCTTGATAGCAATTTCACCGGCTGTGGACCCGTTGTCTGAGTAGAAGACTTTATCCAATCCGCCGGGTGTGATCTCCACCAGTTTCTTCGCCAAATTTGTGGCGGGAACATTTGCCAATCCCAGCATGGTCGAATGCGCGATTTGATCCAACTGAATTTTTATGGCATCGGTGATTTGTTTATTTTGATGGCCAAAGGTATTCAGCCATAAGGATGAGTTGCCGTCAAAATATTTATTGCCTTCAATATCATACAAATACGCGCCCTCTCCTTGCGAAATGATGAGAGGTTCGCTCTGCATGTAATCCCGCATCTGAGTAAAGGGATGCCATGTATACTGCTGATCCCACTCTTTCAGTTGGTTTATTTTTTCGGGGGTAAATTGAGTTGCTGAATCAGTAAATTCCATTGAACCATATCCTTTATAAATTCCCACAATTGTTCGGGGTTGTTGCCCATCAACAATTCATGTTGAATATGAGGGATGGTACCAAGGATAGGAGCTTCACTCAGCCGCTCAATGGTTGTGATATTGTCTTTATGGATGAGGTTTTCTTCGACTGGTGCAGGATATGTAAACACAATACCAGCTAAAGTCTGGCCGCTGTTTCGAATGGATTCTACCGTTAAAAGTGTGTGGTTGATGGTTCCCAATATATTGGATGAAACCAATATAACCGGCAGATTCAACTGCCTGGCAAAATCCCGTACCAGCATATTGGAATAAATCGGTACCAGCCAACCGCCAACCCCTTCAATCAATACAGCTTCATAGCGGCTTGCGGTTTGTTGAATCTCTTCCTGTATCCACTGGATTGGAATCGTAAGATTTTGCATCTCAGCTGCCAAATGTGGAGAGGCCGGATACTCCAAACAAAATGGATTCAACGTTTGCAGCGGTTCGTCTATTTTGGAAATTTGTTTGAATTTAATTGCGTCTTCCGAAACCAATTTTTGCTCCACCCATACCCCACCGGAAGCGACCGGTTTAAGAGGGCAGCAATTCACCCCTTTTGTTTTCAGGCCGAAAGACAGGATTGCTGTGGCAATGGTTTTGCCGATTTCCGTACCGGTTCCGGTAATAAAAAATCCATTCATGATCGCGGTGCTGCGTGTTTCGGATTCCGTATAGATTAAAAAAGTGAAGAAAATGATCTCCGGCAATTGTTTTGATTGTGGTTGATTTTGGGTTGACCGTAAAGTGTCTCATGGTTGTTTGAGAGTTTCCCCATTCGAAATAACTAGAATTTCCCTTCCAGTTCGGGTACTATTTAACATAACTTTCGGCATGTTTGACGTTTTCTTATTATGAATGCACCGTTAAAAAAACTGTATGCCTGCTTGGATAAAGAATCGCAGAAAACGTTTTTTGCTTCCATGGTAGAGCAAAAAGGGACGACAGCGGAGCTGCGAAGTTCTCACACCATTTCGCAAGGGGATGTTCTTTTGCTCAAGCCCGTGGAAGAAGGCTGGGATGGCAAACCGTTTTCCCCATCCGATATATCCAATGCACCCGACGTGCTGGAAGGCAATGTCACCCGGGCTGAAGGACGCGGTGTATTCTTTATCCGGATGCTGTCGTTTGCCGAGCAAGATATTGCTCAACAGGTGCGGACCGGAAAATTGAGCAAAGACAATCTGCGGATCGAACGTTCGGAGGCGGGTTTGATCGCTACCGTGAAACTACAAGGCCGTATCGCAATGGAATCCGCCACCAAAATTAAACCGTATATTACCAAATCCGAACAAACCTGCATCTTGTTGGATTTTACAGGCCTTAGTTATATCGCAAAAAACAGTATAAACATGCTGTATCTTTCGTTGAAAGATGCCTGGGAAGATGGCAAGCATTTATCCATTTTAGTGAATCCTTCTTCTTCCGTGGAAGAAAGTATTGCCGACTCGAAAATTCGGGAAATAGCCGATATTCAGCGGGACCGCGATGAAGCGGTTGCGGCTTTAATCAGCCGAAATTTAACGTAAGAAAATTGTACATAAATCAAATTCATATGCTATCAACTCATATTCCATCCTTAAATGAAGACCGTCTAAACACGATGAGGCGCTTGGCTGAAAACTTGGGTCTCACTGGGGTAGACCCGACTTTGCTTCATTTGGCGTTATGCCATAGCTCGTATGCCAACGAACAAGACAACTGCGAAAACTTCGGCAATGAACGGTTGGAGTTTTTGGGAGACGCGATAATCGGGTTTATTGTCACCGAAAAACTCTACAATGAGTATCCCGATTTACGCGAAGGCCAACTCTCCAAAATCAAATCGATTGTCGTCAGCAAACGGATTCTTGCCAAATGCAGCGATGAGTTGGGGTTTGGTGAACATTTGTTGCTGGGCAAGGGCGAAGAACAAACCGGCGGAAGAACACGGTTTTCTATCCTCGGCAATTTGTTTGAAAGCGTAGTCGGCGCGATCCATCTTTCCTGCGGGATGGATCGCAGCAAGCAGTTTATCTATGAGCAGCTCAATGAAGAAATTGAACTGGCCGTCCGCGGTGAAAGTATCGTAGACTATAAATCAATCTTGCAGGAACAAGTGCAAAAGCAGTTCGGGGTGCTTCCTCTTTACTGCCTGGTATCTTCGACGGGGCCGGATCACGACAAGGATTTTGTTGTGGAGGTTTTTGTTCGTGATCATTGTGTTGGCCGCGGCACCGGCAAGAGCAAAAAACGCGCGGAAAAAGACGCCGCCTCCAACGCGCTTGAATACATTAAACTCAATGGATACTCTCTCGCTGAAGAATGAAAGTGCTTCCTCTCTATCTTCCCCACAAAGGCTGTACACACCAATGTGTGTACTGCAATCAGCCCCTAACCGTCGGTGTTGCGGATGACCGCCATCTCTGGAATTCCCGCCTTCAATCGCTTGATTCTTCCGGCCATCCAGACTGGGAAATCGCGTTTTACAGCGGAACCTTTACCGCACTGCCCTATGAATTCATGGATACATGCTTTCAAGAAACAGCACACGCCTTTTCTTGTTCGTCTGTAAAAGGATACCGGATCTCCACCAGACCCGACCGGGTCAGCGATAGCATACTGGATTATTTGAAGAACAACGGCGTCACCACAATTGAACTGGGGGTAGAATCGCTTGATGACCACGTTTTACGAAAATCCGCGCGCGGGCATAGCTCGGATGATGTGAGGGATGCTTGCCGCCGCATTCAACACAAAGGCTTTCAACTCGGAATGCACCTAATGTGCGGCTTGCCGGGACAAAATGAAACATCTTGGCAAGCAACCGTGCAAGAAACCCTTGCCATCAAGCCGGATTGCGTGAGAATCGCTCCCACAATTGTATTGAAAGATACACCATTGGCAAAATTATATGATCGTGGGGATTATCAGCCTCTAAGTTTGGAAGAAGCCATTGTGCAATCTGCCTATGCCTATCAGCGTTTTCGGCATCACAACATCTCCGTAATCCGGGTCGGTTTGGCCCTATCAGATGAGCAAGGATGCGGGGAAGAGAAAATAGTTGCGGGCCCGTGGCATCCAGCTCTGCGCCATGAAGTGGAATCGCGTCTTGCATTCCACACCATCACAAATTCACTTCCTTCTTTAAACCAAAAGAAAATTACCATCCATCCCAAAGATTATTCGGTTGTGATTGGGTCCAAAAAACACAATCAAAAAAAATTGAGCGGGTTGGGATATGAAGTTGTGATCCATACAAACGAATCCATTCCCAGACATAGGTTCTCCATCAATAATAAAGAAATACAACCGTTATTTGGTGTACCGAAAGAGGATCAATGAGTGAACCCGGCCGCGTTTTGGCATTGGATATTGGCAGCAAACGCATCGGCATGGCGCTATCGGATGCCATGCGCATCATCGCGCAGCCCATTGGTTTTTTGCAGCGTACCGGCTTTGAACACGATCTGGCTTCGTTATTCGCCACAATCGACGAATACCAAATCACCGAATTGGTTGTGGGTTTGCCCAAACGGTTAGACGGCTCCCACGGAGACATGGCAAACGAGGCGAAACAATTTGCCAATGCCGTGAAAGAACAAAAGAAAATCCGCATTAAAATGTGGGACGAACGTTTCTCGACACACGCCGCCGAACGTGCTTTACTCGAAGGAAACGTGCGGCGCTCCAAACGCAAAGAAAAGATCGACCAAACCGCCGCCGTTTGGATTCTGCAAGGCTACCTGGATCAATGCAGCCGCCAATAAACAAATCACTTTCACTTTTTCTTGCCGTTTGCTTTACAGCGGTGTTCGCCGTGATTGTGTATCATCACAGTATTTATCTGCTCCCGATTTTTCTACACTTGCGTGCTTTACTTGCCGGTTCAATCCCGTTTCTTGTCACCATAGTACCCGCCTATTTACTGCTGAAACGCTACAGGGCATTTCATAAATTGGAACCAATGGATCGGATCATCTTTGTTGTACTTTCAGCTTTTTTAATTGCTGCTTTGATTCCCATCGTTCTTTTAACTATAGCTACACTTTCTGCAAGTATTTTGTTTTTGGTTTGTGTTCTATTGATCTTCATTTCCTATCCAACTTATAAGAAGTGGATTCTCACAGCGGATTTCAATAAAGCAGTTGAATCGGTTCATCAACAACCCCTTCATTTGCAGCTGCTATTTCTCATTTCTTTCGGACTGGCCGTCTTCGCGTCCCTCATCCCTCCATTAGGATACGACGCCCATGAATATCACTTAGCCGTTCCCCAGCAATTTTTGCGGCATGGGTATTGGATTGCGTTTCCCTACAACGTCTATGCGGCATTTCCCATGAATGTAGAAATGCTCTACCTCTATCCCCTGGCATTCGGAAGCACAGCCGGCTGTACGGTCATCAATTTATTCATGGCGTTGTTTACGGGATTGGTCATAGCCCGGCTGGCCTATCAATTCGGTTACAGAGGCTCGTACCTTCTGCCTATAATCCTTTATCTTTCAACCGGCATTGTTCTACGCTTAATTGTGGATGCCAAAAACGATCTGGCCCTGGCTATGTGCGGCATTCTTTTATTGTATGGCTACGAACAACTTCGGCGTGAATACTCTCTTATGATCATCGTGATGATGTCAATGGCGTTGGGTTTCGCGTTGGGAACAAAGTACATCACAGTCTTAGCAATTGTGTTTCCTTTTTTTATGGTTGTGATCTTTGATGCCCTGATCAATCAGCAATGGAAACGAATTCAGTATGCCGTTATGGTGTGTATCGGCGGGGGATTGCTCTGGCTGCCCTGGCTGCTTCGCAATTACATTCTATACCATAATCCGGTTTATCCCCTTTTAACCGGTGTCCTCAATGGAACACCGGAAATTTATACCGCTCTCTTCAGTGCCGCGCATGCTTCGGAAATCTACAAAGTTCAGCATGGTTTAAAGCCAACCCCTCCCGGTGGATTGTGGGGAAGCCAACTCATCGAATTTGTTTGGCTTCCCATTCGAAAAACTATATTGGGCAATCCCGATCCCTCTTCCAACGCGTTGCCATTTGGTTTTTGCGCCTATTGGATGCTGTTTCCGTTTCTTTTCTTACAACGGGTTTTTTTTCATTCGTTTGCGTTTCGGATTTTGATCTTTGCGCTGGCAACATACTTGATTTGGTTTTTTACCACCCAAAGAAACGACCGCTTTTTGGCGTCCCTTTTTTCCTTGTTTGCCCTCATACCCTGTATGGTTTTACCTGCAATCAATTGGGATACAATGCGAAAAGGCCTATATATTCTGTTGCTGATTGTAGTAGGCTACACGCAACTAAGCCAAACCATCGCCTTTATGCGTGAAGACACGTCCGGTCATGTTTTCTTTCCCTCTTTTGAAGAAGAATTTTACAAAGAACATCTGCCGCATTACCGTGCAATCGCTTGGTTGAACGAAGAACAAAAAGAAAATAATTCGGTCGGAACTGTTCTGTTTATTGGCGAAGCCCAAACCTTTGGCGCGGAATTCGACCACATTGCTCCAACGGTTTTTAATCCCCATCCTTTACAATATAGAATCGGCGAATCCGTCACGCACATCTTATACAATGCCTTTGAACTCAACCGGTTTGAACGCGGCTACGGCCCGTTAGGCTGGCCCCAAGGAGATATGCTTCGCAGTTGGGTAGAAAATAATAAAGGCGATTTGCTGAAAGAAGTCTATGACGCCCTTCCCGAACAGCCCGGAAATTTAGTTGTATTTGAAATCCGTAAATGATAGGATTGCATATCTGTTATTCATGTATTTACTTTGGGGAGAGACACATGAAAAAAGGATTCACACTAATTGAACTGCTTATTGTTGTCGCCATCATTGGGATTCTGGCAGCGATTGCCATCCCAAACTTCATGAACGCGCAAGTTCGGGCAAAGATCGGAAGAGTCTACAGCGACCTGCGCAGCATTCACACCGCGATTGAGATGTACTCTGTCGATAACGGCAGAGAAATCCGTGATACCTTTGAAATCCCGAATTACTATGGCAACGCGAACCACGTGTGGTCTCAACTTACAACTCCTATTGCCTACATTTCCGGCGGGGCGTTTACGGATCCGTTTGTTCCGGATGTGAATCCGGTCAGCAACGGGGCCGCGGGCGAAGCGGTTCGGGTTGGTACCTACCAATACCACAACATTAAACTCTGGCGCGAAACCAACCGCGGCGGGATGAAAGAATTGGCCGATCAAACCGCCCGCTATTATGTCCGCAGTGCCGGGCCGGACCGCTGGTATATCAACCACCCCATGCGTCTGATGAACTGGATGGCCTTCAACACTTCAAACGGCCTCAACAGCATCGGCGATATTATTTTGTGTGACAAGGGAATACTCGGAGAAAACTTTATCGGCAATACACACGACTCTTTTTATTATTAACCCCTGTTTCTGACAAAAAAAAGCAGCCTTGGTTTTGAAGGCTGCTTTTTGAATGAGCTATCAATTGTCTCTTTAGATCTCTACGAATCGGATGAATGAAGATCCTTGGTTCCCACTGGTTGAGGAAGTTGTACTGGTAGAAGCAAAGGTTTCTGTTTCTTCTGTAGTTGTAACGGGATCGGTAGTACCTATTGTACCTTCATCCGGTGGTGGAATGGTTACAACATCATCGTTCGTGGTGTCCCCGCCGGTACCAATTCCATCATCTGTGGTTGTATCACCTGTTGTTCCGCCAGTGTCTGTATTTCCGGTTGTATCACCGGTTGTATCGCCTGCATCGGTACCGTCCGTAGTTGTGTCACCGGTTTCCGTACCGCCTGTTGTGTCTCCAGTATTAGGTGTGTCTTCCGTATCACCTGTGTCGCCAGGTTCTGATGTTGCATCGTTACCGCCGAAAATTCTGGCTAAGACTTCCGGCGCTCTAGAACCTTCAAACGCGCGTTCAAACGCCCGGGGAAATACATCACGTGCTTCTTCAAATTCTTGTGCCTGTTCTTGTGTAAAATTTCTACCGCGGGAAATGAATTCGCGTGCAGCCACTTGTGCCTGCTGTGCCTGGCTAGAAATTTCGACCCGGTCCGTTCGGCGTTGACCACGATCGGCCCCATCATCCTCCCGTTCACGGATGAAAGAAAAGTCGCGGTTTCGGCTGCCATTTATACGTTCTACATCATCATTTCTTTGATTCTGAGAATTGTTACCATTGACAGTACTGGCGCCACCAAAACCGGTAGCGCTGAGATTTACAGCATCTACCATTTGAATCACCAACTTTCTTTAAGATGTTGATCTTAACACAATTTTACACTGTCTTTCATACAAAGTCAAATCATAATAATAAAAATCTCAGAAAATGATAAAAGCATATTACATATTGTGTAACATAACTTTATTTTCAGACATTTTTTATTCACTGACCTGGTGTTACGCAAAGTCCAATACGGTAGGTATTGCTGCAAGCCTCAGACCAGTTTCGCATGTCTTTTGAAAAGAAGAAATACCGCAAAATTTGAAGGCAATTATATCCGTAAGAAAATATTGAGAGTATAGAATTATCGTGTTATGGCCCCTTTGTATTAGGGCGTGGTGCAGTAGGCTCCTGGGGATATGCTTTGTTGATCGTGTGTTCGATCCCCCCTTGCCCTTAACAAGTGGGAAAGCAATAACAGATTCTGTTTATTCAACTCTGAAACGCTTTAGTAGTCTGTTTGAGTATATGACAAAAAGGCAATGCCCCAGCGAATTCGACCGGGAATTGCCTTTCTCATAAATCCCGCATTTTTCTGTTTTTACAACTCAACTAAATCGGCAATAGCAGAATTGGTCTGAGCCTCGTTGGCTGAACTGCGGTCTTCACTTTGCTGCACCGCTTCTGCATTCGCAGGAGGAATAGATACCACTTCCGCTTGCGGTGTATCATTCGGTTGTGGAGCTTGGGTGAAGATTTGACTTGGTTCAGGCAACTCAATAACAGCCTGTTGCGATGCTCTTAAGTCAGGCCGTTCCGAGAATACCGCGCGGGACGCCACTTGCGCTTCTTGTGAAATATTCACTTGATCCACATTTGCATTCGATGGTGCATTCGTAGATGAAGTCGTATTTCTCCCCTCAACAGAATTGCCATTGGCAGAAGTTGCCGGAATCGCTACATTGGCGACCGGTGCGTTTGTGCTGATAGAATCAACCATGAACTCAGCCCCCCTTAACGTCCGTGTTAGGGTTTATGCAGATTTACCCTAATATCGAAGTATCGGCCGGTATACTAAATACTTTAGCTTTTTTTTGAAAAAAAATACTGATATTTATTCTACAATATATAGGTATGATAACTTTTCGTTTATCAATATATAGTATACTTTAGTAGATATAAAAATATTTAAATTCATGTTTGCTTCCTATCATTAAATATTATGGCTGATGTTAAACCAATTCGCTACCACTCGATGGACGCCCTGCGCGCGGTTGCCATGCTGTTGGGCATCTATCTGCATACCGCAATTGCCTGGACGGGAATAGCAGATGTTTCCTCTCACCCCGTTCCAGGAATAATCGGCCAAATCATCCACCTATTCCGAATGCAGGCCTTCTTTTTAATCGCGGGATTCTTCGCGCGCTTTCTTTACCACCGTGATGGCTGGCAAAGCATGATGATCAACCGCGGCAAACGGATACTTGTTCCCTATATTCTGGGTTGTATCATCCTCCTGCCCATCACTCATGCCATGTATGTCTTCGCTGCCGCACGATCAGCAGACCCCCAAGCACCGTTTCCTTGGAATAATGTTTATAACTATTTCGAAACGGAGCGGTTTTGGCAATATCTTCATCCCAATTATTTGTGGTTTTTGTATTACCTCATGCTGATGTATGTGTTTGCCGTCGCGGGCCATCTATTGGTTGGCAAAATGCCCATCAAAGAAAAAGCCTGTCAATGGGGCGATTGGCTTATCCATACCGGCTGCACCCGCTGGTATGGCTTTATAATATGGGGATTGCTCGCAGCGTTGGTTATGTTGGTGTTCCGTGTCCCTGTGGTTGATTTGGCACCGTTCTACTTTTATCCCCAGTGGGGACCGTTCGGGCTCTATTTTCTCTTCTTCATGGCAGGCTGGTTGATTCACCGCAACGTAGAATTATTGCAGAACTTAAAAAACCGCTGGCGGTATCATTTGTTCATTCCACTGGCCATCATCTTGATTGCCGTGCTTTGCTTCATCCCGGTCATCGTCACCAGCGGTGATACCGAAATGAAATTCATGAAAGAATTCGGCAGCCAGTTCCAGGAAATGAAAATGATTATGGAAAAAGGGAAGGTATTTGATGAAGAAGGGATCGCCCGCGTGCCGTTCCTCGAAATGCTGATGAATATTTCCTTGCCGCAGCCGGTTCCCCTAAATGTAATGATTGGAGCAACCCTTTACGTCATATTTAACACGCAGCTGATGTGGGCATTGACGTTTTGTGTGGTTGGTTTGTTCGTGCGCTTTTTCGATAATCCCAGCCCCACTTTTCGCTATGTCGCCGATGCATCCTATTGGCTCTATCTGGCGCACGGCCCGGTCGTCATGTACACTCAAATCGAATGGGCCTATTGGGAAATCCCCTGGTACATCAAAAACCCGCTGATCAACATCTTTGTGGTTTTGATCTTGCTGATTAGCTACCACCTGGTAGTACGCTCAACCTACCTTGGAACCCTCTTAAACGGCCGCCGCTACCCATTCCGCTGGCCTTGGAACTCTGTTCATGAAAAACCGATCCGCTAGTACTGTGTCAACGATTGGTTGAAGGGTGGCGATCCCCCCACCTTATCTAGGGGGAAAACCCCGTGGCTTGGCGGGAGCCTCGCCCACCCGGTTTCGTTCCATCAAGTTCCAAGTCGCAGTCCGGTTTGGCGCACGCAATGACAAGTAATATACACGGTTTGCGTAACATGAATTATTAAGAACGTTGAGTGGATTTTTTGGCGAGTTCAATAAGAGATAACAACGCATCGTTCACTTCATCCTCATTTTTAAATACCGCAGCAACTTCCGGTTTTAGCACAACAACATTTGAGGATTCTTTTATTCTCTGTACATACTTCCCCCGCACAAAACCATCTGGAAAATCTTCTGGATAGTATTCGGCTCTCATATCATTCTTAAATTTCTTTGGATCATTCATCAGTACAATCTGTTTATATTGAAAATAGTTTTATGGGTTATTTTATCATGCTTTCATTGATTGAAAATAAAAAAAGGTGGATCACCGAAATGATCCACCCTTCGAAATAATCCATTATTCAACCTAATCCAGCTCTTTAATCTTAACATTCGTAAACAACACCACATCGCTTGCGTGGTGGTTTTGCAATGAAATAAACCCGGCTTCCGGGAACTTGCTTTCCGGGTCGGTCCAATCCAGGGTTTGCTTGCCGTTGATCCAAATTTGAATCCGGTCGCCTTCAACCTTCACGCGCTGGTTAAACCATTTGCCTTCATGCACTTCGGCTAAGCCTTCCGCTTTCCAGTTGCCGTCTTTATCGACCAGCAAATTGCCGCGCAGATCGCCTTTGAACCCGGCATTGTAGATGCCGCCGGTGGGGTTGTTTGAGTCGTAATGATCCACCTGAACTTCATACCCCAACGGGAAGCTGGAATCCCGCTTGACGCAGCGCACAAACACGCCGGAATTGCCCATGCGTTGCTTTGGAACCCGCACATCATACGCGCAGACATCCCAGCTGGCTTCAAAGTTCTTGTACTTCTTGTCGGTGTACAAATGCGACGCGCCTTGTTGGTCGCTTACAATAATGCCGTTATGCACCGACCAGTTTCCTTTGTACTTGTCTTCCCAATGCCAGCCGTCCAAGTTTTCACCGTTGAATAACAATTCCCAGCCGTTTTCCTTGTCTTCCGCGGTTAGTGTGTTGAGATTCCCTTCCGGGAACGCGATGGAATCCGCATAGCGTTGTGCCTGTCCGATATTGCAAGCTGTCAGCAACGCCAACCCTGTCATCAAACAAAATAATTGCTTGCACTTCATAATTTGACCTCCAACTGTAAGTATTTTTACTTCTCAATTAAAGCCTGCAAAGTGAGCCTCTGTCTAGTGCGATTGGGCGGCTTTCTACAATTATTTTAATTCGATATACTGAAACGGAGTACAGGAGGATGTGGTACAAACGCTGATCGGCAGCTTCAAAAATTTTTCGAAACCGATATCTCTTTTGATGAGATTCTCGCACCCTTCCGCCAATCCAAAGCTGAAACTGTCTCTGCATTTTTGAAGGAATTGGATATTGATAATGATTCATTGATGCAAATGATTTTATAAAGGTTTCCATACTTCACCGCTTCTAGAGTTACCAGACACCACGCAAGCAGCATTGGATGGATTGTCAAATACATAATCTTCGGTGAAAATATAATTTTCATCTTGGCGTTTCTTAAGAATACCATCTTTAATTAGATTTTTTCTGATTCCACTTATTTTTGGAATATTATCAAAAGCTTTCGATGTATTTCCCTTTGCTATAGAACCTTTTAGTACGAAAAACTCCCTCCTAAAGCGAATATAATAGCCTTTAGCATCAAACTCCCCTTTTTTATTATGATAGTGAAGAATTCTTGGATCTTCATCTAGTTCAATTAAGTTAGCAGACACTTGATTTGAATTATCAAAGTAGTTTGGCTGACGTATAGAAGGTTCTGGAAGTGAACTCGCTATTTCATCAAGATCACCAATTGGTATTTCTACTGCTTTATTCCATTGACAATTAAACCAATCGCATAATTCAGAATAAATTTCCGGCTCATCAATTAATACACCCATTTCAGTGCGGTGTTGAATCCCACTTGTAGTAAAATTAGCAGAACCAAGCATTGCTTTGGTTGATCCAATTAATAATTTGGCGTGAAGGTTTGAAATATGACGAATACAATCAGTATTATCTTTTACAAAAACATTAAAATCTTCTCTTTCCGGATTTGGGATTGATAAAAAGCATTCTTCTATGTCTGTAATAAGTTTCCAAGATTTACTGAGGTCGATTAATCTATATAAATAATCATGATGGCAAACCGTTTTCATCATACCCAATAATCTCATCCGGGGTCCGGTTATCCACAACCGGCAGCGCGTCAATTTTCTCCAGAATTTTCTCCACCGCATCCCGGTCAATCTTCTTCCGGGGTGGTGGTACAGGGTGTATCGTAACGTTCACACGTTCTTCCGGCTGGGCATCCATTTGTTTTACCCATGCTTGTGGCAAATCCTGTACGGGTATATTTTCAATTGTCAATTCTTTCATCGATTTAATCCTTTCGCTTTATTCCTTCACCAATTATAGAGGGAATGTAACGAATGAAACAGCGAAAGAATCTAAGCCAGACAAAGTTATGGGCCGGATGATGACTTTCAGGTAGATGAAGAAAACCGTTTCCTGTTGAGATTGTAGAGTAAGCGGCGATAACCCTAATCGAAAGAATATCTTAGCGGTTTTCGTACTGAGCAATTCTAATAAGAATTGATATCATTTCCTCGACTCCATCCCCCCAGAGCGGTCAACTTCAGTCGGCTTTAGCCGGTGGTGGACTTTTAGCCCGCGATCGAAGCCGCCCCTTACAAGCGGAGGCGGTTTGCTCAGATGAAATTACAATAGTATCGTTATAAAAGCAATTGGCGATTTATTTTTTTGATCTCGTGGCTATGATAATGAGAATCATTCATCTTGAACCGAAAAAACGTTTGGCGATACATCATGAACCTATTGGACTTTATTTCACCGCATACCATCAAAGTTCCACTCGAAAGCAAGAACAAGGAAGATGTGATTTCGGAATTATTGGATATATTGGTTACCGTTAAAACCGTTCCGCATCGAAGTTCCATCCTGGAGGCATTGACGGAACGGGAAGAAGCCGGAAGCACCGGTATTGGTCACGGTGTCGCGCTTCCGCATGCCCGCTGTGCCGAAGTCAAGGAGATTTACATCGCTTGTGGAGTGGCCCCAGATGGAATTGATTTCGATGCCCTGGACCGCGAACCGGTGTATATCTTCTTCATGATATTGGCACCGCGTTCCGCCCCCGGCCACTTAAAGATCATGTCGATGTTAACCCGTATGCTGAGCAAATCATCGATACGGGATAAACTGCAAAATGCCCATTCAGCAGATGATGTATACAATATACTTAGCGAATTGAGTGATTAATTAGACGGGTTTATCAACCAAAAAGGATAAACCAACGACCGCCAATGAACAGAAACGGGTATCACAAAAACTTATGAGTTCAACGAAAGTTTTGCAGCCGGAATCTTTTCCGGTACACCGATTATTGGAATACAAAGATCTCGATCTGGAAGTCTTCGCGGGCCACGCGGGTTTGGAACGGACCATTCCGCGCCCGGATGTGAATCGGCCTGCCGTCGAATTGGCTGGATTTTTTGAACGGTGGCAGCCGGAACGCGTGCAAATTTTAGGCACGGGAGAAATGGCCTATATCGAAAGCCGCCTTACCGATGATTCGATGAACATTAACTTAGACCGCATTTTTTCATACCGGCCTCCCTGTGTGATTGTGACCCGCGGCATGAAAATCTTTGATGTCATGAAAGAATACGCAGAAAAGCATTCCGTCGCTTTGCTGCGATCCACCCATGTTACAACCCGCTTAATCAAATCGTTGTGGGATCATTTGGAATTGGAATTAAGCCCGTTCACCGTCGTTCGCGGCGTCTTGATGGATGTGTTCAATGTTGGTGTACTGATTACCGGCGCCAGTTCCATTGGCAAAAGCGAGACCGCGCTTGAACTTCTTTCCAAAGGCCATACGTTTGTCGCCGATGATTTAGTAAAAATTCGGTGCGTCCAGCTCTCCCGTTTAATTGGTACCGGCCGCAATCCGGTACCTTTTCATATGGAATGCAGAGGCATCGGTATCATTGACGTCAGCCGTATGTATGGCCCGCGCTGTATCCGCCAGCAAAAACAAGTGGATCTCGTGATTGAATTGGAAGATTGGGACGCGGAAAAAGACTATGAACGATTGGGCATAGAAAACCGGTCGGTCACCATATTGGGGACCCAACTGCCGCTGTATTCCATTCCTGTCAAACCGGGCAGGAATATCGGAACCATCGTTGAAGTGGCGGTGTTGGACAATAAGTTAAAACAAAACGGCGTACACATGGCGAAAGAATACGATGAAAAACTCATCCAAGCGATGAAGCATCGTAAATAATCGGATGACAAGTGATAACTGAATCATCATGCCAGAACACAACGAAGTCATAGAAACTTTTACCATCCTCAATGAACTGGGGCTTCATGCCAGGCCGGCCATGTTGTTGGTTCAATCCATTACCCGGCTGAGTTGCGATGTCACGGTGGAAAAAGATGGTGTGCAGGCGGATGCCAAAAGCATTATGGGCGTGTTGACCCTGGCGGCGGAACAAGGCAGTGAAGTGAAAGTCATCGCCGAAGGTGAAGACGCACAACAAGCTATCGAAGCGATAGGAAAATTGATTCATGATAAGTTTGGGGAAGATTAAGCTGCGGGGCATTGGCGTTTCGAACGGTATCGCCATCGGCCCGGCCCGTTTGTTTCAATTTGCCACATCGTTGGATGTGGAAGAAACCTATATTTCCGAAACGCAAATCGAGACCGAATTAACCCGGTTGAATCAAGCCATCGAACAAACTCGCCAAATGCTGCAGCAATTGGGAGAGCGCATCAATCAGCGTGGCGAAGACAAAGCGCTCAGCGAAGTGCTTTCCATGCACATGCTTCTTCTCGAAGACCGGATGGTCTTGGATAAAACCCAGCAATTCATTCGGGAAAACAACTACTCGGCAGAATATGCCTTATCGCAAACCGTCAAGGAAGTCAAAGAAAAATACTCCTCTCTTCCCGATTTGTTTCGCGAACGCTTTAAAGATGTCGAAGATATTTGCCGCCGCATTTTGGATAATCTCCTCGGCAAAGAAACGCAAAGTTTAGAGGACATCGAAACTCAATGTGTCATCATCAGCAAGGATTTATCCCCTACCCACACCGCTTCGCTGCGGTCGGATAAAGTGTTGGGATTTGTGACGGAAGTGGGCGGGAAAACATCCCACACCGCTATTTTGGCCCGTGCGCTCGAAATTCCGGCCGTGGTGGGGGTTGCCCATTTAACCCGGTTTATTCGACCCAGTGATACCATCATTGTCGATGGCTCTTCCGGCATGGTTGTGATCAATCCTCTCGATGAAGACTTAAAAGAATACCGCAAACTGCAAGCCCGCTTCAAAGCCCGCCAAAATAAATTATTCGGCATCTCCGAATTGGATTCCATCACCTTAGACGGCCACCGAATCGACTTAGCCGCCAATATCGAATTTCCCGAAGAATTAGATTTTGTTCACAAATATGCTGCCCATGGTGTTGGACTTTACCGTACCGAATTTTTGTTTTTGAACAAACGCTTTTTACCGTCTGAAGAAGAACAATATGAACATTACTCAACGATCGCCAATGCCTTAGCTCCTCAACCCGTCATCATTCGGACATTGGATTTGGGCGGCGATAAATTCGCGGACGCCTTTGATCATGAAAAAGAACTAAACCCCTATCTAGGCTGCCGCGCCATCCGCTTTTGCCTGCACAATCCGGAAATTTTTCATACCCAATTGCGTGCCATTTTGCGTGCCAGCACCCAAGGCAATATCAAAATTATGTATCCGCTGATTTCCAGTTGTACCGAACTTAAAGAAGCCAATGCGTTTTTGGAAAATGTCAAACAAAAGTTAAAAGACGAAGGCATCGCGTTTGATCCAAACATTCAAACCGGGGCGATGATCGAAGTCCCTTCCGCTGTTTTGCTTGCAAAAGATATGGCCGATCAACTCTCGTTTTATAGCATCGGTACCAACGACCTCATTCAATACACATTGGCGGTAGACCGGGGCAACGAAAAAATATCCGATTTGTATCAACCTCTTCATCCCGCCGTACTGCGCATGATTCACATGGTCGTGCAAGCCGGACAAGAATCCAGTCATCCGGTCAGTGTCTGCGGCGAAATGGCGGGTGATCCTCTCAGCGCGGTCGTTCTCTTATCACTAGGAGTCGAACGGCTTTCCATGTCTCCTCCGGTGTTACCGGCAGTAAAAGAAGTGATTCGCGCGGTAAAATTGGATCAATTGCGCGAGTTTGGTTCAAAACTACTTGGTCTTAACACCAGTGAAGAAGTCCGCGGTATCATCCAAGATGCATTGCCCAATCTTTTGCAGGAACGAGATGAATTCATTGAGCAACTTGCGCCCATTGCCTTGCCTCAAAAAAACGGGTAAAGAGATCGTATGGTTTGTCCGTGTTTCCCCCAATGCCAAAACGACTCAAATCATGGGGCTGCAAGGAATAGAATTAAAGGTGGCAGTAAACGCGGCACCCGCCGATGGTGCCGCCAACAAAGAACTCATTCGCTTTTTAGCCAAAACGGTCAAACTTTCAAAACGCCAAATCGAAATCCGCAAAGGACACACGTCCCGCAATAAACAACTACTCATCCATGATGTTGAATGGGAAGATCTTCAAGATTTATTGCATGATGCTCTACAGCGTATTAGAATTGCATAGCAGGGGTGCATCGGCTTTCAGCCGGTACATGGATGTGTATTGCGATTTCTACACATACTGGAATTTCTCTAAACAAATATCTGTGCGGATGGAAAAAGGGCAGCAATGCAACGCATGGTAAAATCCCGTTCACTTTCAATTTTAAAACCGGGTAATACCAAGTGGCAAATAGAAAGTAAGGTATGATTTAGAAACGTAAAGTAATTTCATCCCCTTCAAATACTAGAGTATTTCAGGTTTGCGTAGACGTTGTGTAGGGGCACATTGCAATGTGCCCCAACGGCAAATGCAATACCAATTCTCTATCTATTCAACCTTGAATTGCTTTCGGATGAGGGATGGGCCGGTTTTCTGTGCAAGAAAAAAGCCAGCCCGGTGTGGGCTGGCGCAGAGCCAAAACATGGAGACAAACGTTTTGTTTGACTGGTTTAGTATTTACTTTAGTTATTCACGCTTGTGGAAGAATCATTCGCCATGATGTCTTCAATAGGAGCGTGGGTAATCTCCGTTAGCTTTTCCGTCAAGCTGGAGATTTGCTCCTTGATGGAATCGACCTGTTGTTGAGTGTTTTGAACCGAGTTGGCCAATTCCTGCAAGATCGAATCCAAGGCCTTAATGGTTTCGCTTGATTCAGGATTCTCGCTTAATTTGTTTAGCGTATTTTTGGCTTTGTTCAGCCCGTCTGCAATGTTGGCCGGGAAGTTGCCGACGTCTTCCGTTATGGCTTTCAAGTTTTTCAGCAATTCTTGGTGCTTGGCGTCGGTTTGGGTCAGTTGGGCTTCTTCGATCCGGTTGCTGACCGCGTCCAATTTATTGCTCAATCCGGTTTCGATGGAACGAAGTTCTTCCTGAATGCCGTTGAACTGGGTTTCGATTTGAGCGATTTGGCTTTCGGTCACTTTTTGGTTGGCGGTTTCAAAGCTTTGAGCCAATTCTTGCAGATTTTTCAACGACGTTTGGGTTTCGCCGTTTTCGACCAATAAGTCGCTGGTGCGGACATCCATAATGTTGCGGACATCGGTGAGTTCGGAATAAATCACTTCGTTGTTGAATTCATTGGTGGATTGACCCAAAGCGATGGAATCGGAAAGATCGGCAATCCGGTTTTGCAAGCCGGTGATGGAATTGCTGAGATCGTTCGCGCTATTTGCGATGGATTCATGTACTTGTTTTGCCGTGGTTTCTGCGGATTTTGTGCTGGTTTCGTTCAAAGCCGCAATTTGATGGGATACTTCGTTCATGGATTTTGCCGAACTTTCACGGATGGCGGTTAATTCGATCGATAACTCATTGGACTGTTTTGTGAATTGGGCGGCGATCAATTCGTTTTGCTGCTCAACCAAGTCGGTTAAGTTGACCAATCCGCTTTTGAGATTGGCGTTAATGTCGTTCAACTGCTTGGTGAGTTTGGCGATTTGAACATCCATCTCGCTGGACTGTTGTTTGGATTCCAACACAATGGTCTTGGTTTGGACTACTTCCTTTGCCAATGCTTCGATCGCGGATTGAATTCCGTTGCTTTGTTCTTCGGTCAATACGCCTAGTTTTTCGAGTTTTGCTTTCAAGAATTCCGCTTGGCTTTTTTCTTTGGCTTCAACTGCTGTGGCGAGTTGCTTGGTTTGGGTGGAGAAGGTTTGCACGGATTCATTGATCATTTGCGATACTTCGTCCATGACGTTGGACATGGATTGCGCAATCGCGGCGGATTCGGCCCGGTTGGTTAAGATTTCTTTTTGCGTCAATTTGGATTGTTCGTAGGCTTGCTGGGAGATGGCGCCGGTTTGGGCGACGACTTTTTCTTCCAACGATTCCAAACGTTTTTCTAAATAGGCCCCTGCTACCCCAAAGGCGGCAACGAGAGTTAATACCAGCCACAATACGGTCCAGGTAGAAGAATCGTAATTTTTGGTGGGGATCGGATTTTGATCCTGGGTTGTGTTTTGTTTTTGAGTGGGTTGGATATGATCACTCATGGTAAGACTCCTTTCACGGTGAGTTCGTCTTATGCCATTCGTGATTGCAGGTAAAAGTGAGAATTCCGTTTTACAGAGTAACCGGATAATACTCCATACGTATTACCAAAGTAACAAACTGCAATCCCTCAACCGAATAGACATGAAGTTATATTATAGTAAATGTAACTTCATGTCAAGCGGTTTTTTTGAAATATATAATCCTTACAGGACTTTAACAAAATAGTGATTTTTTGAGAATAAGAGTTGTATTTATTGCCAAACAATTTATAGTACAAATTAAGTTGAATTCGTCACTTCTGAGTAAAGGTTAAAACGATACATGGCAAGAGGAAAGAAAGGCAAAAAATCGAAGGCAATCGATGTTGCATCGCAAGAAGCGGTTGAAACCGAATCTTCTTTTAAACGAAAAGAACAACAAAGTTCCCGCCGGTTTCGGTGGTGGGACTATGTTGTAATTGGTTTGTTTTTCGTGATATTTTGTGAAGTGCAGCAATACTTTGCCGCATGGTTTATCGGCGCGGAAGATAATGTTACCCGTGGAAATGTAGAAATGGAAGCGCTAAACTTTCTGTATGGCACCATGTGGAAAAGTTTTTTGGTTGTGTTGGTTCTTGTGTGGGCCTATGATTATTTTTATCATGATTCCGAACAAGATACAACGTAAGTCTATCTGAATACCGATCCAAATACCGATATTGCCTCTAAAAAGTGCCCCTTTTCCTCCTGCCTAATCGAGAGAATCGATTATGGGAGACTTGTCCTATCCGCAATCCATGAAAATTGTGACCGGAAGAACTATGGCTTCTATCGATAAAATATCGTTAGAAGATCGTGGTATTCCCGGAAGCGTTTTAATGCAAAATGCCGGAGAAGCGATTGCGAAAGATTTACTCACCTGTTTCTCAAATCAACTGCAATATCCAATTATTTTATGCGGTAAAGGCAACAATGGCGGCGATGGTTTTGTTGTGGCTGCGTATTTGGCTTCCCGCGGCTCGTTTCCTACGATCATACTTTTATGTAAATCTTCAGACTTAAAAGGCGATGCGCTTCATCATTTTCGGCGTGCGCAAAAGCAATGCGTCAAGGTAATTGAGTGTACGGATGAAGCATCATTGGTTCAAGCGGTAAACGATACGAAATCAACTTTTTATATTGATGCATTGCTGGGCACCGGTGTCAAAGGTGCCCCACGGGGATTGTTCGCCCCTGCGATTGAAGAATTGAATACATTCGAAAATCGAATCCCTATTGTTTCCATTGATATTCCATCCGGCGTGAATTCGGATACCGGAGAAGTCAAGGGAGAAGCCGTATTTGCTGATTATGTTTATACGATGGGGCTACCTAAAGTAGGACATGCGGTGCCGCCGGGTTTAGATCATTGTAAGCAATTGAAAGTTTTGGATATAGGGTTTCCCTATGATTTATTGGATGATGCCGGGTCTGAAGCATTTTGGCTAACCCCTCATCAAATCAACAGATGGCTGCCCAAGCGGGGCATATCCGCCCATAAAGGAACGGAAGGGCATTTGCTGGTCATTGCCGGTTCACGAAACATGCCGGGTGCTGCTTTGATGTGTGCAAATGCGGCTGTGCAAACCGGCGCCGGGTTGGTAACGTTAGCCTGTCCAAAGTCTATACATTCTATCATCGCCCAACAGGTTTGGGAAAAGATGACGTTTCCAGCAGCGGAGACAGAAGAAGGATCGTTTCATCCAAAAGCATTTGAAGAAATCTTTCAAGGTGATTTACCTTACACATCTGTTTTGATTGGCCCTGGACTGGGCAGACATCCGGATACAGCGCGATTTGTGAACCAAGTATTGGATAAAATTGACCTTCCGATACTGATTGATGGGGATGGTTTAAATGCTGTATCAATTGAAACATTGGATAAAAAGTCATCTCCATGGATTATAACTCCTCATCCGGGAGAGATGGCGAAATTGATGGGGACAAATTCATCAGAGATACAAAAAAACCGGTGGAATTTTGCGAAGAAAGCAACGGAAAGCAATGATGGAGTTTGCGTATTAAAAGGCCCCAAAACAGTTATATCATGTAAAGATAACATTCTTTACATCAATCCAACAGGCAATCCGGCTATGGCATCCGGGGGAATGGGGGATATATTGTCTGGTATAATCGCGGGGTTATTCACACGTGGATTATCACCATTAAAAGCCGCGTGTTGCGGCAGTTTTATCCACGGATTTGCGGCAGATCTTTTAGTAAAAGAAACACAGGCAGAATGTATCCGTGCGACGGAAGTTTCCAACTATGTTCAAAAGGCAATCTGCCAAATTCGGCATGAAGCAAGCGGCTTGGCTGCTTGATATATATATATATATGTTCTTGTTATGCAGGAATGGTAATAGAAAGGGTAAGGTATCATGGAGTGGATAATTGGAATTTTATGCGGTGTAATTGGATTAATCAGTGGGGGTATCGCTGGATTGATGATCCAGCGAACCATGCACAAACGGGAAGTCGGCAGTATTGAAGAACTGGCCAATCACATTCGTGAAGAGGCCAAAAAAGAAGCAGCGACGATCCGCAAAGAAGCGGAAATCGAAATGAAGGACAAGCTGTACCAGGAAAAATCGAAGCAGGAAGAGGATTTTAAGAAGCAGCGAACCGTACTGGAAGACTTGCAGCAGAAGGTTGAATCACGCAAAGACGCAGTGGATCAAAAACAAGCGGAAGTGGACGCGAAAGAGAAAGAAAATTACGCGTTATCCAAACAATTGGAAAAGAAAACGCAGGATTTAGAGAAAAAAGACCAAGAATTGACAGCTTTAATCCAGCAGGAACAAGAAAAACTGGAAGTGATTTCAGGCATTACCAGAGATCAAGCGAAAGAGATGCTTTTGGCCTCGTTAGAACATAATGTGAAACTGGATGCCGCCAAAATCATCAAACAAATTACGGATGACGCCCGCGAAAACGGGCAGCGCCAGGCCCGCCAGATTTTGGTGGATATGATGCAGCGCGGCTGCACGGAAATAGTGAACGATACCACGGTATCCACGGTAGCATTGCCATCGGATGACGTGAAAGGAAGAATCATTGGCCGTGAGGGAAGAAACATTCGCGCCTTTGAAACGCTTACCGGTGTGAATTTGATTATCGATGATACGCCGGATACGGTTGTGTTGTCATCCTTCCACCCGATTCGCCGGGAAGCGGCACGGCAAACGCTGGAAATGCTGATTCAAGACGGCCGGATTCACCCGGGACGGATTGAAGAACTGTTTGAAAAAACCATGAAGGATATAGAAGAAGACATGCGCGAAGCCGGTGAACGTGTGGTCTATGAATTGGGTATTGTGGATATGAATCCGGAATTGGTGAAACATGTGGGGCGGTTGAAATACCGTTTCTCGTACGGCCAAAATCAATTGTATCATGCCCGTGAATGCGCGTTTTTGGCGGCCTCGATCGCGGCGCAAGTGGGCGCGGATGAAGAGTTGTCGAAACGGGGAGCCTTATTGCATGATATCGGCAAAGGAATTGATTTTGAGCAGGAAGGAACCCACGCGGCATTGGGCGCGGAATTGGCTAGAAAATTGGGCGAACAACCGTTGGTGGTAAATGCCATCGAGGCTCATCATGAAGATGTGGAATACGCGTCTGTTGAAGCCGTCATTGTGGTGATTGCGGATTCCGTGTCGGCGTCCCGTCCGGGTGCGCGGCGTGAAACGCTCAACAACTACATCAAACGCTTGCAGCAGTTGGAAGGCATTGCCGAATCGTTCCCGGGCGTGGAAAAATGCTTCGCGGTGCAGGCCGGCCGTGAAGTTCGAATCGTGGTTCATCCGGAGGAACTGGATGATCAAGCGGCGGTTAAATTAGCCTATGATGTATCGAAAAAGGTCGAAGAAGAAATGCAGTATCCGGGACAGATTAAGATCAACGTGATACGCGAAACCCGCGCGGTGTCTTATGCGCGGTAATACAATATCTTGCACCCTTTGTGCTTAGAACTGGAACCCGATTTCCAACGTGACCAATGTACGGATCTTTTTTATCGGCGATATCTTCGGCAGACCCGGACGAAACGCCATTTTCAAGCATTTGCCTTCCATTAAGGTGGAAGAGAATGTGGATGTGTGCATCGCCAATTGTGAGAACGCGTCCGGTGGAAAAGGGTTAGGTAAAGACGCCGCGAAAAACCTGTTTGAAGCCGGTATCGATGCCATGACGCTGGGCAATCATGCCTGGGACAACAAGCAGATATTTGAGTTTCTTGACCGTGAGAACCGGATTGCCCGGGCATTCAATTACCCGCCGAATGTCCCGGGCCGCGGTTTTATTACGGTAGAAACCGGAGATGGGATTCGTGTCGGTGTCGCTCAACTGATGTGCCGGTTGTTTATGAATCCAACGGATTGCCCCTTTCAACGGTCGGATGAGTTGATCGAGCTGATGTCGGATTGCCACGTGACCTTTGTTGATGTTCACGGCGAAGCGACTTCGGAAAAGATATCACTTGGGTGGTATTTGGATGGAAAGATATCCGCGTTGATTGGAACGCATACGCATGTGCCAACAGCGGATGAGCGTATTTTGCCGCATGGAACTGCGTATTTAACCGATGCGGGTATGACGGGGCCTTATGATTCTGTCATTGGAATGGACATTAATACCGCTATGAACAATTTTATGTCTCCGGTAAGAGCGCAATTTAAAGTGGCAAACAAAAATGTAAACATATCCGGTGTGATTATCGATGTAGATGCGGATACCGGAAAAGCGGTGGAAATCAAACGGTATTGGAAAACCGTTTCATAAATTTTAATACAAGTATGAGTTTATTCGAAACCAAGCCCGCAACTGTTTTTACTGTCTCTTCTCTTACCAAAGAGCTGCAAGAATTGCTGCAAGAAAAATACGACTGGGTACAGGTTCGGGGTGAAATCTCCAACTTAAAGCAGGCGGCCTCCGGGCATTTGTATTTTAGCCTAAAGGATCAAGACGCCATCATTTCATGCGTTGCCTGGAGAAGCACGGCCGCGCGGTGGTCGGGTTTGAATTTACAAGATGGGATGGCAGTTGTGGCCGGTGGCTCGATCTCGTTATATCCTCCCCGCGGGCAATATCAGTTGGTGGTTTCTTCATTGCGGTTAGAAGGTGTCGGCGCGCTGCAAATTCAATACGAAGCCGTGAAACAACGGCTGTTTGAAGAAGGGCTCTTTGCCGAAGAGCACAAAAAGAATCTTCCTTTATTTCCCCAAAAAATTGCTGTCGTAACATCGCCAACTGGCGCTGCCTTGCGGGATTTTTTGCGGGTGCTGCATCAAAACAAATTTCCGGTTCCGGTGATGGTATGTCCGGTTTTGGTGCAAGGAAACGAAGCGGCCGGACAAATTGCCGGGATGCTGGAGCGGCTGAATCAAAATAGCGCTTGCGATGTGATTGTTCTTACCCGCGGGGGTGGTAGTTTAGAGGATTTATGGCCGTTTAATGAAGAAGTTGTTGCCAGAGCTGTCCATCGTTCCAAGATTCCAGTCATATCGGCTATAGGGCACGAAATCGATTTTTCCATTTCCGATTTTGTGGCTGATGTGAGGGCCTCTACTCCTACAGCAGCCGCCCAGATACTCTGTTCGATTTTTGCCGAACACGCATTCCGGATGCGTCATAAATACGAACAACTAACGCGATCTATTCTTCCTCATATTCAACAGAAAAAGGATCAATTGTCCGCGATGGAAAACGCGTTAAGGCGGTGTCATCCAAAGATGGTTCTATCGGTTCACAAACAACGGTTGGATGAATGGTTCAGCCGTCTTACACAATCCATGTTGAACCGCGTCGCAGCAGAAAAAAAATCCATGCAGATTCAACAATCCGTTTTATCACGTACAATCTTACACAACATCCGGCAAACACAACAATCGGTTGAGCGGATGCGCGGGTTGCTGGAAAGTCATGATATACAAAAAACACTGGCACGCGGGTATTCGATCTGCCGTGATACCGAGGGGAATATTGTGACCGGAATAGAGCAGTTGCAGGTGGATGAAATCCTTTCTATACGAGTTCATAACGGTAAGATTTTTGCGGATGTAAGGAAGTTGGAATCCAATGGCTAAGAAACAAGAAGAGCCGTTTCAATTTGAGAAAGGTATGCAGCGGCTGGAAGAGATTGTTCAGCGGTTTGACGAAGGGTCGCTTTCTTTGGATGAGATGGAGCGCAATTTTGTTGAAGGAATGGAACTCTTAAATCAATGCAGCAAACGGTTGGAAGCAGTGGAGTTGCGTGTCACACAACTGATGCAAGAGCACAAGGATAAATGGACGGAAGTGCCGGTAGAAACAGAAGAACAAGATATAGAAGAATGATGTAGAAGAGTCTACGGAAGAAAGATCGTATTTATGTCCGCGATAGATAGTCCCTGTAAACAGTATTTACAAACCCGTCGAAACGAGATTGAAGAGACATTGTGGAGCCTTATGCCGAACGCGGAGGGGCTTCCCGCCAAGCTGATTGAAGCGATGCGGTATTCGCTGGAAGCTGGGGGCAAACGGATTCGTCCAGTATTGGTCTTGATCGGCGCGGATTTTTGCCGCGGCGTGAGGAATGAAGACGCCTACGCATTCCGCTCATGGGAAGGGACCGATCCAACATTGAAGCAGGCATTGCTTCAAGTTGCCTGTTCGATAGAACTCATTCATACCTACTCGCTGATTCATGATGATTTGCCCTGCATGGATGATGACGATTTGCGGCGGGGACGTCCTACCTCTCATGTGGTGTTTGGCGAGGCGATGGCGGTACTATCCGGTGACGCGCTTCATACACTTGGGTTTGAATGGCTGACCGGCCTGCCGGAGAGCTATGCCAAACAGACAATGCGTGCGGCTCATGAACTTTCCAAAGCCTGTGGTTTTAAAGGGATGGTTGCAGGCCAAGTGGTCGATTTGGAATATGAGCATAAGCAAGGCGGGCGGGATATTCTTGAATACATTCATCTAAATAAAACGTCTGCCTTGATCCGCGCTGCGCTGCTGATGGGGGCGTCACTGGTGGATTCATCAGAATCGGATTATGAAATCATGCGTCGTGTGGGGACGAAATTGGGGCTCATTTTTCAAGTTGTGGATGATATCTTGGATGTGATCGGTGATAAAGAACTGATGGGTAAAAATACCGGGATGGATGAAAACCATGACAAATTGACTTATCCATCTTTGATTGGGCTTGAGGAATCAAAGGAAATCGTTCACAAATTGAAAGAGGAGATTGTCGAATTGTTAAAGGGACAGGAATTTCGTTCCGGAGTGTTGCTGGATATTACCCAAGAATTGGCCGCCCGAAAAAATTAGCCGATTGATTTCATGAACAAGGCAGTAAAGAACAGAGAGAATATCCCTTCACACAAGCCTGTAAATAAATTACTTTTATAATAGAATAGCAAAAATCCTTAGGTAATGTATCTTTACAAAACAGAATTAGTTATGGTGCGTTTTTTCTTTTTAAATTGCCGTATGGATGAAATAAATTTGTACTTTGTATGGTGTGATATACACTTTAATTTGTTTATTGAAGAGGTTAGGTAAGGCGCATGTTTCTTGAAAAAATCAACAACCCGGACGACGTAAAACAACTTGATTTTGACCATTTGGAATTGCTGGCTAAAGAACTCCGTCAGCGAATCATTGATGTTGTGAGTGAAAAAGGCGGGCACTTTGCGACCCCGCTGGGAGTCGTGGAACTGACCATCGCCTTGCACCGGGTGTTTAACAGTCCAACGGATAAGATCATTTGGGATGTCGGACATCAAGTGTACGCGCATAAATTGTTGACGGGCAGACGAGAGCATTTTCATACCTTACGCCAATACAAAGGGATCAGCGGTTTTCCCAGCCGTGCAGAAAGCCCACACGATCATTTCGCGACCGGTCATGCCAGTACGTCTGTATCTGCCGCGTTGGGTATGGCCATGGCGCGGGATATGAATGAAGAAGACCACAAAGTGGTGGCGGTTATCGGTGACGGGGGCTTAACCGGCGGAGTTGCCTACGAGGGGCTTGATCATGCCGGGCACCTGAAGAAAGACATGCTAGTTATTTTGAATGACAACGATATGTCGATTTCGCCACCGGTCGGCGCGATTTCTCACTCCTTAAACCAAGTCATTACCAGTCACTATTATAATAAAACCAAAGAAGGTTTTGACCGCATTCTGGGTAAAACCATCGGCAATGCGGTGATGAAGCGCCTGCAAAAGGTAGAAGAAAGTATCAAATCGCTGATTGTCCCCGGGGTATTCTTTGAAGAATTGGGGTTCCGCTATTTTGGTCCGATTAATGGCCATGATTTGAAAGAACTAACGGAAACATTGGAGAATATAAAAGACTTAAGCGGACCGATTTTCTTGCATATTGTCACAGAGAAGGGGCATGGCTATGAATATGCTGTAGAAGATCCGGCAACATGGCATGGTGCCAAACCGTTTGATAAAGTCACCGGCAGACCCAAACCGAAAAAGGTAGATGCCCCGCAATCTCCTGCGTACACATCCGTATTTGGAAAAACCATCTGCAAAATGGTCGAAAAAAATCCGAAGGTCATGGGTATTACTGCCGCGATGGCTTCTGGGACTGGTTTAAACTTGCTGGCGAAAGAGTCTCCGAAGAATTTTGTGGATGTGGGGATAGCCGAGCAGCATGGGGTATTATTCAGTGCCGGTTTGGCGTGCGAAAAGATCCGGCCGGTTTGTGCGATTTATTCCACGTTTTTGCAGCGTGGTTACGATCAAATCTTTCACGATGTATGTGTGCAGAAGTTGCCGGTTATATTTGCGTTAGACCGGGCCGGTGTGGTGGGCGATGACGGTTCGCAGTTTCAAGGCTTGTATGATATCGCTTATTTGCGGGTTTTGCCCAACATGGTAGTCTCGGCCCCGGCGAACGAAAGAGAATTGGTTCAATTGTTATGGACGGCGCTTGATTACACGGATGGCCCCTTTGCGATCCGCTATCCGCGTGATGTTGGCGTAGGAGTGGATTGGTCGTTGGAAGAGCCGGTTTTACCGGTAGGAAAAGGCCAGGTTATTCAAGAAGGATCTGAGATAGCCATATTGGCGTATGGATATATGGTGCACCCTGCTTTGGAAGCTGCCGCATTGCTTCGGAAGCAAGGCTATAAGCCGACGGTTGTTAATATGAGATTCGCCAAACCCCTTGATACCGAATTGATTCATAAATTGTCAGAGAATCATAACTATTTTGTGACGTATGAAGACCACTCGATTATCGGCGGATTTTCATCAGCGGTATCGGAAGCCATGCATGACATGAATATTGATCTGCCCATGCTTCGGTTGGCCCTGCCGGATCAAGTGATCCCTCACGGTTCCAGAAAAAATATTTTCGAAGAGCATCATTTATTGCCCTGGCAGGCTGCCAAGCGAATCGAAGAGTTTACACACATCAAGATGCATAAATTGGCTGCGGTGTAGTAGATTTTTATAAATAAAAAATGTTGTTGTAAATGGGTTGAATTAAATTTCCGGCGGGGCGGGTTCCGTTTGTTGTGGTTGCTTGATTTTGTCTAACTCTTCCTGCTTTTTTTGAAGGTCTTCTTTGGTGTCTTCGATTTTATCTTTCATCTTGTCGATTTCCACTTGATTTTTTTCTTTCTTCCGGTTAATGATCGCTTGTTGTTCTTTTAGTTTGTTCAAGTCTAAGTAGAACAGAATGCCGCTTCCTACCAAAACCAGCGCGAGAATAATCAACGCCGGTAAGATAAAACCGACGGCAAAGACGACTAAAAGAATGACCAATCCCACGAAAAAAAGCAGGGCTGAATTGATCCCGGGAATGATCGTCGTCATTAAAGAGGCATTGTTGGCTTCCAGCATGTGGATGCTGCTTTTATAATCTTTGATTTCCCCTTTGAGTTCACGGATTTCTTTTTCCAATTTTTCCGCATTGGCGGAGGATGCAGAGCCGGAGTCTCCTGTGAGCGATGCTTTGGCTTGGGTAATGAGTGAATCCAGTTGGGTAATGTCGTATTTTTGGCTGCCGGCCAGGGAATTCAACGCTTCGATAAAATCTTGCTGCGCCTGCGATTCCACAGACTGTAACAATCCATCGGCAAATGAAAGTTCACTGCGGTGAACTTTGAACGCTAAATTGAATGCGGCGCTTTTCATGAAAAGATCTATCCAATACTTAAAATAAATTACAGTAATTTAAACCGGTTTAAATTCAATGAAATCATATCACAATAATGTATACTAGTTGAAATTGAAATTAAAATCTAGGAATATTTTCATTCTCCACACGTTTACACAAAAAGTAGAATGAAGGTAATTTATTGAAAATAGTGCAGGGGAAGGACTTGAACGCGGTGATTCAGCGTATCGGCCACTAATGCGTGTGTTTGATTTAAGGATATTCCCCACGGTTCGGATAAATGTTGATCCCCACTTCCAGGCGCACCCCATACACTGAGCGGTTCACCATTGGGCGACCATTTTTGAATCCGGTGGTTGGAGAATTCTATAGTATAGATGTCCCCCTCTTGATCGATCGCTAGATCATAGGGAAACTCCAACTCACCCGGCATGGAGCCGTGGGTTCCGAATGCGTGAGAAAATTTGCCATCGATGGTATACACTTTAATGCTGTGGTTGGATGAATCGGCAATATACAACTTGTCCGTCCCATCGAACGCAATCGCCATCGGGCGTTGAAATTGGTCTTCCGCTTCGCCGAATGATCCCCAATGATTGAGATATTCTCCTTGAGGGCTGAACACTTGGATACGGTCGGTGAAGCCGTATTCAGCAATAAACAAATTTCCGTTTGGACCGATGGCAACATCCGTGACAAATTGAAATCGTCCGGGTTCGGTTCCGTTTTCACCGAATGTCATCAGCAAATTACCATCTTCACTGTACTTTAATAGACGCGAATTGTGGGTATCGGGTATCCAAAGGGTTTTGTTTTCACCGGCTATCAAAGCGGTGGGAGTGCCGTTATCCACTTTTTCCAGCATCCAATGATAAAGGTATTCTCCGGCATGATTAAACGCTTGCACGCGGCCAGTGCGGTCTATTACAAATACTTTCTCAGAGGTAACTTCAATCCCGCGGGGAGCAGAAAAGCGTCCGGCAATGCTGCCGCGAAAGCCCCAGCTCTCAGCCGGTTGGCCTCCACCGGAGCAAGCGGAAAGGAATAGACATGCGACGGCGGTGAACAGAAATGATACGATGGTTTTCATGTTGGTTGCTGTGCCAAAGGCTCAATTTTTATTGGTGCGTTTTTTAAGGAAACCGAAACGGTGTTTTCCGGTTCAATTTTTTCTTCAGTCCATGATTGATACGTTCTGCCATCCACAACGAATGTGATGAGATAGTTACCTGCGACAAACGGACAGGCTTTTACGGTACCGTTTCCATTAGTATCAACAGTAACACAAAAGTCATGCAATCCACAACCGGCCAACCAGGTTCCGTTTATCTCTTCTGAATAGGAAAATCCGCCAAAAGGAGAATGCATTATGCCGTTATTGCATTCTACTTCAAAGAGATTTTTTAGTCCCAACAACTCAGCGGTTAAACGGTTTTTGGGTTGATTGTAGAGATCTTCCGGTTTTCCTTCGTTTAATACTTCACCGTGATGCAGAATGACTAAATGTTCTGCGAACGAAAACATTTCGTCTTTCTGGTGGGTAACCGCGGCAATGGTACCGCCCTGAGAGCGGCAGTCTTCGATAAGTTGGATGAGTTCTTCCCGCAACGGCTCTTCTACACTGGAAAGGGGCTCATCCAGCAGCAATAGTTTGGGATTGGCTGCAACCGCGCGGGCGAAGTCAAGGCGTTTTTTTTCTCCACCGGAGAGTTGATGGGGATAATGATGTTGCACATGACCCAAGTGATATTTGTTGAGAAGAGAGTTTACGGTTTCTTGATTCTGCTTTATACATAGCTCGATGTGGCCTTTCACTGTGACTGCCGGCCATAATGCCGGTTCTTGAAAGCAATAGCCAACGTTTCGCTTGTTTGGCGGGATTGAATTTGAAACGGAATCCAAAAGAGAAATGGTGCCGGATGATGGGATTTCCAATCCTGCCATGAGGCGAAGACTTGTGGTTTTTCCCGAACCGGAGGGGCCGAACAATACGCTGATGGAGTTTTGGGGGATATGGAAAGAGCAGTTATATAAAACGCAGTTGCTTTCATACGAGAAGGATACTTGTTGAAAGGCAACCGCGTTTTTCATGATAGGCTATCAAAAAATCAATTAATCGAATCCCAGTTCCAGTTTGGCTGCTTCCGACATCATATCGGGATGCCAGGGTGGGTCCCAGACCAAATCGAGTTTGGTTTCAGTGACCCCTTCGGCTTTTTTGACTTTTTCTTCCACTTCTCCCGGAAGCGAACCAGCGACCGGACATGCGGGAGACGTAAGGGTCATTTCCACAAACGTACTGCCACCCTCTTCAACTTTAATATTATAGATTAAACCCAACTCATATATGTTCACAGGAATTTCCGGGTCGTAGCAGGTTTTGATCTGCTCGATGATATTCTCTTTGATTTGTTCCGTGCTTAATGTGGTTGTCTCTGACATAGTTCACTCCTCATTACGATTCCGTCGTAACGGTACTGCTCGTGTTTTTTATTGCCTGCAAAGCGGTTTTCCATCCTAACAGAGCGCATTTGATCCGTACAGGGAAATCTTTCACTCCAGACAATACCATTGCTTGCTCCAATTTTTCCGGATACTCAACGTCTTTACCGCTTTTTAGTAAAGCCTCAAAGTCTTGAATGATGTTCTCAGCATCCCCGATGGTTTTGTCTTTAAGAATTTCACTCATGATCGAGGTTGAGGCCTTGCAAACCGCGCATCCTTTTCCGGTCCATTGCAGTGATGCGATCTTGCCTTCTGTTACGCGAATAAATATTTTGACATCGTCACCGCAAACCGGATTATGACCTTGCGCGGTAAAATCCGGGTTTTGCAACTCTCCTACATTTCGAGGATTTTTATTGTGATCCAACACCGCTTCCCGGTAGAGTTCACTTAGTTTGGTCATTCACCGAATACCCGTATGGCTTTATAAATTGCATTCACCAGCACATCGATTTCTTCTTTGGTATTGTACATCGCTAATGATGCCCGCGCGGTTGCTGTTACATTCATGCGGTGCATGAGCGGTTCGGCGCAATGATGGCCGGTACGGACAGCAACGCCTTCTTGGTCAACAATTGTTCCGATGTCATGAGGGTGAATGCCGTCGATGTTAAATGAAAGCACCGATGCTTTTTTGTTTGCTGTACCGATAAGTGTTAATTTCTCAATCGAGTTGAGGGCTTCGGTACCGTATTCCAAAAGATCATGCTCGTATGCTTGGATTTTCTCGATTCCAACGCTTTCCACATAATCGATTGCAGCGCCGAAGGCAATGGTATCGGCAATGTTGGGTGTACCGGCTTCAAATTTATAGGGCAATTCGTTGTAGGTGGTTTTTTCAAACGATACGGAAGCGATCATATCGCCGCCACCCAAGAAGGGAGGCATATCATTCAGCAATTTTTCTTTTCCGTACAACACGCCGATACCGGTTGGCCCGAACATTTTGTGTGCGGAGAAGGTATAAAAATCGGCATCCAACGCTTGTACATCTATCCGCACGTGGGGAGCCGCTTGCGCGCCGTCGATCAATACCGGCACGTTAAATTCATGCGCGGCATGGATCATTTCCTTAACCGGATTGATCGTGCCCAAAGCGTTAGAAACATGAACAAGCGAAACGAACTTGGTTTTTTCGTTTAAAAGGGCTTTGTATTCATCCAGCAGCACTTCACCGGCATCGTTGATGGGGGCAATTTTTAATTTTGCCCCGGTGGATTCACAAACCATTTGCCAGGGAACGATGTTGGAGTGATGTTCCATCGCGGTGATGAGAACTTCATCGCCCTCTTTTAGGTTTGTCCCGCCGTAGCAGCGGGCGACCAAATTGATGGCTTCGGTTGTGTTGCGGGTGAAGATAATTTCGTGATCGTGTACCGCGTTAATGAAGCAGCGGGTTTTGCCGCGAACTTTTTCATATTCCGTCGTGGCGGTTTGGCTTAACAAATGTACACCGCGGTGAATGTTGGAGTTGTAATCTTGATAGTAGTTGATTAGCGAATCAATCACCATCTGCGGCTTTTGGGTGGTAGCCGCGTTATCCAAATACACCAACGGCTTGTTGTTTACCATGCGCTTTAGTACCGGAAAATCTTCCCGGATGTTATGCACATTGAACCCTTGCGTTGGTTTGGTTGGATTTATGGTTACAACAGTACTCATATCTACTCCTTAAAAATATCCTGATTGGGCAACCGGCTGATGATTAACTGTTTCAAATCCGGATGAACTTCTTCGATGCCGATTTGATCGATAATTTCGTGCGCGAAGGCATAAATCAGCAGGCTTCGGGCTTTTTCTAAAGTAATCCCACGCGATTGCAAGTAAAAGATTTGTTCTTGATCCAAGCGGCCGATGGTTGCCCCATGTGAACATTTTACGTCGTCGGCATAAATTTCCAATTGTGGTCTGGTATTGATTTCCGCCGTGGGTGACAACAAAAGATTATTGTTGGATTGATACGCGTCGGTTTTTTGCGCGTCTTGATGCACATGAAATTTGCCGCGGAAAACCGCTTGGGCATCATCGTTCAAAATGCCTTTATACAACTGATGGCTGTTGCAGTTTGGTTTTGTGTGTTCTACGGTTAACCGATGGTCTACAAGCTGTTTGTTATACGGCATATATAAACCGTTGAGCGTGCATTCAATATTTTCACCGTTCAGACTGGCTGAGTAATCGTTGCGGGCGATCTGGCTGCCGAATGCCAACGAGTGAGTTTTTAAAACAGCATTTTGTTCCGCATTGACTATGGTGTTGGCGATATGAAACGCCGCTTCGCTTTCGCGTTGAAATTTCACGTGTTCGATGTGCGCGTTTTCTGCGCATACAAACTCGGTGACGGCGTTGGTAAAGTATACGTCGTTTTTATCGCCGATATAACTTTCAACAATCTCAACTTGGCTGCTTTTGCCTGCTACAACCAGCACTCTGGGATGTGTAATGGTGGGTTGACCGTTGGATTTGGATGCAAAGACAACATGAATGGGTGTTTCAACCACTGTGTTATGTGGGATAAACACAAACAATCCGTCTTGCATAAAAGCCGTATTTAACGATGCGAACGGCTGCTGTTCAAAACTGCCCAGCCTGGCGAAATAGGGTTCCAGTAAATCCGGCTGGTTATTCCAGGTATCACGCAGGCTGCCTATGACTACTCCTTCAGGCAGTTCTTTAAACGTTGAAAGTTCTTTTGAAAAATGGCCGTTGGCAAAGATTATTTTGGTTCCATGCCATTCTTGCAGAACGGTCTCTTTCAGATCGGAAGACGAAACCGCATCCGCTTCCGGAGATGAAAACTCTTGACCGACAATGGGTTTGATGTTGATCTCGCGCCAATCTTCATGTTTGGGTGTGGGAAAGCCCAACTCTTCAAAATGATCCATCGCTTGGCGGCGGATTTCTCCCAACCAAGTGGGTTCTTCCGCACTCACGGAATTTATAAATTGGTCAAAATCAGACCGGTATTTATTTGTTTGGGTTTTTACTTCAACCATGATAACTCCCTTACGCTGTGACAGCTTCTTGTTCTTCCAACCAGGCGTAGCCATCTTTCTCAACTTCGAGGGCTAGGCTGCGGTCGCCGGATTTCACGATTTTTCCACCTGCGAGGATGTGGACATAATCCGGCACGATGTACTCAAGCAAACGCTGGTAGTGGGTAATGACGATGAAGGCGCGTTTGCCATCCCGCAAGGCATTTACTCCATCCGAAACAATTCGGAGAGCATCAACGTCCAAACCGGAATCGGTTTCGTCCAGAATAGCAAGTTTCGGATCGAGAACCGCCATCTGGAAGATTTCGTTGCGTTTCTTTTCGCCGCCGGAAAAACCGTCGTTCACCGGACGCTTTAGCAGTTTTGGATCCAATTTCACCATTTGCGCTTTTTCGCGGGATAATTCAATAAACCCGGCCGCGTCAATTTCTTCTTGCCCGTGATATTTGCGTTTTGAGTTTAAAGCGGTTTTTAAAAAGTAGGTGTTGGATACACCCGGAATCGCGACTGGATATTGGAATGCCATAAACACACCTTCGCAAGAGCGCTCATCCGGTTCCAGTTCCAATAAATCCTTGCCTTCAAATGTGACCGAACCTCCGGTTACCTCATAACTTTCATTTCCGGAAAGAACCTGCGCCAATGTGCTTTTGCCGGAACCGTTCGGCCCCATAATGGCGTGTACTTCGCCGGGATTAACGGTTAGGTTGATCCCGTGTAGGATTTCAATGTCTTCTACAGTTGCTTTTAAGTCTTTGATTTCTAACATGAGTTTGTGCTCCAATAGAATAAATGTAAATTGGTATCGTTTTGAGAACGCGGAGTTTGCGGATTGCGTTATCCGACGCTGCCTTCCAGGCTGACTTCAAGCAGTTTTTGTGCTTCGACGGCAAATTCCATCGGCAGTTCGCGGAACACTTCTTTACAAAAGCCGTTCACAATCATGCTGACGGCGTCTTCTTCAGAAATTCCGCGCTGGTTGCAGTAAAAGATTTGATCTTCACCGATTTTGGATGTCGTCGCCTCGTGCTCGACTTGAGAGGTGTTGTTTTTGATATCGATATAAGGGAAAGTATGCGCGCCGCACCGGTCACCGAGCAGCATGGAGTCACACTGGGTGTAGTTTCGGGAGTTTTCCGCGCTTTTCAGCACTTTGACCAAACCGCGGTAGGTGTTTTGGCCTTTGCCGGCTGAAATCCCTTTGGATACGATATTGCTGCGGGTATTTTTACCGATGTGAACCATCTTGGTTCCGGTATCGGCCTGCTGGTAGTTGTTGGTCAACGCAACGGAATAAAACTCACCAACGGAATTGTCTCCCTGCAAGATGCAGCTGGGGTATTTCCAGGTGATGGCGGAGCCGGTTTCAACCTGCGTCCAAGAAATTTTGGAGCGCTCACCGGCGCATTTGCCGCGTTTGGTAACAAAGTTATAAATACCACCCTTGCCGTTTTCATCACCGGGGAACCAGTTTTGAACGGTGGAGTATTTGATGGTGGCATCTTTATGCGCGAATAATTCAACCACCGCGGCGTGTAATTGGTTTTCGTCGCGCATGGGGGCGGTGCAGCCTTCAAGATAGCTCACGTAAGAGCCTTCTTCAGCGACGATTAAGGTGCGCTCAAACTGGCCGGTATTTGCTTCATTGATGCGGAAGTAGGTGGACAATTCCATCGGGCAGCGCACGCCTTTTGGAATGTACACGAAAGAACCGTCGGTAAACACGGCAGAGTTCAACGTGGCGAAGAAGTTATCGGAATACGGAACAACAGAGCCTAAATATTTTTCCACGATGTCTGGATAGTCTCTTGCCGCTTCAGAGAACGAGCAGAAGACGATACCCAAATCATGCAGCTTATCTTTAAAGGTTGTTGCGACAGATACACTGTCAAACACCGCGTCTACCGCTACAACACCTGCCAGCAACTCTTGTTCTTTCAAGGGAATCCCCAGTTTTTCGTAGGTTTCCAACAGTTTCGGGTCAACTTCATTCAAGCTTTTGGGCCCGTCGGTGTCTTTTTTGGGCGCGGAGTAGTAGCTGATGGCTTGGAAATCCGGCTTGGAATAATGCACATGCGGCCATTCCGGATAATCCATCTTTTGCCAATGACGATATGCCTTTAACCGGAAGTTTAACAAAAATTCCGGTTCTTCTTTTTTGGCGGAAATGAATCGAATGATATCCTCATTTAAACCGGGGGGTACAGTATCAGACTCAATATCGGTCACAAAACCGTATTGATATTCTTTCATTACGTCATGAAATGTTTCTGTTGCAGTAGCCATAAAAACGTCTCCAATAGATAAAAATCAAGAGAAATAATTTCAAACATTAGTATATAGAAATAGTTGACGTTGTCAAGTATCCAAAATAAAAATATGATATTTTGGGTAGGGTTATGGAATAAAGATAGAATAATGAGGAAGTTATGCAAGTGAATTACTTATCATCGATTTTCGAAAGTGTTTTTCCCATCAGTTTTGGCGATAAATCCCCAACGGCAGAGATGCGCAATCCATCTATATCCCGAAAATAAAGCCAAGAACTGTGTTTTTTGAAGCGGTGAACAATACATTTTTTTGACGGCTTTTTTTCGTTATCCCGTGTTTTATTGTTTTCGATTTCATCTTCATCTAATTTTCGTTGATAAATAGATATACGGGCAAATCCATCTGAGAATATATCGTGTTTGGTAATCCCGTGTCTGCCTTTCCAAGTATCGCTGTGTAAGAGTTCAAAACCTATCGGCAGCCATTGTAATTGATAGGTCATAAAATCGGGTTGAATGTCCGGTGCGGAATTTTTTTCACCGAACGTGTGGATATTTTTAAGATTTTCCAGAGAAAACACCGATGGGGAGAGTGCAGCATTAATCGTTAAGTTGGTGAACACAAAAGATTCATCCAATTCTTGGTTGTAATCGTACCGTTTACATTGTTTTTGCACGTTTGTTTCGAAGTCAAAATATGCTTTCATGGAAGGGCGGTCATCATGATAGGGTTTTAAATGAACTGAAAGCATTTTTTCTTCATTGATATGATCAACGCCGGAATGAATGGCGTAATTATTCACCACAAGATTTTCTTCTCCTATTTCGAACGAGGCTTGGAAGAATAGTGGATGGTTTTCATCCAGAAGCCGGTGCCAAGGAAACGGTTTCATCTCTTGAATGACTTTATCCCGTTTTTCATCCGTTAAGGGCGTGACCCATATCCCTTTGGGAGTGCGGATGACAATATTTCCTTCGACAATTTTCGGTTTAAGAAAGACGAGTTTGGTCGCGGTATCAGGCTTGTGATGAATGGTAAATTCTGCTGTCCAGATTTCATCAAAAACGTTCTTTTGAAATTCCATCGTTCCTTGAAAGGAAGTTTGCTGTGTGACACGAATCGCGTTTTTTAATGTATCAAAAGCATCACCGGCAAAAGAAGACGTTCCAATGCAGATCAACACAAGAAAAATAGATAGGAAACTATGTGGATTTAAAACGGTAGATTTTAACATTCTTCATCGGTCATTGAATTGGATTTTTCCGGATAAAAAGCCAATAGAGCCTCTTCTGTAATGGGGTTATCCTGAATGATTTCATGATTCGCGAAATAAACACCGGCTTCAACCGAAAAACTGTTATCTTCTGAAACGTCGACAATTTGAAAGTCTTGTTCATAGTTGACTTGTATATACCACATGGAAACGATCAAAGTGGCAAGAATTGAAACCGCCGCAAATTTTGCTGGAGAAAATAGATCTTGCAACCACAACTGCCAAGCGGGTTTTCTGTGTGTTTGTTGAATCTCCGAGCGGATTGTTGCCCAGACGCGGGATGGCGGATCATAGCAAGGCATCTGTTGCAATTGATTGATAAGAGCCGTTTGCCGTTTCAATGCATCTGCCCATTCGGCATTTTCAGCCAGTTGCGATTGAATCCAAGCGGATTCTTTCTCTGTGACTTCATTGTGAATGTAGCGAACGATTAAATCGATGTCCGGCTTTTTGCTGGGTTTCATTTGTTTCTCCGTTCCAGATTCTGGAACATCATACTAAAACTCTATAGAATTGCTAAGTCAATGTGAATTATAACGGGGAAGTCCCTTTTTGACTATGAAAGAAGTTCCCGTGCTTTTTCTTCTAAAATTTTGTGGGCCCGGTTTAGCCTTGATTTTACCGTTCCAATTCTGCATTGCAGTACATCCGCTATCTCTTCGTAACTCATCATGTTTCCATAACGCAAATGCAAAATACTGGAATGTTTTGGATTCAACGTTCCGATAATTTTTTCGAGGATTTCTTGTTTTTCCGATTGTATTGCCGTTTGCGATGGTATCGGATTTGGATCTTCCGCCTCAAAAATCTGTCCCCCTTCGTTGCTTTCCGGTATCGGTACTGTATTAACGAAATGCTTTTTGTTTTTCCGGAAGTAATCCGCGACCCGTCGGGAGGTGATTCTGTATAACCAAGTTGTAAACGCGGATTGAAACTCAAACCGGTGAATGTTTTTATAAACGGATATAAATACCTCTTGTGTAACCTCTTCCGCAATATCCGGTGAATTCACCATCCGCATCGCCATGGTGAATACATCGCGGCTGAAATGATGATAGATCACTTCAAACGCCACCAAATCCCCAGTTTTTGCTTGGGAAATAAGGCGTTGAATTTCCTCTGTTTTGGTAGATTGATCTACCATGTTTGTCTCTAATAAATCAGTCGAATTTAGTTCGAGAAATGTTCCTAGATGAAACCATTTCTCTTTTTTTAATGAATAACGATTCTTATCGTATATTAGTATGAAATCATTATTAAAAACATAGTTAACACTTTTATTTTTGTTCTTTTCAATATCTTGATTTTATTCACAAGCAATACACAACATATTGTTAGATTATATTTAGTGTAATATACTGTTAAACTATGACTTACGGTTTGACCGGCATTATTTTATTCACAGGATAATCATCTTAACCAATTGAATCGTATAGAAATAGATTCCCGCTGGTACAATTGATTGAAATATGGAGCGGTATGGATAAAAACAAACCCATAGGAATATTTGATTCCGGCATTGGCGGACTAACTGTTGTCAGCGCAGTGCAGAAGTTACTGCCAAAGGAAACGCTGTGCTATTTTGGAGATACGGCAAGAGTTCCCTATGGTACCAAATCAGCGGAAACGGTGGTTCGTTATAGTGAAGAAATAACGGATTTTTTAAAAAGCCATGATGTCAAGCTGATTTTGGTTGCCTGCAATACCGCTTCTTCTGTTGCTCTTCAACCGATTGCCAACCGGTTTCCCGGACCTGTCATTGGGGTGGTGGAACCGGGAGTAAAATCCGCGGTCAAAGCAACCCGCAACCGGCGAATCGGTGTTATCGGGACCAAGAGTACGATAAACAGCGGTTCTTATCAAACCACTCTAAAACGGTACCTGCCGGATGTGAATGTCTATTCGCAGCCATGCCCGTTATTTGTGCCGCTTGCGGAAGAAGGGTGGCACGACGGCAAAGAAGCACATGGAATTGCAGAACATTATTTGCAGCCATTGATGGAAAAGGAAATTGACACCCTTATTTTAGGGTGTACCCACTACCCTTTGCTGCAAGAAATGATTCAGACGGTCGTGGGCGATGATGTGACATTGATCAATTCCGCAGAAGAAGCAGCGAACGAGGTCAAGAAGGTGTTATCCGAAGAAAATGGTTTGAGTGATGAAAAACGGTGGAAAGACTTATTTTATGCTTCGGATGATATTGCCCAATTTAAGCATCTGTGCGGGCGAATATGCCCGGAAGGGGAGCATGTGTTCTTGGAAGTCAATGCGGATTTTTTCACGGTGGTGCAGAAGATTCATTGTGTCGGGTCAACCCGGCTGCAAGAAGGCATTCAGTGGTTTGAGGAAATGTAATATCTGTCTAAATCGGTAAATAATAGATTCGGTTCATCCATTCTTCTGGATCACTTACAGTCCAAATCAAAATCAGGTCTTCGACAATTCTTATGGTGGGTATCGTTTTAGGGATGATCAAAACTCCAGGGCTTGGGTGGGTAATTATAAATTCAGCGAAGTGATGAGGCATTGTTTTGCGATCATGAGTAACGAGCACTCTTCCTGCTTCAGATGCTTTTGTTAAAACTTCTTCATCATTTAATCCTGAGAGATTAGCCGCATGAACTGTTTGAAAGTCTACAGTTGGTTCCCTGCGTAAAATGGCTTTAACAATGATATGGTTCAAATCGGCATCGGCTTGAAAACGGATTTTCATGAATGGGTCACTGAATTTTGTCTGCATTTAGTCTGCATTTTGTCTGCGCGCTTCCATCAATCTTTTTGAAAATGATGGATCATTTGTTGCATTTCGCTGGTATTCGTACTTTGATTCATCCTCCTTTAAATATGTGTCTATTTCATCTCGATGACGTAAATAGTAGGCAATTGCACCATAGACTTGTTCTAGATTCAATACCGGAAAACAATCTGAGACTATGGATTCTGGGGATAGACCTTCCCAAAATGCGTAAACAATAGAATCCAGCGAGACACGAGTTCCTGTGATCCGGTAATTTCCATTATGGTTTTCGATATATTGTGTTTCCATAATGTTAAGAACTTTCATTATAATCAGAATCCGAAACGCTGTCATCCGGCTGAAATTCTTCGGACACTTTTTGGAACTCTTCTAAAACACGGGATTCCATTTTTTGACGCATACCGGCATTCAGGGGGTGGGCGATATCGGCATAGGTACCATCGCTCTTTTTGCGGCTGGGCATGGCGACAAAGAGACCACTGTTTCCGTGAATGACTTTTAGATCGCGAATGACAAAGCAATCATCCAGCACGATGGTCACAAAGGCTTTGAGTTTATCGTCTTTTTTGCGAACAGGATAAACTTTGACTTCGGTGATTTCCATCGCTTGTCATCCTTCAGAGAGAAGTAGGCGGATGATACCAAAGAATTTTGACATCATCCGCGCTTTACGTTATTTTTTCTTTTTATGGCGATTCAAACGCCGTCTTTTTTTACGCTTATGAGTCGCGATTTTCATGCGCTTGCGCTTTTTTCCTGATGGCATAGATATCTTATCCTTTCGTTTATCTTGACCGATGATAACATCGATGCGGCGAGTTGGCAAATTACCGTAACATCTTGAATTGTCAAGCCAAACATGTGTTAATCTATATCTTCCGCTTCACAACAAGCAAGTTTCTTTATTAAAATATAAAAAGTGTTACCAAGAAAGAATCTTGAATCGTTATCCATAAGAGGTAAATTGATGAATATTGCTCCATTCTATAATTGTATCTCAAAATCCAGAAATACAATGCGGTTGCATTGTATTGTTCTCTTTTTAATCTGTTCTTTGCCTGCTTGGGTAGAGGAACCCGACGTCTCCAACCGCTCTCCTGAACCGAAAGAGGTACGTTACAATCCCGCTAACGGGGAGGGAAGTAAAGTCAATCCGCCGGGGTTTGTATGGCTGCCGGAGGATCAGGCGTTTACCTATACGCTGCAATGTTCCAGTACAGAGGATTTTTCGACGGTTGAATATCAAGCGGAGGATATTCCATACAATGTCCATTGTCCCCCAAAATTGTTATATCCGGGAACGTGGTATTGGCGCTACCGGTTTACGACAGATGAAGGGGAATCCTCAAATTGGAGCGTAATTCGTACATTTACTATCCCCAAAGAGGCGGTACATAATCCTCAACCCACCACCACTGATTTATTGCAGCGCCTGCCGGAATCTCACCCCAAATTATTTTTGCGTCGGGAAATGATAGATAATAAGTATGTGCAAATCGCTTTTAATTTTCCGGAATATTGGGAAAATTTTATTGACCATGCCAAGCAAGAGTTAGAGGTTCCCATCGTGAGGGAAGAACCTCCACCTTATCCTTCCGGCGGGGATTTGCGCACGCGTGAAAAAGCCGATATCGATGTTTGGCGCAGCAACCGCAGAATTGTTGTTCCTGCTGTTGAACGTGCCGCAAACCTTGCTTTTGCCTATATGTTGACCGGCGAAGAAGCTTTTGGAAACCGCGCGAAAGAGTGGGTGATGGCTGTAACAGCGTGGGACCCGCACGGCACCACCGGCTACCGTATGAATGATGAATGCGCCATGCCGATTATGAGCCGAATCTCCCGCGCTTATACCTGGGCTTATGACATGTTCACCGATGAAGAAAGGGAAATCGTCAGAAACTGCATGGCGGAACGGGCGCGGGATGCTTATGAGCATCTTATTCGTACGAAACACCTGTCACGGCCATACGGAAGCCACAACAACCGTGCCTGGCATTTTTTAGGGGAAGTAGCTATAGCGTTTATTGATGACATTCCGGAAGCGAAGAAATGGCTGAAATACTCGATGGATGTGTTTTTTAATGTCTACCCCGCTTGGAGTGATCCGGACGGCGGCTGGCATGAGGGAATCGCCTATTGGCGTAGTTACATTACCCGGGTGACCTGGTGGCTGGATATTATGGAAACCGCCTTGGAAATTGACGGGTTTAAGAATCCCTATTTCAAACACGCAGGGGATTTTGCCGTATACGTGAATCCACCGGAATCTGAGTTTGCCGGTTTTGGCGACATGGCAGACACGCATGATTGGAAACGCAATCAGGATTTAATGAAATACCTCGCGGGAAAAACAAACAATCAATTTTGGCAGTATTATGGTACGTACCAAGAGAAAAAACAGGTGCCGGATCATCCGACCTATCTTGATTTATTACGGTTAAATACCAATCCACCTTCCTCGTCTAATATCAACCGGATGCCGCCTTCTAAAATCTTTCAGGGCACAGGAATAGCCTCTTTGCATTCGTTTTTGGGTATGAATAACCTGGATACACATATTTTGTTTAAAAGCAGTCCGTTCGGCACCCAAAGTCATGGGTTTAACGCGCAGAACTCGTTTATTTTATGGCGTGAAGGATTGCCGGTGCTGCATTGGAGCGGCCACCGGGATTGGCACGGCAGCGGGCATCACACCGGATGGATGTGGGAAACCAAATCGGATAATTCGATTACGGTAAATGGTGAGGGTCAGTTAAAACATCATTCCGACGCCAAAGGAAAAATCGTTTCCCATTATTTGGGTGATGCGGTTGATTATGTGGCCGGGGACGCATCGGAGGCGTATGAAGAGCGTTTGGATACATTCATTCGCCATGTTATATTTATTAAACCGGATATGGTCTTTTTGATTGATGAACTCAAAGCGCCTCAACCTTCCACCTTTGAATTTCATCTTCATGCCGGTGAAGAGTTTATGCTGGAAAATCAATATGGCATTCGGGCAACCAATCAAACCAGCGGCGTGCGGATTGCCATAGCAACTCCAAGCAATCTGGATGTGACCCAAACCGTGGATATGGAGCCCAAACCCGTCAACTGGGATAAAGAGTATTGGCATTTGACCGCCGCCACGACCGAGAAACGAACGGAGCAACAATTTATCACGTTAATGAAAACGTTCGGTCCCCGTGAGATGGCCGCCATGAGAACCAGCTTTTTTGACATTGAAAATGTGGATGCTTATGGTTTTCAAATCAATAATGACAAAGCGCTAATGCTGACGGTCAATTCTTCCAAAGAAAACTATTCCATGCGGGATACGGTCACGGATGCCCATATACTGGTGTTGTACACCAATGCGACAACCGAAACGGTTATGAGCTTTGCTATTGATGCGTCCTACTTAGAAATTGGCGGCCGGGTTTTGTTGGAATCGCAAGAACGATCCAATTATATGGTGCCCTTGGAAACCATGAAGAACATTTTTATGCAATACCGGCAAAACCCAAATCAAGCGAAATAGCCTTCATCCTTTTGGGTATTTTATAGTATCCTGTATGCAGGGATTGATTATGAATAAAACCAAAAATTGGCTTGTGCTGCTTCTTTTCGTTTTCTATGGGTGTATGGGCAAACCGACCTCCCGGTTGGAGGGTGTGGTGCAGTTGGAAGAGCAATCCAACTATGAAGGAATTCATGTTTATTTGCCGGGAACGCAATATCGTGCCATAACCAATGAAGACGGGTTTTTTGTGATGGAGGGGATGACCCCTGATTTGTATACGTTGGTTGCCGAAAAAGAGGATTATGAAACCTACCGCCAAGAGATTGCGTTAACCCGGGGTGAAAATTCACTCGCAGAGGCCGCCACGCTGCAAACCATTGTTCCGGAAGTGGGCAGCATTTCCGGATTCATCACGCTGCAAGGAGAAACCACTCATGAAGGCATAACGGTGATGGTGATTGACGAATCCCTCAGTACCCTTACCAACACAACCGGCTTTTTTGAATTGAAGCAAATCCCCCCCGGTACATATACCATTACGGCCTATAAAGAAGGCTGGCTTCCCCTGAAGCAAGGAGGGGTGAAGGTTACAGCCAATTCCAATACCAAACTGCCGGAAACCCAGTTGAAGCCGGAACCCAGCCAACCCGAAAGCGTGGAGGAAGAACAGCCTGTCAAATTGGGAGACAACGTGATCAAAGGCTATTCTTTTTTGCAGGGGAATTTGCAACATGGCGGGATCCACGTGTTTTTGAAGCATTTGCCCGGGATTAAAACCATAACGAATGCCACGGGATATTATGTTTTATCCGGCATAGACAACAACACGCACACCGTGGTTTTTGAACACGAAGGTTATATCACAGAAGAAATAGAAGGCATCGAACCGGTTGCACCGGATTCAAACCGCATCACGACATTTGTAACGCTGCAAAAGGCCGAGGAGTTTGAAGGGGAGGGCATTTTGCGGGGGAAAGTTTTGCTGCAAGGTAAAGAAAACCACTCGAATACTATTGTTCGTTTGGAAGGAAATCAACAACCTGTCGTGACTGGCGAAAACGGCAATTTTTTGTTTGTGGGAATCGATGCCGGTATCTACACACTCATTGCGGAACATCCGGGGTATGAAACCGCGCGCACAGAAGACGTACGCGTGTTGGCCAATCAGATCAACCAGATGCCGGAAATCACCTTGCAATCCACTTCCGGCGAAGTGCAAGGCAATGGTTCGATCAGCGGGTATGCCTATTTGGAAGAGGAGCAGGATCATGCGGGGATTTTGGTGGCGATTGAAGGGACGGAATACACCATGGTCACCGGGCCGGATGGCGCGTTTGAATTTAACGGGATTGAGGTGGGATATTACAACCTCATCTTTACCAAAGCCAATTACAAAGACGCCTTGTGGGAGGGTGCTCCGGTGATCGCCGATGCGAACAATGAACTGGAACCGGTGGTGTTGGAACTGGATATTGACCCGCCGCGGGTTATTGATACTTTTCCCAGGCCTAACACGAGAGATGTACCGATTGTTCAAGGGATCGATGTCATGCTGAAGTTCAGCGAACGGATGAATGGCGCGTCCGTGAAAGACGCGGTAATGATTGACCCTCCCGTGAGTTTTGAAGCGTTTTTTGACCGGGAAAGCGATCTTTCCGATTTGGATGTACTGCACCTGCGGCTTTACCAGGACGCACCGGAGCCGGTTCGCTTTCACACACAATATTTTGTGATGATTACCCCGGTCGCGCAGACGCCGAAAGGGGTGAGTTTAGAAGAGCCTTTTGAATTTTCGTTTCGCACCGGCGGCCCATTGATTGTCGGTTCGGTTCCTGAGCAAGGAGCACGGGGCTTTCAAAAGGGGATTTCTGACCCGATTTTGATAGAAACCAACGCCCCGGTGGATCAACAAACGGTCCAGCGGTCACTGCGCTTTCGTCCCCGGCCGGAATCGGAGCCGATGGTGGAGGTTCTGCCTGTAGGTCTTGGTTCTCAAATATTGATTTATATTTCACTCAAGCCGGGTACCAGTTACCGCCTAATGTTTGACAGTAACCTTCACACGATTGACGGACTGCGGTTTGACAACGTACCTTATTCGTTTTCGTTCACCACCCAAGGCATCGGCACAGAGCGTTTCTCCCGCTCCCGCCGCAGTAGTTCCCGGCGGACACGGTAAACACATTTAAAACACATTTATTATGGAGTGCATGTCATCTCTCACAGTAAAAAGAGATTGTTCCAGAGAAGCATTGAGATTGAAGCGCACTTACAGCCTATCGATCCCCCCTAGCCCCCTTAACAAGGATAAGGTTTATCCAAAAAATTTAGTAAAGCATTTGCCAACGATATGTTCGTTGTGGGCAGCACCGGCTTCCAGTCGGTAGTACAGTTTTTTTAATCCGAACAAATTTTTTCGGGGTTTTTTTACAAATTCGTACAAATGGGTTGACATGGATTTTTATTTGTGATATTAGTATTATTAGGATGTTGGCGGAATACCATTTTAACACCCTATAGTTTCACTGTTAACGCTCCAATATATATGCACGGTTTTATTTATTTTTTCTGGAGCGTTTCCGAACCGAAGCTGGGTTTGGTAACAGCATCCACCACCAGAAAGCACAAATCAGTAGGGAAAGGAGGTGAGATGGATGAAAAAACTACAAGGGTTTACGTTGATTGAGCTTCTGATCGTTGTTGCGATTATTGGGATTTTGGCTGCTATTGCGGTTCCAAACTTCTTGAACGCGCAGGTTCGCGCCAAAGTGGCACGGGCGGAATCAGAAATGAGAAACTTGCAAAATGCGTTGGAGTCTTTCTTTATTGACAACAACTCATACCCACCAATGGACCGCGACCGGATTCGTTCCCGTCGTCAGTACAAAGACCTCGATGATGAAGACACACCGGAAATCAACATCGCTCACATTTCAATCGGCGCCCGTGGTGACCGCCGCATCTACTTGACCACGCCCGTTTCCTATATGTCTTCTATTCCGTTTGATCCATTTAACGGTGATGGAAAATCTACAGGTTACGCGTATGGTTCTAATGGTCAGAGTTATTACATTCTGATGAGCTTCGGTCCGGACAGCCAGAAGCTGAACGGCGAAGAAGATGATATTGATGCTCGCGATTACACTGGTGCCCGTTTGACGGACTTCCGTATAGCCGGTTTCCGTGGCAGCAGTTTCTTCTTGTCAGAATTGGTATACGACGCTTCGAACGGTACTTCCAGTACTGGAGACATTCTCCGCGTTGGGCCATAATCGAATTTCTTTATTGTCAATACAAAAGGGCTGGGTTATCTCAGCCCTTTTTTGTTTTTGCTTGCCGTTTGGTTCACGTTATAGGGATTGCCAAAAATACGTTCGGATTACAAAGCGTTTTATCCTGTACCGGCTGGAAGCCGATGCTCCCCAATACGAACATACTTTTGGAAACCGCTCTAGTAGTTCATCAAGGCTGGCATGATGGGTGATAACTGAACCATCCACATGAAATGAATGGGATCCGTCATTCACAAGCGAAGCGCAGTGCCCCAACCCCCTTGCATAAGGGGGTGGAGCCGTAGGCTCCGGGGGATTTTGCGTAGTTGAAAGCGTGCTTCGATCCCCCCCTAACCCCCCTTAACAAGGGGGGCAACAACGGATAGCCAGCCTTAATTTTTTGATTGACAGATTACTAATTGATGGTAACGTCAGAGTTTGCTTTCACTTCTTCTTCCACACATTTTGGGCAGGCAATCACTTCTTTCACAATTTCTTTTCCGGTGCCGCCGGGGTCGTCTTTAAACTTTTTGCGTCCGCGTGTGGCAGGATGCACTTCTTTTCTGCGGGGATACTCACGATAGCGCGTTTTTGCCACGATACGTTGTGAGTTCACCCGGGGTGGTGCTGGTTTCTGACAGATTTCGCAAATAAACATAATACCTCCTCATTATTTTTAGTTAGCATTCGGTGGTAATGCTGTAAGAAGAAAACAGATTGTTTGAAATAAAACCGAAGAGAAATCACAAACAGTTTGCGATCGTTGTAATTTCAATTGGATTCAGCCGAAGATGTTTTTATTGGATGAGGCGGCTGTTGTCTCATCTATTCTAAACATAACTGGTTTGAAGAATGATTCAAGGAGAAACATGAAAACCAATCGATATCTATCCATCGATTGGTTTTTGCAATTGCAGACAAGCCACGGCCCAATGGGCTTTACCCAGTTCATCTTCTTGCAGTTCACGCGTAAACAGAAGTGTTAGCGGCGCTGCAAACGCGCTGGGGTGAATGATTTGATTGTGATCGACAAAGTTCCTTCCCAACCCAAGCCATCCCCAGCGGCTGGTTTCTCCGATGTATTTCAATTCATTTAGACGCAACCCGCTGGGTGCAATCAAGCGCTTCTGAATCCACTCTGGATTGTACAGCCGTAAGTACCCCGGTGCTTCATCCGAACACTCTTGGTATACATGCCCGATTGTGTGCGCGGTATGCTGCTCATTGGCGATGTGAGATACCGGAACCGTGACCAGCAATGTGCCGCCGGGCTTGAGCACGCGGTAGAGTTCCATCATCGTTTGGGTATCGCCATGATTGGGTACGTGCTCAATGGTAGAAATAATGCTGACCGCATTGACCGAGTTGTCAGAAAACGGGAGCCGCAGAAAATTGGCTTTTAATGGAACCAGGTTTGTCAAAGGCAGGTTTTTGCAAATTTGTTTCTGTGTTTGCAAAGCTGTGTCATCCAGTTCTGCTGCAATCACATTGTTTGATTGGAATGCGGTGAATGAAGGGATTGCGGAGCGGCCGCTGCCAAGATCAAGCACGGTTTGCCCTTCTTGTTTGCACAGGCGGGAAACCACAAAGTCCATTTCGGATACTTTGTAGTATTCGTATTCATTGATATTGGCAAGGGTCTTCATGCGTTGGTTATGCCGCATCCACTTTGAAACCAGATGGTTCTTGCCGTGAATGACCTCTATGAAATAGCATAGAATAAGAGAGGCATAAAAGCATACGGATTCTGAGGAAAGCAGTAGAATTCGAAACAGACGATTGGAACCGGATTGTTTGTCCACCCATCGAAAACAAGCGAATTGCATACACTGCCAAGTTCGTAAATGAATTTCCACTGACCAGGGGCGAAGAAGCAGCAAACGGAAATACAACCCAAGCGCCTGCCGGTACCCGCCCTGTTGTGAAAGCAGCCAAGCCAGATGCGACAAGGCATAAACATGAAAGCGGTTTTGCTTCAAGCATTCATACAGAGTTTGAACGCATAAATTCAAATCTCCTTGTGCCGCGTGGGTTTGGGCGGATTGAAATAGTGTATCGGCTTCGGTTTTCGGCATGATTTATTTGACTTGCATTGATTCCATCAGATCATAAATCCGGTGTGCGATGGCTTTGATATCGTGATACTCTTTGGCGTAGGCATACGCGTTTTGGCTCATCGCATTCCAACGTTCTTCATTGTTATAAAGCTCTTGTATATTCATGATCTGCTTCATTCCATTTCCGTTGGAACAGATCCCCATTTGGTGTTCGGTCAGAATGGTATCGGGATTGACGTTGAACGACAGAATCGGTGTTCCCCATTTTGATGCCTGCACATAGGTATTGGGGAACCCCTCTTTTGACGAAGTGCAGACAAATAGTTTATGGCTGGCAAATAGGTTTTCGGTTTCTTCAAAGGGTATCCCCTGTAAAAACGTTAGATTCGAAAGTTGTGACGCTGTTTGTTTGACGTTTTCAAACTTTTCTTCCGAATTTGCTTTTGGGCATACCATGGTGCAAGGAATCTCTGGTATCTGTTTTGCAATTTCCAAAAACGCTTCGGGATTCTTAAACCCTTCACAGCGCCCCACCCAAAGGACGCCGTTCTTATCTGAAGGGATTTCTTCCGGTATGCGGTGGGCGGAGCGAATCACATCGCTCTCGTGATGGTAATATTCCTTCATCCATTTCTGTTGATAGGTAGATTGGGTTACAACACCCGATGCGTTTCGCAGCCCTGATAAATACATGGATCCGTAAACAAAGCCCCGGCGTTTGGCATGGGTACCATCCACATCCCAATCGTGCGAGCACATAAAGAGGAACGGGGTCTTTGTCTTGGATGCAGCCCATCCGGTTAAGCCGGTTTCAATCCCACCGCCGCGCTGGATGTATGCGCTAGTTGGAATGGACACAGCGGTGTTATAGACATCCATGCTGCCGAAGATCATACGATTCCACCCTTGGTCATAATAGGGGAGTTTATGTACCTGAATGCCGTTGTGCTCAAAGACTTCCCGCTCTCCATGGCCGCGGGTAATGAAATTGACGGTTGTTTCGGGATATCTTGCCCATTCATTGGCGAGCAGATACAGTTGAAGTTCCGCGCCGCCGTGGGGCTGTTGTTCATCCGGGCGAAACAATTTTTGCGCCCATAACGAGATAATCGTAATATTCATAAAAGGTCGATCCAATGATTTGAAATAGTGAAACACAAAATCGAAAACGTAAAAGAGTTGTACACTGCCTCATGAAGAATGATATCCAAGAAAACATAAAATCCAAAAGTCGGCTGCGCACGGTACACATCCATTCGCTCAACAAAAAAGGTTTGGGTGTGGGAGAAACCGAAACCGGCGGCACGTTAACCGTTCCGTTCACACTGCCGGGAGAAACCGTGACCGCGGAACGCTACCGCAAAGGAGGCAAGCTGGTTGAAGTAATCGAGCCTTCTTCCATGCGGGTTGAGCCAAAATGCATGCATTTCGGAACGTGCGGCGGCTGTGCCTGGCAGCATATCGAGTTTCAGCATCAGTTGGATTTGAAAGTGAATGCAATTCACAACAAATGGATAGAACAGAATATAGATATTTCCAAAATTCCAACTTATATGGAAACCTCGCAGCCGTTTCACTACCGCAACCGCATGGATTTTGTCTGGTGGTGGGACGGGTCGTTTGGCTTGCGGGAAAAAGGCAAGTGGCATTCGGTGGTGAATTTGGAAGAATGCTGGCTGCTGCCGTCTGAGGTAATGCACGTTGCATTGGAAATCAACCGGAGAGCGCAAGTATTTGGATTGCCTTTTCGTGATCAAAAAAGGAAGATTCCCGGTCTTCGTTATCTGGTCATCCGAACCGGAATCCATACCGGAGAGATTATGCTGAACGTGGTCAGCGACACGATGGATTTGCCCCGTGAACTTTGGGACGGTTTGCCGCAAGTGTGCAGCGTTTATCAACTGATCAACGACAATCCCACCCGCGATACATCCGATGGGGAACCGGTTTTGTTGTTCGGCAAAGAAGGATACGAAGAAACGATTTTGGATCATACCTTTATTATTAAACCCAACGTGTTTTTTCAACCCAACCCAAAAATGGCGGAAAAGATGGTGTGTACCGTCCGCGAATGGATTGCGAATGATGATGGGCCGAAGCAACGCTTTGTTGATTTGTATTGCGGTGTAGGGATGTTTACCGTTTTGCTGGAAGATTTATTTGAGAAGACGGTGGGGATTGAGTTGGTAGAATCATCCATCGAATTAGCCCGCCGCCACGCGGAAAGAAGGGCCATCGATTTTGTCATTTCCGATGCGGTGGATATTGATATGGAGTTTTTGCAGGATGTAGATGTACTTTTGGTTGATCCTCCCCGCGAAGGGTTGGTTCCCAAAGTGATGAAAAAGATTCTGCAAACATTGCCCAAACGAATTGTCTATGTATCCTGCAATCCGCGTAAAGGGGTGGAAGACATCGCGCAGTTGTTGGAACAATATGAGATTAAGCAAATCGCTTATTTCGATCAGTTCCCCCAAACCCCGCATGTTGAGATGATTGTGATGCTGGCGTTGAAATAAGGAATTGCGTACCGGAGAAATTTCATTACAATTAACTTTAGACCAAATCGAACCGAAAAATAATTGATGAAACCAATGAATACTTTAACCGACGCAGATTCAATGAAAGCGAAAAATATTTGGAGTGAATATCTACAAAATCATGATGTTTCTGACCGAACAGGACAAACCGCTGGTATTGATCCAAAAAGTGGACGAATTTGGTTTGGTAAATCGATTATTGATATTGTGAATCAACAAAAAGCGGAAGGTGTGTTTGTCCCTCTTTTTTTGAACGGGTTGGGTTTTCATCCTATTATAGAAAATATAAAGTTGTTAATTCTTCTTTACAATTAAACCATACAAACGGTTTGCGATAGAAACATGCACTTCTTGTGCGGGATATTCCGGGTTGGCTGCCATGCGGAATTCATGATGCGGTAACGCACCATACTGCCGTAATGGAAGGATGGTCTTATACCCTGCCTCTTGTTCCTCTTCTTGAAGCGGCCAGGCATAGGGTTCTCGAATCAAGCCGTATTCGTCAACGGAATCCGGTTTACTCTCATAAAACGCATACAATATTTTTTGTACTTCGCTGCGGGTGATATCAATTGACCATACTGCATCGTCTGCTTTTTCATCACCATTCATCCCGGAATCATTTAAATCAAACCATTCAACTTGTTCACTGGATTGAACACCCAGCGTGAGTTCTGCGGCGTTCGGGACAAAGCAGCGGAAATGAACGATGATCTCTTCGTCGTCCATTTGAACATTGCCTGGATAGGCCAATGCTTTTTGATACCGTATTTTTTTGATCCCGGCTCTTCCAACATTCGCCAGAAAATCGTGAACGGAAATCAATGAGATATCGTTAGTCATGCTTATATTGTTTAAAACATTGCTTAAATAATGGTGATGAATATTTGTATCGAGAAGAATCGTCTTTTCGCCGGAGGCCTGCATACTTTCAATTACCGATTGCAACGCTTGTTGCGCTTCATCCGGCTCAACCCGAACGGAATTTTCTTGAGCGGAATGAGACGGCGTAATCTCTTCAAGCAATGCTTCTTGCGATTGGTGAATCCACCAATTGCCGATTGTGCTGTATTGGCTGAATATCGTTTTCCAAAGGGATGAATGGAGAAACCCATGCTCCCGCAGCAAATCGATATAGAGTAGATCGTTCATAAAAACGGATTTGGAATCATACAATCCGAAAGAAAGGATCAACACGTCCGGGTTGAAATCTTGTACTACGCTTTCAAAGATATAGCGGCCTTGAACGCTGCTAAAACCCGGGGCGCTAAAATTCAATACTTGGTATTGACCTGGATATTTCTCATCCAGCTTGTTTCTTAAGAGGGCGGGATAACTATGATCTTCTTCCATCATCCATCCGAAAGAAACGGAATCACCCAAGACGGTAATCCGGCTAACCGCATTCTCTTTTTCAACCGAAACCTCGGGAGAGCGCATCCCGAAGTGGTTTGTTGTTACATTAAAGGTGGTTGCATTGTATGTGACGGTTTTATCCAAGTTGGATTGCAACCGCCCGAACTCCCCGGGTACAAATAACTCTTGATATTCTTTTGGACGGTTGATGTTAAAATTGATGTTTTGCGAGGGCAGAATCAAGCGTACTGCAGCGTCCAACACCAATAACACGAATATCAATATAACGAGAACTTTAAACGGATTGCTGGATTTGCGTCTTATTCTTCTCATATAGGGTTTACATAAAGGGTTTAATTTGACATCATTTCTAAAAATTCATTGAGTTCAGCCAACTTATCGGTATTGATTAAACCGCAACCGTTTTGGATGGCAGTCATCCAATAGCGCATGTTATCCGGCACGGCATAAAAGCGTACTTTTCTACCCTTGGCATGAATATCGTTCACCAACGTTTGGAGTTTTTTGATTTCTTCCGGCGGCATAAGACCCCGGCCTTTCCACGAAAAGTGCGAGTTCCAATTGAGCGCGTACCATAACCATTTGTTGTCAGCATTGGGGTCGGATGCATCATACGAATTGCTGTCGCGGCAAACGCGTCTTTCATTGTATTGATCCATATAAGATGATTTTGACTCGTGATCGCCCGTTAAGATGATGGTGACCGGCCCCTCTTTAACTTCACCATTAACTTCTTCATCCGTGAAAACGGTCATCATTGAATAATGGCTTAGCAATTCCCGCAATACCGGGTGCACTTCCGGCCTGCCGTCTTTGATATCCAGCCAAAGGTAGAAAGGCAGACCATCGCCATGCACGGAGCCTTTTTCATCCACCCGTTTTTGCAGCGGATCAAGATACAGTTCTTTTAGCGTTCCCTTATAGTCTTCTTTTGATTCTTCTTTATCGTGTGAGACCAGGATTTCTCCATCCACCATCCAAAAATCAACTTCGACGCTGTAGAAGCGGTTATCCAGCGCGTCCAGCAAGGGGCGGGGATGTTCGTAATCGTTATGCGCGTGGGCGTAGATGTGATATCCCGCTTGCGGATGCGGTTTCAGCGGCTTTGCTTCTTGTGAGAGAGCGGTAATCGTAAAACAGCATACCATTAGAGTGGCGGCCATTGCCGGTAAAAGTGTTTTCATCGTTAGATTCTCCATTTAAGCGTAGTCCGGTTCGTTGCCGGGTTTCCATTTGATGTTGCAGCCGGCGCTGGGTTTGTGCGGTTCCGGCACGGGCTGTCCGGCCAATACGGCGTCAATCGCGGAGCGCAGGTCTTTCCCTGTAGGCGGGTCACCATCCGGGCGGGTGTCATCCATCTGTCCGCGGTAGGCGAGTTTTAGACCGCTGTCATACAAAAAGAAATCCGGCGTGCAAATTGCATGATAGGCTTTCGCCACTTCTTGGCTTTCATCATACAAATAGGGGAAAGTGTATCCCGCGCTGATGACTTCTTCTTTCATTTTTTCCGGGCTGTCGTCGGGGTGGGTTTCGATGTTGTTGGAACTGATGCCCACCATGCCAATCCCTTTGTCTTGATATTCATTGCCGATGGCAGCCAGCTGCGGCCGTACGTGTTTTACATAGGGGCAGTGATTGCACATAAACACAACCAAAAGCCCCTTTTTGTCTTTGAACTGATCAAGCGAAACGGTGTTGCCTTCCGTATCGGGCAAACGAAACGGGGGTGCGGGGGTTCCCAGCGGGACCATTACCGAATTTTTTAAAGCCATATCAAATCTCCAATCATGAATATGGGGTAGTGTAAATGATTTCTGTTAAGATTTTGTGTATTAGATTACAAGTAACGATTCAGCCATTTGACGTGTTTCTCCATGTACTCTGTCAATCAGAAATGACGGCAAGCTATCCGTTGTTTCCCCCCTTGTTAAGGGGGGCTAGGGGGGATCGAAGCACGCTTC
>CAYVAZ010000002.1:0-33341 GCA_964449065.1 uncultured bacterium
TGCTTCGATCCCCCCCTGCCCCCCTTAACAAGGGGGGGCAACAACGACAGACTCCTTAACAATGGGGGTTATGCATCCACCTACCATCATTTCATTGTTGATAGACTAGTAGGTATGAAAATGGCTATCGTATATCAATAGCGCGTAAACGATATATTTCGAATAAATATTAACTGATGACGAATGGACAATCCGCCATTCTAACATTTAAAACGCCGGAAAATCTTCGTGAAGTTCGGGCAAAATATATTTCCGCCATCGGCTGGTGAACCATGGATGAAATCAAAAAGGGATTGATTAAATCGTCCAAGGTCCATCTTCAAGGATATCCTTTTTTGGCCATTTTGCTAATGCAGCAATCCATGTTTGATGTTTCTTCCGCATCCTGTTCAATTGATCCTGATACATTGGATAGTTGGCTAGATTCTCAATCTCCAGCGGATCATTCTTTAAATCATACAGTTCTTCCGTCATCATGGGTTCTTTTTCAAGGTATTTAAAGTATTTCCACCGCTCGGTACGCACTCCCTCGCTTTTTGCAATTGTGGCATGGTCAAACATATGTTCATAAAAGAACTCTTTCCGCCAAGGGATGAGTTCGCCATTCAATGTTGGGTTCAAGTCCAATCCCTGCATATCTTGCGGTGGTGTTATCCCTGCCATCGAAAGCATGGTTGGAGCCAAATCGATATTCAGTGTCATCCCATGCCGCTCATCCCCCCGTTTTTGCGAATCCATGCGCGGGTCCATAATAATGAGCGGGGCACGGATCGATTCTTCATGCGGATACCACTTCCCTGCCAGACCGTATTCACCCAAGTAAAACCCATTATCGGATGTAAAGATAATAATTGTGTTTTGATCCAATCCCTTCTCTTTCAACTTTCGCCGGATCCTTCCAATCACCCGGTCCACTCCTGTTATCAATCGGTAATAGCCCTTTACTGACTGCTGATATTTCTCGTCATTCGGAAAGCGCATTTCCCAGCGTCTTCGTGCTTCTGAATCTTGAATGAATTCCGGCAGGCTCTCATAATATTTCTCATCCGATTTCGGCGCGGGAGGGATAGTGTCATTCTCGTTCACCCACTCCAATTTCGGGTCATACAAAAACTGCCGCGGGTCAGAATCCTGTACATGCGGTGCTTTAAAACTGACCGAAAGGCAAAACGGCTGTTCATCACTGCATCCTTCCAAAAACTCTTCGGAATGATCTCCCATAATATGAGTCAGGTGGACAGTCTCCCCGTCAATCTCGTGATAGTATTTTCCCTGCCCGGAGAAGCCTTCAAAGAAATCAAAGGAATCCTTCGGTAATTCCCCGCCCAAGCCCCATTTGCCGATGAAACCTGTTTTGTACCCTGCTTCACGCAGCAAGACCGGGTATGTCTTATCAAATCGCTCCTTTGATAATGGATCTCGAAACGAATCGATTCCGTGGCAGCGGGTGTATAGGCCGGTAAAAATACTGGCCCGGCTCGACATACAAATTGCCGTCGTAACAAAGTGGTTTTTGTATAGAACTCCGTCTTTTGCGAGTTGATCTATATTGGGTGTTTGAATGATTTCATTCCCTACACACCCCATCGTATCCGCCCGTTGATCATCGGTTAACAGAAAAACGATATTCGGTTTCTTTTCACGATGGCTGGCAGCCAAAACGTTAGATAAACCTGGCATAATTGAGACGGAACCGGCCGCGGATAAAGTAGAAAGAAAATTTCGTCGAGTAGTAGAATTCAGCATAATGCCCCCTTGAAAATATTTCAGATATCCTACGATAAACGATATTGGAAAAAATATCAATATACTGAATTGCCATTAAAACTAATGCTTTGCCTTCAATCTTTTGGCGAGAGATGTGGTATTCATTTTAAGTCCGTAGCCCGTAGATGGGTTGAAGTACGTACCCCCATCTTTTCTCCGATGGGTTTCGTAGGGTAAACTGTTATCAACCCATCTACATGGCTGAGTTAGACTGGTGGTTGATACGTTTGAATTTCTACATTAAGGTGTTCGGCTATTTTGTCTTCCGCGACATCTAAATCATAATCCATTTGTAGTCCCAGCCAAAACTGAGGTGACATATCAAAATATTTAGCCAATCGTAAAGCAGTATCTGCCGTTATTCTTCGCTTACCCTGTATGATTTCATTGATTCTTCGCGCAGGGACTCGAATATCGAGAGCTAGGCGATTTTGGCTAAGATTCATCGGTTTTAAGAATTCTTCTTGTATAATTTCTCCTGGATGTAAGGGGAGCATTCTCTTTGAAGTCATGATCTCTCCTAATGATAATCAACTATCTCTACATTATGAGCATCGCCCTCATGCCACTCAAAACAGATTCTCCATTGGGAATTTATTCGGATACTGTATTGACCTTTTCGAAAACCCTTTAACGCTTCTAATTGATTTCCAGGTGGTACAAGCAAATCTTTCAAAGTCTGAGCTCGATTCAACATTCGTAGTTTTCTCAAAGGCACACGTTAAATGTGGTTTGGAAACTTTTTAGAAATTTGGCGCTCGAATATCTTTTTTGTTTCTTTGCACTTGAACGACTTTATCTAGCAAAAAATATATAACGCTTATCGTTAAATGACAAACAAAGTTCTACTGCACAATCTAAAGTATACCCCCCTGCGCTCAGACGCATGCGTCTTCACACGCCGGCTGCCAGTGCGTCAGGATGGGTTGAGCGCTATCGTAACCCATTCCAAATGCTTATTGCTCCCGAAGTACTTGGTGGATATCAGCGGTTTTTTGATTGACTTCAATGATGACATCACCTCCACGCCGTCCAATATAATCTTTCGGACCATAATCGATACGCCAAAATACCTCGTCTTTAACAGTCCGTTGGGTGATCGTTATGATTGATTGAAGGATATCAATTCCAAGTTCAGCGGCGCGTTTATTCGCTGCTGCCGTCGCCCTAGCAAGGGAAACAGCAATATCATCTTGAAGTACTTCAGTTGGAAGTATGGCTGCCATAATAATCTCCTTATGCGTCAAAAAAAGTTTCACTGGTATACCCAACGTCGCTTACCTGACCATCAACAGAAATGTGATATATTTTTTCTGCAGAAATAACTATTTCACCTTCATAAAGTTTCCCTTTTAAATTCGGGTCATCCCGGACTGCCCGTTTGTCCGTTTCACTCGGCTCTTGTAGATAATCTTCGCCAGTATTCGGATGAGTGTGAAACGTTGCGATTATGTCTTTATTGCCAATTTTACAATCCGGATGTGGTGGCAGAACAATACTGCCCTGTTCACCCATTGACCATCGAATCACTTCTATATTGCCGCTCAAGTTCATGACAATAAAACCGCCTTCTTCGTGTCTGTCAGTCGTTCCAGGTTGAGAATCTTCCCATGCTTGTTTAAGGGCTGAACGAACCGTCGGATCATTCAATATTCTGAATAGAGTCATGAAGTTCTCAGGTAAGGATAATTATTCAAAACGTACAAGACGGTTCCGCTTTCCGTATTATAATAATAGCCATGAAATTGAAATGATACAATTCATGCCTGAATGAGTTGGAAAGATGAACCATCTGTAATCGTTCTTTTGTTGATATCAACTACCCGGAAGCAGCACGGAAGACCTTTCACGACATGCAATGGAGAAATTGTTGCGTAATATCAATCATTTGGTAAAATCTCAAAAGTGATATTGTTAGTACCGTCCATTCACAGTTTAGACCGAATCCGCATTCGTACATAAAAACACTTTTTGCGTAATGCTAGAAAAGAACAAGGAGAAGGATTATGATTTTAGCCGAAAAAAAATGTGTCCCCTGCGAAGGTGGGGTCGAAAAATATACCGATGATGTCGCTCATAAGATGTTAGAACATGTAGATGGTTGGAACTTAAAAAACAATCAAATCCACAAACGCTTCGCATTCAAAAACTTTGTGGAAGCGATAAAATTCATCAATCAAGCCGCGGACGTCGCGGAAGAAGAAGGCCACCATCCCGATATCTGTGTTCACTACAACAAGGTGGATTTTTCGATTTGGACTCATGCGATCGGCGGTTTATCGGAAAACGACTTCATCTTGGCCTCAAAAATCGACCGTTTGCCGAAGTAGGCGTTTTTAATTTGGGAGATATTGTCCCAGTTTGATTCCGCATATCAATAGCACTACTCCCACCGCGATTTGGACGAAAATATCCAATCCTGCGGTGAAATAGCGGGAATCTTTGAGTAGACCATCAATCTCAAACACAAAGGTCGAAAAGGTGGTAAACGCTCCCATAAACCCGACCAAAATAATGGTGCGTGATTCTCCTGAAAGCCAGGAACTATCCCGTGCCATCGACCATACCAAACCAAACAAAAAACACCCTAAAATATTCACAACCGTGGTGCCCCATGGATAGTTCCAGCCCAGCCATGAATGCACCAGATTCGATAAGCCATAGCGGCTCAAACTGCCCAGTCCGCCGGCAATCGCGATCAAGACCAAAATTTTCATGTTCAAGTTTCCTTCAATATTATGGAAACAATAGCACTATTTTTAATTTCAGAGAATCAATCCGGCTTGGCATTATATAATCCTATGCATAAAATTCCATTTCATGAATACCTATCAAGACTGCGTGGATTATCTCTATTCTCTCATATCCTATGAGACCAAGCCCAATTGGTCGTATGACAATAAAAGTCTGAACCTGGAACGTTTTAAGAAGTTTCTTCACCGAATCGGCGATCCCCAAAACGATTTGCGTATTATCCATATTGCCGGAAGCGATGGCAAAGGCTCAACCTGCGCTATCCTAACTTCCGTATTGCAACATGCAGGTTTCAAGACCGGCCTTTTCACTTCACCACATTTGCATTCTGTCCGCGAACGGATTCGCATCAACAACGATTGGATCGATAAAGAGTCATTTGTATATTGGACGCAGTATTTACGCAATGAACTCGAAGCGTTTTCTCCCGGCCAAACCGGATTCACTACATTTTTTGAGTTATTGACTGCCATGGGGTTCCACTATTTTAAGCAGCAGCAAGTGGATTTTGCCGTCATGGAAACCGGATTAGGCGGGCGGCTGGATGCAACCAACGTTGGAAATCCCATCCTCTGTATCATCACACATATTTCAATGGAACACGCGGAAAAATTGGGAGACACGCTTGAAAAAATCGCTGATGAAAAACTGGGAATTATTCGCAAAAATGCCCCGGTCATTGTAGGGCCTCAAGATGAGACGTTATTGCCGCATTTCAAAAAACGTCTTGAATATCATCCCTCTTCTGTCAACTATGTGGATGAAGAATTTTCTCTGCTGGATACATCCATATTAAATGCGAAAAGAAATATCGTTTTCAAAGACAGTCATAATAGCATCGTCACTCTTGCCAGTCCGTTGTTGGGATATTATCAAGTCCAAAATGTCATGACCGCCTATGCTGCCTTTTCTCAATTGCGGGAAAGGAAATGGATTCCCTTCACTGATAGCGATATGTTTCAAGAAGGAGTAAACAAAACCGTATGGGATGGCCGCTTTGAAGTTTTTACACTGCCTGATGGTAAATCAATCGTTCTCGATATCGCCCATACCGTAAAAGGCGCACTCTCGCTAAAACGCAGCTTGGATGATGTATTCCCCAATAAGAAGAGATCGTTTATCCTTGGATTTCTCAAAGAGAAAAATTATATGGCCATGATTGAGAATCTGTGCAATGAAGAAGACTTCATTATCCTCACCGAACCTCCATCTCCCCGGGCTATTCCATTGGATGAATTGCAGCGAACATGTTCAGTATTAGAATCTAAATTTGATATTCGGTATGAAAAAGAAGCTGCCAGCGCATTTCAAGCGGTGATTGATACGATTGATTCGAACCGTGTACTTGTAATTGCAGGATCGTTGTATTTAGTAAGCCATGTCAGAAGTATGTTAACACAAGAAATAGAAGACTGACTTAACGCCGACGGGAAGTGCGCGCCATTCGGCGGACTTGAGATTGCTTTTGAGGGGGCGTTTCCACTGCTTCCGGTTCGGGTTCGGGTGGTGGGGCTTCCGGTTCCGGTTGCCGCTTCATCTCTGTCACTTCTTTTGACGCATCCAGAGCCTTTTTGCCTTCTTCGGTCTCTCCCATTTCCTGTTCTCTCGAAGCCACGACAGACTGCATCCCGTCCCGCTCTTTATCGGCGACTAACGACTGGCCACCGTATCCTTGTGGAATATTCTCACCCAGCAAGGCAAACGCCATATCCCACCGGCTGCATCGGGTTAGCTGCGTTTGTTCTCCGCCCCGCAGGTCTTCCCGCAGGTGGCTGTTGGCCGCGTCAATCCGCTGTTGAAACGCGGGCAGTTCTTTTCGGCATCGATCCAACATGATTTTGTGTGCTTTTTCTAAATCTTCCAGTGAATACCCTAAATCTTCAGGTTTTACTTGTCCGTTTTCTATTAAAGCGCGGGTAATTTTGATTCGCTCATAGAGCATTGCGCTTTGGGTCATCGCGTGTTTTAGATTGGGGCCTTGGTTTTTGATATCATCCAGCAGTAAGCGCAGCGACCTTTCACACCCTTCAAATTCCCGGTGCAAAAAATCGTGATTTGAGCCTAAGTTTTCTTTCAGTTGCTCCAATAAAATCAGATCATGCGATGCCGCCATGATCATCTGGCGCATGTTTGAAATATGGCTGCTAAAGATTTCCGCGGAAGTTAACTTCCATACCGGAGTCGGTCCTTCAATTTTCAATTGTTTAATTGGGATATCTAATTTTTCCAGAAACGTTTCCAATCCCCCTTGCGGCATCCAAAACGCGCCTTTGCCGGATAGTACACACGTTATATCTTTGCCGGGGTATGCCTGCCTTAACCCCAGTTCGGAATTGGCGAGTGATTCCCGTATTCCCCGGATATTTTTGTAATCAACTTCCCAGGGATTTGGGGTTCCGGTCAAGTCGGTAAATGAAGATGTATAGAGAGATTCTTTTTCAAGAAGTTCTATTAGATCATCCGTTATGAGGACTGCTGGATTTGATGACATAGTTCGGCTTTATCGTCTCAACACACATAGAATAGATACTTATACCATATTCATTTTATAGGATTTCAACAAATAAAAAATAAGTAAACTCCTGAAAAAATTAGATATAGGTGTATATTACGGGAGGAATACTATTCTATAATCTATTTCGCATGAAATGTTTGATTCTATCATGAGTGATTCTATCAAGCGGCAAGGCAGATCAGACCTCTTGCATGATTGTTAACCGGGTTTCTTCCGGTGATGGTATTGGTGAAATATGTGTAAGAGAAATCGATATCAAATTTAAGTTCGCCAATTGTGCCGTATATCCCAGCCGGCAAAGGTCTTCCCGTATTTTGGCTGGGACCGCCGTCACCTTCTCCGGTTTCTTCTATTTCTTGAATTTGTCCTTTCAATACTTTTTGTACAATACGGTACCCCTTTTTTTTTCCTCCACCCATTCCGCTCCCGCGAGCAGGAGCGATTGCCCATCGGGTTGGCATTCGGAGCGTATGGTTTTCACCGTTAACTTCAAATGTAATACCTGTATTTATGGGCATATTTCCTGCAATTGTATTGTAAAGCGTTGTGTAATTCATTCGGGCATTGATGAACTCATCACCAATATACCCTTTTAACCATGAATTCACCGGGAAATTTCCTTTGGTATTGGTTACGATATGGTATGAAAAACGCAAATCAACTGGAATATTCAATAAGGAACCGGAAATGCCACTGTTCACCGGAAAATTTCCATGCAGAGCATTGAACACAACTTTATATGAAAACTTTAAGTCAACACCGATTGTTTGATTTTGTTTTACGTAATCAAGTAACCTGTCATAAATGTTTGTCATCACACACTCCATGGTTTTTAGAGTTTAAAGTATATTAATGCTAATACTCATAAAAATAAAGAGGAAAAAACCTATTATAATTTAACTAAATCGAATGAATATAAGTATAGAAATCATATTATGTTACGGGAAATTAAAATATTCGAAAATTGTTATTGACATTCCGCTTAAAACAAGTCAGAATAAGAAAATGCTTGCTGAAGCACTTACCGGTTGAGGGTTGTGAGAAGGTGGTGGATTTATTCATCAACCGTACAATCCTGTTATTATTGAAATTAAATTATTTTATTTAATATAATTTGTCAAGATAATTGACTGCATAAGATTGTTCGGGCCAAACTGTAACTCCCACTTCCAGTCTCACCTGTTTTCTAGATGCCATGAATATGGTTATCGATCATTCTCTACAAAAAGGAAAAAGAATGAAACCAAAACACACAGAGGAGACTTATCATGTCAGAAGAATTAAAAAAAACGTATGAAGAAAACCAAACAAAGCAAGTTGTACAAGCAAAAATGCCAAAAGGCCTCGTCGTAACCGGAATCGTAGCGGTGGTAGGTTCATGGTTTGGAATGGCTGTTTACATGAACCATCGTATTTCTGACTTAGAAAGCGGTTTGACAAACGGCAATTCCAAAGTGATCAGCAGCATTGATGACAAGTATAAAGGCTTGTCAAGCGAATTAAACGGCATAGAAGTCCGCATCAGCAACAATGTACAAGAAACATCATCGGTATTAGCCAAAGGATTACTGGATTTAACCGAAAACGGCGAAAAGCGGCATGATGCATTGACTTCTGCAATTCAAACCAGCCAAAAACAACTGGAATCCGCTTTTACGCAAAGCCAAGAAAAGCAAATCGAAACTGTATCAAACATTCTGACCGCTATGGGAGAAGCACAATCCTCCAATAGCCAGCAAGTCATTCAATCCATTAAAGATACCAAACAATCCTTGCAAGGAATCGTGCAAAACGGATTGCAAAACCAAAATGACAAACTTAGTGCGTTGGCAAATTCCATCGAACAAATTCCGGCAAATGAAAAAGAAAAGTCCAAAATCATTCATGCCCAATTAACTGCCCTATCCAACCGTATTCAAGAGTTCCGAAATGAATTATCAGACTCACAAGAAAGCATCAACAAACTCAACAATGCATTGCCGCAATGGAAAGACTCAACAAAAGAAAATTATACCGAGCTGAAAAAAACATTGGCTTCGTATGAAGACAAATTTGTTAATCAAATGAAAACCGTTCAGGAAAAAATTGTTCATATCCAACACAATATGGAACAGTCAACTGAGAACTTGTTGAAAACACTATACTTAACTTCTGAAGGTTTAGAAGGCACCAAGTTTGAATTGAAGTCTGAAGTCGAAACCATGAAGCAATCCGCTAAACAAGATTTCGACCAGTTAAATAAATCGATTCATTCCATAACCAATTCTCTAAAAGAAATTAAATCGGATTTGTCGGAAAAAGCGGTTGACACCACCAGCCTGCAATCCGGTGAGATCAATGATGTCATTGACTCCGTTCAAGCTTTCAGCGATCGGTCTTTAACAATCCACACAACCCTGCAAAGCCATATCGATGAAATCAAAGCGTGGCTGGATAAAGATAGCGGTACCCCGCTCGACCGGACGTTTTTCAAGAAAATGGTAGAAGACTATCAGGGTTATTTGGATAATAACAATAAGCAAATTGCCAATTTAATGAATTCCATCCTTGAAATTCACAAAAGTATTTTGGAAGAAGGAGAAACCGGGGAAACCGTAGAGCAATCCAAGACTACTCCCGAGCCGGTGGATGAAGAACAAAAAACGGCAATGCATCCGGAAGAACGAACCGAATCGGAAGTGGGTGTATCCTTGTATTAAGGTCAAACATAAAGATTAAAGAATATGGAAAAAGACCGGGGGACGCTCCGGTCTTTTTTTTGATTAAATGGAGATGTTTCCTAAAAAAGGGGTTGATCGTATTACCTTAATTGAATTCCTGTCTAAAATAGACCGGAATTGCATGGAAAAGACGGATGAAAAAGGGGATCTATTTTGAACGTATTGATTACAGGCTCCAGCGGACAAATCGGCACCAACCTGGGCTTACGGCTTCTAAAAGAAGGCCATTTTGTTTTGGGTGTCGATAAAAGAGACAATCAATGGACGCATGAAATCGAGACCAAAAATGTGGACCTAACCACGGAATGCGAAGGCCGGCTGATTGAATTAATCAAAGGATATCAAATTGATATCATTATTCATTTGGCGGCGCATGCCAAAGTGTTTGAGTTGGTGCGGGAGCCCAGCCGGGCGCTCGAAAATATCGATATGACCTTTCGAGCCGCTGAAAGCGCCCGTCTTTCCAATATCCCCATCATTTTCGGCAGTTCCCGGGAAGTATATGGTGATATCCACCAGCATCTCACCGATGAAAGCAGTGCGGATTTTGTTGTGGCGGAAAGCCCCTACTCCGCAAGCAAAATCGCTGGAGAGGCGCTGATTTATTCGTATGCCCAGTGCTATCAAATGCCCTACATCGTCTTTCGCTTCAGCAACGTATACGGTAGATTTGACAACGATCTGGAGCGGATGGAACGGGTCACTCCTTTATTTATCCATCGTATTTCCAATAACTTGCCTATCGTCATTCACGGCAAAGAAAAAGTGTTGGATTTCACCTATGTAGACGATTGTGTCAATGGTATTTTTTTAGGAATCCAAAAACTGCTTTCGGGTGAGGTGAAAAATCAAACCATCAATTTGGCGTATGGAGAGGGAAACAGTTTGGTCACTTTAGCCGAATATATTGCAGAAGAAGTAGGGGTACAGCCGGATATCACATTCACACCTTCACAAGCCGGTGAAGTTACACACTATATTGCCGATATTAAAAAAGCGCGGGAACTTTTAGGTTACGGCCCACAGACTTCTTTACGTGAAGGTATCCGAAAATCTGTAGCATGGGGCAAATCGTTTTCCTCTCATTAAACAGAATTGACAAAAGCACACGAACTATGACATGATTATGATTGCATTACAACTTTTAGTGGTATCTTTACGTGTTTTTTTTTGGAATAACGAATGAACGAAGAAATTATTTTGATTGTTGATGATGAACCGGTTATCCGTAATATTTTTTCAAAAATCCTCTCTACCAATTCTCAATACAAAATTATTGAAGCAACCAATGGAAGAGAAGCGCTTGAAATATGCCGCGAAGAAAAACCCGATCTGATCTTTACGGATATCAAAATGCCGGTTATGGACGGTATGGAATTTTTATCCGAACTGCGTGGAATTGAACCGGATGTACCTGTCGTGATTGTTTCCGCGCATGGCAAAATGGAAGATATAATCAAAGCGCTTCGGTTGGGTGCATCGAATTTTTTAATGAAACCCAACGATATTTCCATTCTCCATTCCATAGCGGAAAAATTGCTCCGTGTCCGCAAAAAAGAAAAACTGGAAAAGTTTGTTTATTCTTACTTTAAAAAAGTAAGCGAACACTATGCTATCCCAAGCCAAGTAGAAGTTGCTATCCCGTTAATTGATATTGTATCCGAGAAAATCGAAAAACTTCATTTACTGGATGATTCTACTCTAAAGAACATTCGAATCGCTTTGGATGAAGCCATTACGAACGCTATCGTTCACGGCAATTTGGAACTCTCTTCAGAAAGCAAAGGGAAATCTCTTGAGGAGTTAGTCAACTTCAACAAGTTGCTGAAGAAGCGGTCTCTAGAAGACCCGTATGACTTACGAAAGGTGAATTTTCATTATAAAATCAATTTAGAGCGGATTGAATTCAGCATTACGGATGAAGGCAAAGGTTTTGATTGGAAACAAATTCCCATATCATTTGAAAATATTGATGTTTTCTCATCCCATGGCAGAGGTTTGATCCTAATCCATACGTTTATGGATAAAGTTGAGTTTAATGAAACCGGAAATCAAATCACCCTAATCAAAAATCTCAAACCATCTTCCTAACTTCTTTTTTTTTGCGTTACAAAGATAAAATCAGTACGTTCGCTACTTTAGTTTTCTGTATTTCGTATGCCTTTACATTCAGCATTCATTCAAATTCAGTTTTTTTTTCGCTTGACCTTGTAATACTAGGGGTTTAGTGAGTAGGATACCATCTTTGTGATGTACTGTTTTGGGCAATCCAAGATAATGTAAATGTCTTTTTAAGCAAATTACATTCTAAAATTCGAGGTAAGAACGATATGATTAAGGCTGAAAACCTCAAAAAACTTTATGGTAGAGTCACCGCTGTGGATGGTATCACGTTTGAGGTCTCGGAAGGGGAAATCTTAGGCTTTTTAGGTCCAAATGGGGCAGGAAAATCATCCACAATGAGAATGGTTACCGGATACTCACCCCCCACCAGTGGAACCGCTATTGTGGCCGGTTTTGATATCACAAAAGATTCCTTAAAAGCACGGCAGCACATCGGCTACCTTCCGGAAAACACACCGCTTTACCATGAAATGAATGTGTTGAGTTACTTAGGATTCACGGCTCAAGTGAAAGGAGTATCTCCGGGAGACCGTGCTTCTCACATTCGGCACGTGATGGAAGAAACCGGTATTGATCATGTGGCCAATCGAACCGTTGGCAAGCTATCCAAAGGCTACCGTCAACGTGTCGGTCTCGCGCAGGCGTTAATCGGTGATCCAAAAATACTGATTTTAGACGAGCCAACCGTCGGTTTGGACCCCAATCAAATCCGTGAAATCCGTGATTTGATAAAAAACATGGCCGGTAAGCGGACTGTCATTCTTTCCACACACATCCTGCCGGAAGTCAGCATGGTGTGTGAACGCGTGATGATCATTCATGAAGGCAAACTGGTTGCTTCTGATGCCGTTGGTGCATTATCCAAACAAGTTGCCACCAAACGCAATATTCGTATCGAATTAAAAGCTCCATCAGCAGAAGTGAATGGCGTCTTGGAAGATTTAGATGGTATTCAATCCATCGAGTGTATAGAACTGGCCTCCGCTGAGGGGGTATGCCAAGTCAAACTGGCAATCGATGCCGAAAAAGAACTGCGTCCAGATATTGTAAACCGGGTCGTGGGCAAGGGTTGGAGTTTATACGAAATTCGTTCGGACGAACCTACATTAGAAGATATCTTCGTTGAAATTATTTCCGGAAAGAAGGAGAATCAGGATGCGTAATATTTGTGCGATCTACATGCGGGAACTGGGCGCGTATTTTGTCTCTCCCCTGGCGTATGTGCTGTATGTTCTCTTTATCATAGTGACCGCTGTGTTCTTTAATATGTATTTTTCGTTCTATCAGCAAATGAGCCAGCAGTATATGGCCATGATGCAAATGCGTCAGATGCAGATGGCCGGTATGCAGCAACTCCCTAATTACACTGAAGTTGTGCTTCTTGGATTAAGTAATGTTATGACATTTGTTCTTCTGTTTATTATCCCGATGCTATCGATGCGGATATTTGCAGAAGAGCGAAAAATGGGCACCATCGAATTGCTTTTTACCTATCCTCTACGCGATATTGAAATCACGTTAGGAAAATATCTTGCTGCTTTAACTGTTTTTGTAGGGATGTTGGTCATCACACTGGTCTTTTCCCTGCTCTCATATAATGTTGTGCCGGAGCAAACCTATTTTCCTGTTGTTCTTTCATCCTATCTAGGGGTATTTTTGGTTGGAGCAGCATTCTTGGCTTTTGGGTTGTTTGCTTCTTCCCTCACAGATAATCAAGTCGTAGCCGGACTGATATCGTTTTCTGTTCTTTTAATTCTGTGGATGATCGGCTTTGTCGATGAATTCCAGCCAGGAATCTTGGGGACGATTTGCAATGAAATTTCCGTTTATTCACACTTTGAAGATTTTGGCAAAGGCGTGATTGATACCGGTCATATTGCCTACTATGTTTTGTTTACATTTTTCTTTCTTTTCCTCACACTTCGGGTGTTAGAATCCTATAAATGGAGAGGTTAATGATGCAAGTTAAGTACAGTATTTTAGGATATTTAGGTTTATTATTTCTCATCATTGGTTTGCTGGCTTGGGCTATTGTTACCGAGTTGACAACATTAGCGGTTGTTTTCATGTCGCTTGGTGGAGTTGTATTGCTTGCCTATATCAGCATAAACATCTCATATCTGGTTCAAAAGATTACCGGTAAAACAGCCGTTGCCGGCGCCAATATGTTTATATCCATCGTTATTTTTGGCGCGATAGTCGTATTTCTTGAAATGATCTTAACCCGTCATAGCCAAAAAATAGATATGACAGAAGCCAAAAAGTTTAGTTTGGCCTCTCAAACCATCCAATTATTAGAAGGGTTAGAAGAGCCCATCAATATGCTTTATTTGGAGAATCCTTCCGATCCAGGCGCAACGCAAAATGTTAAAGATATGATGGAGTTGTATCAACATCATAGTTCGGAAGTGACTTATGAAATCATTGATCCGGAACGGCAGCCGGAAAAGGTGGAAGAACTTGCCCCGGTAACCCTCGGCGCGATCTATCTGCAAAAAGGTGATGTTCATGAAAAAGTTTCTCCCGTTGATGAAAACAACCTTACGAACGCATTTTTGAAAATTGCAAAGGGTGGAAACCGGGTCGTCTATTTCACTACCGGTCACGATGAGAGCGGCTTAGAAAGCCAGGAAAATAACGGCTTATTCGCTATGAATCAAGTTTTAAGTGAAGAAGGGTATGAGCCGAAAGATCTGCAACTGTACACCGAAGGTTCTGTGCCGGATGATGCCGTTGCTGTTGTTATTGCCGGACCGCAAAAGCCTTTCTTCGAACCGGAATTGGATGCCTTAAAAACCTATCTTGATGCAGGCGGGAAACTGTTCGTCATGATCGATCCGGAAAAAAATACCGGTGTCGAAAAATTGCTGGAAGAACACTACGGTATCGTTTTTGGCAATAACTGGGTCGTTGAAAACAACCCATTCATGAGAATGTTCGGCGGCAGCCCAAATGCCCCCGTTATTTCAGAAGTTGAAGAGCACCCAATTACGTCTGCATTTTCGAATGGGGTTCCAGCGATTATGTTCCCCATCGTACAAAGTGTCCGTTTAAAGGAAGAATTGCCAGAAGGTGTGGAAGGTACGGAAATCCTCAAAACCAGTTCTGAAAGTTGGATTGAAACCGATTTGGAAGAAATCCGCCGTACATCCTCTGTGGAATTGAATACCGGAATCGATGAAAGAGGCCCTGTACCCATCGCGGTAACGGTTTCTAAACCAATCGAAGATGGCGGGGCAGTAGAAGAAACGGACGACTCTCTCGAGGAAGAAGATTCTACTGAGGATAATGTAGAAGAACTGGATGTTACGAACGAAATGCGGATTGTCGCGTTTGGAGACTCTAACTTCGCGCAAAACGCCAACTACCGCAACAGCATGGATTTATTTTCCAATTGTGTGAACTGGCTGGCCCGGCAAGAAGATATGATTTCAATCCGGCCTAAAGATGATAGCGGTCAGCCAATTATGGTTAGCCAATTTGATGCGAATAAATTGTTTTACACATCCATGATTATCACGCCGGGAGCGGTAGCCATTTTTGGCGCGTTTGTTTGCATCCGCCGCCGTTACCGCGGTTAATAATAACTCAAATAAGAACCATGGCCGTTTAAGAGGTACGAATCATGAAACGGAATCTCATATTATTGGTAATTTGCCTGCTGGTGGGCGCCTACTACTTTTTGGATGTCCGCTATGAAGAACAGCAGACGGAAAAAGAAGAAAAAGAGAAGCAACTGGTTACGCTTGAAAAAGATGACATTGCTGAAGTCACCATCGAAAAGCCGGAGGAAACCATAAAAGCGGTCAAACAAGATGAGCGCTGGCAATTGGTGGAGCCGGTCAATGCCTCAGCAGACAAAAACAATTGGGATAATGTGGTCACTCAATACACCACGGGTGAACGTCAGCGTGTTATCCAAGAAAACACAACAGAGATAGAGCCTTATGGATTGGATGCACCCGGCTTTAAAGTCACCCTGGCCAAAGAAGGCGGCGAAGAAGCCACGACCATCATGCTGGGAAATGAAACCCCTACCGCAGGTAAATACTACGCTATGGTGGAAGGTACCAGCGAAGTGTTAACCGTTTTATCCAGCATGCATACCGCTGTAGACAAAGAACTATTTGATTTTCGAGATAAAACCATACTAACCTTCGCCAATGAAGATGTTCAAAAAATTGAATTGCAGCATGAAGGAATGGATGCCACCTTTGAACGCAATGGTGAGCAATGGCTTTTATCTGAACCGGTAAACGTTCGCGCGGAAGAGCAAAAAGTCAACGATTTGATGAACGCCGTCAAAAACAGCCGCATCAAAATGTTTGTGGAAGAAGAGCCTGCATCCTACGAACCGTTCGGTTTGGTTGATCCTGCCACCAAGATCGTTTTTTGGACCAGTGAAGAAGGCAGCGAAGCCGGATTGTCTTCCCGTGCTCTTTTGATAGGGGCAACCAGTGCCACGGAAGACCTCTATGCCAAACGCGAAGGGCAAAAAAATGTCTTCACCGTCAATCCGCAAGACTTTAATAACGTACCTACATCAATTGAAGAACTTCGTCTGACTAAAATTACCCCGTTCCGGTCATGGGAGGTACAGCGTTTCACGATAGAAGAGCCTAGTGGCATCGTACTTTCCGCCAGCAAAGATTCCGGCAGTTGGATAATGTTGGAACCACAAGAAGGCAAAGCAAACTTTTCCGAAACATCAACCGTGGTGCGAGAACTGACGGGATTAGAGCCGGAGAAATTTATCGATGGAAGTAAGGATGAGTATATTTCGGATTATTCCATTACAGCCATAATAGAAACATCCGATGCGTCTGGCACGATTCAACTCTCCGGCCCCAAAGAAATCGATGGAGAAACCTTCTACATTGGTGCATTGGAAGATCCGTTAGAGATTTTTGCGGTGACAGAATCTTCTGTCTCGGACCTACTTACAAAGGCGAAAACGGTAAAGCTCGATGAACCGGAAGTAGAGGATGAGACTGAAACGGAAACCACAGAAACCGGGGAGTAACCTAGTAGTCTGTCAATCAAAAAATGACGGTTCGTTATACGTTGTTGCCCCCCTTGATAAGGGGGGATCGACACCCGTCATTTAATCGTTGACACTGTACTAGTCTGTCACTGAAATACCATTTTAAATGTCTCAAGACTAGTGAGCGCGGCGCTAAGCCTTAGCGAAAGAACGGCTTAGCGGTTTCCTTTCTGAGCAATCCTGAATAAAATTGAAATAAAACAGAGTAAATAAGAAGGGTTAGGGTTTGAAGATCGAAGGAGGATATGATAATTTTAACAGATTGAATTTTGAATCGTTTTTTTGAGAATGAAAAGAGAAAACATTTCTATGAAAGTCGTTTTCATTTAGCCTGATTTTGTGATACCTTATAGTGTAAATCGTTTATTGCTCATTGATTGAGGGAAAGAATTGAAGCGCCAAACGACCAAAAAATTAACTCTACCGCCCGAACACCGCAGAAGCCCTGCCAAGGTTCCGCAATATCTAAAATTAAAGGATTCTGAGGCGTTCTACTATGCATTGGTGGAAAATATTCCTCAGAATATTATCTGCAAAGATGTAGAAGGCCGATTTACGTTTGTGAACCAAAAATTCAGTGATCTGTTGAATAAACCGGTTGAAGAGATTATTGGTAAGACGGATTTTGACTTTTTTCCACAAGACCTTGCTCAAAAATACCGTGAAGACGATTTGCGGGTTATGGAAACCGGGGAAATACTTGATTTGATTGAAGAAAATACCATTGAAGGCGGCGAAACAATTTATGTGCATGTCGTAAAAACGCCGATACATGATATTAACGACAATGTAATTGGAATGCAGGGCATCTTTTGGGATATCACCGAGCGCAAAAAGGCTGAAGAAGCCCTTCAATCGGCTAATGAACGTATGAAACAAGATTTAGTCGCCGCGTCTAAAGTGCAGCGCGGTTTTTTTCCCGATGAATACCCAAAAATCGAAGGCTATCAATTTGAATGGAGTTTCACTCCGTGTGAATATGTCGGCGGCGATTTGCTCAATGTGTTTCAACTGGATGAAGATCATTGGGCGTTTTATGTGTTGGATGTTTCCGGTCATGGGGTGCCGGCCGCCATGCTTTCCGTGTCTATATCCCGTATGATGGAACCATCCGCGTTTCCACAAAGACTGAGCAATAATGGGGACAACGCAAAATTAAAAGATCCAGAGTCTGTCATTAAAATGTTGAATAAGCGTTTTCCCTTAAGTGCAAAAACCGGTATGTTCTGCACCATGGTCTATGCCGTACTCAACGTCAAAACAGGAGAATTAAGCTGGGTACGTGCCGGACACGAACCGCCTTTATATGTACCCGGTAAAGAAAAAGATATTGTCTATTTTAATGAACCCGGTGGTTTGTTTGTGAGTCAAATGCCGATAAAAGAATCTTCATTAAAGTGCGGACGATTAACCATGAATCCCGGCGACCGTTTTGTTCTCTATTCAGATGGAATCACCGAAGCCATGAAAAACAAAGAAGAATTCGGGTATAACCGCCTTTCTGAAGTTATGAAGGAACACCGCCATAAACCGCTATCGGATGCTTTAGACGCAGTGGTAAATGCTGCCAGCCGTTGGACGGATGAAGAGAAATTTGTTGATGATGTCACCCTGCTTGCCCTCGAACGAATCCGTTAAAACTTACCTGCCTTGCTTTTTAAAATACAATAGTTTCAAACCAAATAGATTAGGATAACCATGCGCCTCATTCTCTTGATTTTACTGTTAACCATTTCCCCGTTTGTCCGCGCGGTTGATTTTGATGCCGCGATTCTAATTACTCAGCATTTTGAAGAAATCTCGTTTGCAAGAAACCCGCAAAACGCCATCCAAATCACGGATGATGGAACGGTGCATCTGGTATACACCATTGCGGATACGAGTGTACCGGTACCCAACACCTCCATTTATTATCAAAGCATTCAAAACGGTCTCATAAACGGTCCTGTCCGAATCAACAGCAGCGGCACCAATGCAAACCATCCGGCAATGAAAATCGGCGAAGACGGGATTGTGCATGTGGTTTGGCAAGATAGCAGACATTCCACACCATCAGGCAATTGGGTGGATAACATTGAAATCTATTATGACCGGAAATCTCCTGAAGGTGATTTTCTGGATAACGATAACCGCATCACCAAAACGCAGGCAAATCATTTAGGCGATAACGGTTTTGCCCCACAACTCGAAATTACAGATAACGGCATTATTCATATCGTATGGTATGATTTTCATACCAACGGCAACAACGCGGATGTGTACCTAAGAAGCAGCGATTCCGAAGGCGATTTTCCGGCGGTTGAAGGGATAGATGAATTTCGGATCACGAATATTGAAACCGGGGATAATTTTCTTTCTCATTGGCTGCCGACCATATCCGGTTTTGCGGATGGGCTGTATGTGTTATGGGGTTTCCAGGAAGGATTCACCACGATATTTGAAATGCAGGGAATGGAAATCACAGGATCGAATCAAAAAGATATAGAGACAATTGGAAAAGGGGGGAAACTGCTCGATCCGCTTCGCTTGGCCTCCGATCATCAGGGAAACATAGGTTGTGTATATGGAAACATTGTCGAGAACCAAAGCGTCATTGAATTTCGGTATCGAACGGAAACAACAGATTGGAGTAAGCCGCTAAGGGTAAATTCAGGTTTCAATCATGCAACCCAGCCGCATTTGGCATTCGATTTGGACGGCAACGCCCATGCCGTTTGGCAAGAAGATATCGGCGGCGTATTTGAAATCCGCTATGCGGAAATTGATCCGGTAACAATGTCGATTATTACCCAACAAAAATTTTCCAATGAAGAATCCGATCGCAGGACGCCGGTCATTGGAATCAACCCGCAAACCAGCCGAATTCATATAGCATGGATCGACCATTGGCCGCTGGAAGGCCGAGCCGTTTATTTGATGCAGGAAACGGTGACATCCATTTTGGAATGGAATCAAATAGACTAATTGTTTTTGGCCGATTTGCTATTCTTGCCGTTACCGGTAATGGCATTGGATATTGATTTAAACATTTCCCGCAGCGAAGCCGGTTTGTCGGAAGAAGAAATTAACTTATCCATTTTTTCCACGGTTTCTCTGAGACCGATTACGATGACACGATCATTCGCTTTCAGTTCATTTTCTCCTTTGGGGATAATGACATCATCATCGCGCAAAATTGCGCCTAAAAGTACCTGATTGGGGATATTGATTTCCCGGATTTTTTTTCCGGCTAGTGGAGAGTCATTCGAAACCACTACTTCCACCGCTTCGGCTTTATCATCGGCAAATATCGTCATTGCAACGGATTCTCCTTTTCGGATATACCGCATAATAGAATGGATTGTCGATGTTCTGGGATTGATCGACACATCAATCGGTTGGATGTGCTCAAGAAGCGGAATATATTGCGGTTTTCGTATCAAAACAATAACCCGCTTTGCCCCTTGTTCTTTTGCCAGCAGGCATGAAAGTATGTTGGTTTCATCATCTTGCGAGAGCGCAATGAAAGAATCGGCATCGGCTACGCCTGATTCTTTCAGTAGAGCAACATCGGTCGCATCGCCATTAAGCATTGTGATATTCTTGATCTCCGTCGCGAATTTTTCGCATGTATCTTTATCATAATCAATTACCAACAAACGGATACTTTCCTGATCAAATTTCTCGGCTAAAAATTGTGAGACACGGCTGGCCCCCACCACCACGACTTTATTGACAGAATCATTTTTGATTCCACCCATTTTATTGATGTACTTCATCGAATCGGCATCGGCAATCACGTATATCATATCATTGGCATATAATGTAAATTCCCCCCGCGGGATGATTACGTCGTGGCCCCGCACCACGCAGGCAATCAATAATGATTTGTCATATCCCAATTCCGGAATTTCTTTCAGCATGTGATTGCAGATAGGGGCATCCGGTTTGAGACGGAAGCCAATCAATTTCACCTTCCCCTTAGCGAATTCTTTTACACTGGATGCCACCGGATTTAAAATTACATCATGCAGTTCTTGCGCCGTGACCTCATCCGGATTGATGATGAGATCGATGTTCAATGCCTTTTGATAGCATTCACGGTCATGGGAGATAAAATCTTCCGTACGAATTCGGGCAATGGTGGTTTGCACTCCATACTGCTTTGCCGCCGCACAGGCCAACAGATTATGTTCATCGCTTGAACTCACCGCGATAAACAGATCGGCACTTTGGATATTGGCACGTTTTAGCGTCTGTAAATCCGCGCCGCTGCCGGTCACGGTTAACAAATCCACACGCGTTTCGATCTCACTGAGAAGAGAGGATTGTAGATCGATAAGAGTGATATCATGTCCTTGCGAAGAAAGCCCAATGGCGAGTCCTTTCCCGACTTCGCCCGCTCCCATGATTACAACATTTAGTTTCTTGCTTGCCACAATTTCATCACCTGAAAAGCCGTATTATGCAGGAGTTCATCTGCTCTCGCCATAGATTCTTGTAGAGACAGTGGACCGTCTTGTATGGCAAAAACAGCGGTCATTCCATCTTCATATAATTTATCCAGATTGCCGTTAATTATCCCTGCAAATGCGGTTACCGGTTTATTGTACTTCTTGGCAAGCATTGCAACACCATGAGGCACTTTTCCGAAAGCGGTAGATGGATCGATTTTCCCCTCTCCGGTGAAGACTAAATCGCATGTCTTAATCGCCTCTTCTAAGTTTGTGATTGAGGATATTAATTCAAAACCGGAATGAATTTCAGCGCGGCAAAACGCCATAAGACCCGCACCAAGCCCGCCTGCCGCACCTCCGCCGGTAATAGTATGAACGGATATACCTAAGGTTTGTTGTATGCAATCCGCGATATTCTTTAACCCCGTTTCCAGTTCATTCACCATTTCCGGTGATGCGCCTTTTTGCGGGCCGTATACTTGAGCGGCTCCTTGTGTGCCAAGCAGTGGATTGGTAACATCGCAGGCAATTTTGATTTCTGCGTTGAAACAAGCCTGCAATATATGAGTGGTATCAATTTTCACAATCCGCCTCATCGATTCACCATGAGGTGAGAGTTCATTTCCGTTTGCATCCAAAAAGCGGTATCCCAATGCGGCCGCCATACCGATGCCGGCATCCGTTGTCGCGCTGCCACCGATGCCGATGATGATTTGCTTAGCGCCCCGTTTGAGTGCATCCACAATCAGTTCACCCGTCCCATATGTTGATGTTTTTAAGGGATTCTTTTCGCTTTCTTGCAGCAACCGCAAGCCGGATGCTTCCGCCATCTCGATAACAGCGGTACTCCCATCATCAATCAAACCATATTTCGCCTGTACGGGGCGCATCAATGGATCGTTGACTTGCAACTTGATGTATTCGCCGTCGTTTGCGGATACTAAGGCATCAACGGTTCCGTCACCGCCATCCGCAAGAGGAATGATCATACAATTCGAAGAAGGGGATGCTTCACGAACACCGGTTGCGATCGCTTTTGCCGCTTCTGGAGCGGACAGGCATTCCTTATACGCGTTTGGGGCAATTAAAATATTCATGGTTTGGATAAATCGGGATTCCAATCCGGCGAGACTTTAACCGGTTGGCGTCGCGCATCGGTTTTCCATACCGCACGCCATGGGTGTTGCGCGAGCTGCTCTAACAATAAATCTAAATTCTGTGAGGTACGATTTAGGTTTTTTATCATGGCATCAAAATCGGGCCTGTTGTGTTGGATTAAATGGTCGGCATCCGCAAGCAGCGTGACCAGGCTATTATCTATATTCTTGATCCGGACTTGCAGGATTTGAATGGTGGATTTAATTTCCTGCGCAATCGATTTCATCTCTGGATTTATGTCTTGAATGAGACGGTCCGCATCGTCCAACAACAGCGTGAGTTTGTCATTGATTCCACTTAAGAGCGGGTCCAGTTTTTCGCTGCTTTTCCGAAAGCGTTTTAACATAGGCATTACCTCTCCAGAGGCACTGACTATGAACCGGTTGGTATTTCCAAACGTCTCTTCCACAAGCACATATCCATTGGTTACGAAAGCATCCAAGTGATTCAAAAGCGAGAGGGATTCACGACTGATATTGTTAATCAAATCGCCCGCAACCATTAAAGGTTCATTCAAATTATCCAACGTGGTTTGGGCTTTTAATAATGTGTTTTTTACATCGCCGGCAAGCGCGTACAAGTCGCTGATGGATAAATAGGGCTGTGCCTCTAACACAATATCCACTTCTTTGATTTTGTTGTCTTGCAATAAGTATTTGAGTTTTTGCTCTCTGCTGCCGCCAGAGATTTCAACATACAAAGGCGAAAGCATACTGGATGCCGCCAGTTCACAGATTGAATCCAAACTGACAGGCGAATTTCTGCGTATGTTGGCGTAGATCACGGCCTTATCAATGGTTTCGTTGTATTCGATCCTCATCACTCTACCGATGGGAACACCAGAGTATTTGACCGGAGCGTATTCTTCTAAGCCGGCCACATCGGGTATCTCAATTTTGATACTGATGGTATCGGTGAGCAAATCGTCCAACTGGCCGACGGCAATCGACAACGCCACCAACAAGGTAATGGACAAAACCACCATTAATCCCACGCGGATTTCCGTTAAATTGGTGAACGCCATTGTTATCTCACTTCCAACAAATCTTGAATATAATTATCCGCGGACAATTGAAACGGTACCGGCCCATCCGCCAAGCCGTTAACGAACTGCTTGATCAACGGCACTTCCGAATTTTTGAACACCTCCGGCGGACCGTCTTCTATTATTTTTCCGCCATGCAAAAACACCAGTTTATCACCGATTTTAAACGCGCTATCCATATGGTGGGTAACCACCACCGAGGTAATGTTTAATTTATGCGACAAATCCATCATCAAGTCGTCTACCACTGCCGCTGTAATGGGGTCAAGACCGGCGGACGGTTCATCATAAAACACAATTTCGGGATCCAATGCAATGGCTCGAGCCAAACCGACCCGCTTTCTCATTCCACCGGAAATTTGGGACGGCATAAACTCTTCAAAGCCGCGGAGACCGACCAACTCCAATTTCATCTTAACGATCATTCGAATGATTTTTTTATCCAAATCGGTATGCTCCACAATCGGTAAAGCAACATTATCGCCTACCGTCATGGAATTGAATAATGCCCCGTTTTGAAATAGGATTCCAAAGCGTTTACGGATGGGATCCAGTTCTTCTTCATTCATCGGAACAATGTCTTCCCCGTCATAACAGATTTGACCAGAATCAGGCTTCATGTATCCGATAATATGTTTCAGCAGCGTAGATTTTCCGCTACCGCTGCCCCCCATAATGACCGTTGTTTTTCCACGGGGAATATTAAAAGTCACTTCGTCCAATACCCGCAGGGGACCGAACGCGCGAACCAGTTTCTTAACCTCAATGACATTTTGCGGTTTGTTCTCATGCTCTACCGGCTTTTGTTCTTCTTGATTTGCCATCACCATTTCTTAAGTCATCCAATACAGTGCCATATAAATGATTGAGTTGAGCATTATATTCTAATTTAGTCCGGTTCGGCAACGTGTAAACGCGTTAAATTACTGTAAAACCGGAATCGCTATATTCTTAATCTTATTTTTCTCTTTTGCTTCTGCAATCAAATCTTGGTATGACTTAATAATCTCTACAGGAATTTTTACTGAGGGAAAAACGATAGGTGGAATTTGTGGATGGGTGGAATAAATGTATACATCAAAAAGATGGTTTAAAGAGGATTTTTGAACATAATCAATCCGGTCTATACGAGACTTCTCAAAAAATCGGTTATGACCGGGATTAACCGAGTTATTTTTTCCCGCACCGCTACTGTCAAGATAATACGCAGTGTATTGAACCGTTCGAAAACGTCTCCACATAAAATAAAGCGGTAGGATTAACCAAAATGTTAAACCGCATATTGTGTAGAACTTCCAGTGTACAACATGCGGTGTTTTCCCCTGCCAACCTGTCATCAGTTATCCATAGCGTTTTGATAGAATTTACGATTCCAGTGTGTTTTCCGTTTGCTGAATATCATCGGTATCGTCCGGCTTGATGATATCCATCTGGTATTCAATTCTGGCTGTCGCACTGACTTCATCAATCCAGGCGGAAAACGCATAACGTTGAGCGGCTTGCTCCATAAACCGGGCGATTTGGGCATCACTTATTTGCCGCTGATCCGATGGGTCTTCTTCTTCCGGATCGGGTTTTCCAAGAACTTGAGCGATGTATACCCCGGTTAATTTATCGTTTACCAATTTGCCTTCATCGTTGATTTTTTTGGAGTAGGTATACACCAATCCCGATATCTCACTCGGCTGCAAAGCAAAGGCGGTTTTTGCCAACGCCAATGAACGCTGCGCCCCCGGAATCTGTCCGTTTCCTGTGATTTCAAACGGTTGATTATACTTAACCTTATCACCGGCAGTATTCTGTTCGTCGATATCCGCAAACTCTTTCAATTCGATGGTTCTGGTAGCGGAAACCGGTTCCGCATTCTCTACGGCTTGTTTAATTTTTTCTAACGTTTCTTTGGCTTTTTCAATCGCGATATCTTCAGCCAAGACCAACTTATAATCGCGTTCCACATCTTCTCTCACTTCTGCAAGTTCCGGTAAATACGTTTCTTTGATTTCATCCAATTGGATGATGAAATACGAATCCACCGGCGGGTCCTGTATACCGGGCTGCGCAAAGCCTTGAAGGGTTTCGATGGCAACCGAAATATCTCCCTCATCCATTTCAAAGGCCGCTGAAGTAAGTTCGGGTTTTCTACCGATTCCTGGAATGGGATCGTTTTGGGAAAAGAAGCCTGTCGTTTGACTTTCAAAACCGGAATTCTCAGCGCCTTCAGATAAGGCAACTTGATCCGCGTACACCCGGTCAGCAAATGTGTTGGCGGCCGTGCGTGCCATTTCTTTCGCGCGTTGCGCGATAAAAGCTTGATTGACCTGGGATTCCACTTCTTCCAGTTCCGGCAAATGCGCCGGTTCCCGTGCCAACAAACGAATAATGTGATAGCCGGTGGCCGTTTGGAATGGCCCATCGACTTCACCGGTTTCCATCGTCATGGCCGAGTTGATAATTTGGGTGGGATTGGGACCAAAGCCTTGAACGAACTGATCTCCGCGTCCAAACAATTGAGACGTAACTAATTGAAGGTCTCTTTCTTCGGCAATTGTTTCCAAGGGTACGGATGCGCTTTTAATCCGCACGATATCCGCTTCCGCGGCCTGGCGGGCTACATCTTCGGCTTTTTCTAATCGTAAATCTTCTTCGACATCGTCTTTCGCTTCTTCTAACGGCAAGGGTTGCGATTCTTGACGTTCAACGGTTTCGATCAGATATAAATTTTCGGTTAAGTTGTTCCCGCTGAATTTGATATCTGTGCCGGGCAGGTTCATAAACGCCGATGATGAAAAATACAGGCGGTCGGTTTCCGGTATGTTTGGGATCGGCTCTCCTCTTTTGATCCATCCGGTTTCTTGAACTTCTTTTCCGGTTGCGTTTAACGAATCAATCTCTTTGGCTTTTTGGCGGTATTCCGCGACTGCTTTTTGTTTCTTCAGCGTATCCGCGATTTCATCCCGCACTTCTTCCAATGAATCTGTCCCGGCCTCTTTGCGGTCCTCCACTTTGATAATGTGATACCCAAAGTCGGTTTTTACTGGAGGCGATACCTGCCCCAATGGAAGAGAAAAGGCGGATTCTTCAAACTCCGGCACCATTCTTCCCCGGCCGAAGTATCCCAAATCGCCGCCTTTTAGAGCGCTTCCGGTATCTTCGGAATACTTCTTGGCGGCTTCTTCAAACGGCAAACCGTTGATGATTTCCTCTTTGATCGCTTCAATCTTTTCTTTGGCCGCTGCGAGTTCGGAAGCGGGAGCGTTATTCCGTACTTTAATAAGAATATGTCTGGCTTTTACCTGATCATCGTGTTCATACCGGAACTTGTTTTTTTCGTAGTAATCCTCTATTGCTCCTTCCGTGACATCTTGCGTTTCCGCAATCGCGGCCAGCGGTTCTTTAATATAGCGGACTTTTACCCGTTCACCGGTTTGATATTTGCTTTTGTTCGCTTCATAATAATCTTTCAGTTCATCATCGGTTACAGATACAGCGTTTTTCAATTGTTCCGCTGAATAGGTTAACCGTTCAACCCGCACTTGTTCCGGGATTTCATAATTTTGACGGTTTTCTTCAAAATACCGCTCCAACAAGCGCTGAAAGGTTGTCGCGTCGCTGATCAACTCATTCACTTTGCTACGGTATTCCGATGGTTTAAATTGAACGTAAGTAATCTTGCGTTGCTGTGGAACCCGGTAGTCTTCTTGATTTTCTTCAAAATAGGCTTGCATTCCTTCATCGTCTACTTCGACTTCATCAGTGTAGGCAGACGGTTGAAAGGCTAAAAATTCAATCTCCGCTTTGCTTTTACGCTGCTGTTCACTCCGAGTTTGATCAGGTTTCGCGTTGGCGAAAGCATTTTGCGCGACGGTTCTCACTTTATCCTGTGTCAGTTGCATGCGTACGTTTTCTTCATAAACGATCGGATGCACACCGTTTTGATAGAGTAATTGTGTATACTGCTGATTGCCAATGAAATTGCCGTTCTCGTCCTGAAAATTAGGATTGTTGACAATATGGGCTTTAATTTCACCGTCGGTTGTCGCCAAGGACCATTCGTCCGACTTTTGCCGGAAAATCTCAAAGATAATTTCTGTTGCCAGGGCTTGCTGGCGAACATATTCATCATCCAAATCCGTTTGCTCCTGGCCGCGAATTTGGTCCATCCGGTTGCGCCATTGCGATTCGTATATCTTTTCCCCATTCACTTTGGCAACCCAGCGGTGCTGCGGGGGGACGGAACACTGGCCGACACCGTACATGACAATAAATGACGGTATGATCAACCATAATGTATAGGTCATGATGGTCTTTTTGTGGTGGATTAAAAATTCAAACATGCAGCCTTACCTCCAAAATTCCGGTCAATACCGGTTCGAATGCTCTATAGTAGAAGTTTGTAATTCTATTCGATAAGCAGTATCTTTATTGAGTACCGAAACAGGAAATGTTAGCCTATTGTCGGAAACCAACAAGATTTGTGACAATATAGGGGTACCTTTGTATGTGTCAAAGTGTTCCGCTTTATACTTACCGTTTAGCAGTGACGGAATCGTGACTTCTGTTGGATGCGGTGGATTCTCGGTATCAAACTCATCAATGGCAGCAAATTTATGGGTGGAATCCTGCAACCAAACCAGCGCTTTTGTTGAATTGCCGATTGCGTAAGTTTGAATACGTTCCGCGTAATCTTCTATCCAATACCGTTGTACATTAATCCAATCTTTTCCTGTATTTTGAATGGATACGCGCGCCGGACCCGCGGGTAACGGAACCTCAAAGCGCTTCTTATCAGGGGTGTAATCGTTTGAAGATGAAGGGAAATTATGGTCTAATACGGTTTTATCATTCACGGCAATAGACAAATTACTCCCTGCGCGGGCAATGGTTTGAATTTCCATCCCAAATTGAGTGGGCAAATCATTCAAAAAGATAAAAGTTGGATTGGGAGACATATTCCGGTGATTGGAGCCGTGAACAAATGAAGACAAATCGTGAATGCTTTCAATCAATCCATCTCGGTGAACAGTAAATTCTTCAGAACGGGTAGGCCCCCACCCCACCACCGGAAGGATATTTAAATCCACTACATTTTCCGGATGCGGTTTTACCTCCGCTTCAATCGGCTGGAAATTCTCGCTGATCCAGTCAATATCTTCCACATAATTCGCGACAGCACGGAATTTCGGATAGAGATTGTAGGGACGCACCCAATTATCCCACCACCAGGTCATCGCGGTTCCCGCATCCGCGCTGTGAACCGATGACCACAATTGATTGTGCAGAATCACCCCGTCTTTATCTTCTGTGTTCGGACCGCGGTAATCATAAGACAATTCACCATGAAAATGCGGGTAGTTTGGATAATTCTCTGCGGCATAATTCGCTAACGATTGCACCGTCCCGGTAATATTGGTGCGGTAATTATGCGACTGTATGAAGTGCATCCCATCGGTCATATAATTTCCATGAAAGTTGCTGGATGCGCTGGTGGAACGCAAATGCTTGTACGGATCAATTTCATCGAAATAGGAAGACATCTCCCGGTGCCAGTCAGAGACCGTCTCATAATCGTATCCGGTTGTGAGATCGACTTCGTTCCAATATTCCCATGCCATTAGGCTGGTGCTGTAGCCATACCTTCCCACCAAATACCGCAGGCGGTTGCGGTAATGCTGTTTCGCGGTTTCATCCGTAAAAAACTGCTGGGGATGGCGCAGGAATCCACCATTGGCAACGTTGTATGGATTTTCATTCCATATCGGATTGGTCTGCCGGGAATACTGCCCGTGGTGATTGATCACCAACTCAATATAGATACCCCGTTTTTCGGCTTCCGCAAAAATATCATCCAACATGCGGGCGTTATTGATGTCGTAACGCTCATAGCCGTGATAGCGGCCGTTTCGGGGAGTCCAAACCAACTCTGTATTTCCCCATGAGACCATCCAGATGCGTATCCAGTTGATCCCTGCGGATTCGCATTCTTCCAAATACGAAACCCACGTACTGGTCTGCGCCGGATTCACCCAGCATAAATTCTGCCCAAGCGGATAGTATGAATCTCCATTGTCAAACGCGAACAAGCGGGGATTTTTTTTACTCACACGAATAAATCCCTTTGAGTTGGAAGCAACTGCATCAAATGTTCCTTTCAAAACAGTGGATTCAGTCCCATCTTTTTGAACCGTTATCTCATAAGAGTGCAGCCCTTCAAGCATCGGAGCAAAACGCATTTTCCAATCCAGCGTGGCATCATAAAAGCATGGCACTATCCATTGTTTGCCGTTTTCATGCGCAATCACAGCATCCACTTGAATTTCATTGGAAAAGAAAGGATTGGCATTTTCACTATCCACTTTAAATTGCGCTTCATATTTTGTATAAAGCGGCACACTTTCCTGCGCGTGAATGTAGATTACAACTCCAAATAGAAATGTTATGAGAGAGAAAAATTGTTTAATCATTATACAACCTCTTTTATCTAAATTGCTTATTCATCTTCTGAAATAAAACCTTCTGCCCTGCCTAGCCAATAACTGATCGTCCAGTGCAGGCCGGTATATTCCATGCCCGCATCCGGCCTTGGTATCGTGGTTGCTGGAACTTGATAGGGATCATGCACGAGAATAGACCACGTCTTATCCCACCAGGCATAGGGAAGCGGTTCTCCATCTTTGGGCAGGACATCCGGTTTGGTGGGTTCTAAATCCAAATCATATTTTTTCGCATAACGGTCGCGGGTTGCTTTGTTCCAATAAATATCAAACGTAAACGATTTCAAGTTTTCTGTTACTTTTTCAAGATGTGGAAGATCCCGTTTGCCGGTAATTGCAGCATACAAATACGTAAAATACGGTTGATTGATCTTTTGAATATATTCCCATGATTGATCAAGGCTTTTTTGGTAAAACGGTAAGATGGCTTCATCCTTCTCCAACCGAAACAACGGTTCATAGGCTAAAAAATGAAGAGTAATATCGGAGTGATTAATCTCCCCATCCAGCCCCGGTTCTCCCGAATAGGCTTTTGAAGCAATTTCCGCATACTTTTTATCAATCGCAAACTCGCGGTATTTTTCTTCCCATTTCGGATCCTTGGTCAATTGCGCGGTGACTTTTAAATGCTGAAGCCACAATAACGCGTTCATCGGTTCCGTGGTGGTGACATAGTCCCAATCATAGCGCCCCCATAGAGTCGGTTCGCCATCCACATCGGTGATTTTCATCCCGTTTTCTTCAATGTGTGTACAAATCGCGGCACAGTCTTCTGCCATCCGCTTGATTTCTTCCTCCGAAGCGAGGTGCTCGGCATAAACGCTGCATCCGTACATATACCCATCCACTTGGTCGCTGGATACATCCCCCCGCCAGCGGTAGTTTCTATCCGCCGAGCGGTGCCACTCGCCATCATCATGATACTGCATATCCCATGGCAGGAACGAACGTGCGAACAATCCTGGCTTTCCGGTTACTTCGATCAACTTGTGCAGGGCTTCACAGGCTTCTTTCGCATTCTTTTTGGCTTCGGGAGATGGTTCAGCCAACCAGCGATAAGTTTGCGATGCGAGGTACATGCCCGTCATATAGGCATTATCCGGCATATTGTATGAGACAAATGGAACCTGTTCGGTTGGGAGACGAAGTTTAGGAGCGATTTGCCCTTCAATCATAAACCGCTCTTTCATGTCTTCTTCCAGCAGCAAAGCGGTTTGATTTAAATCCGGTGTTTTGGTCTGACTGTGGGCTGTGATCATGAGTAAAGGCAAAACAGCAAGATAAAACATAAAGAATTGAAACATTTTCATCTATTCATCCTTCTCAATTGATTGTTGTCAATTATGGTGAAAATAGTTTACCAATAATCTCTTGTCGTTGTGAGGTATATCATGGATTTTACCGTATGGATTGATCCGAAAATATTACCCTGGGTGTTGCCGTTCATCATCTTTTTTGCCCGCATTACGGATGTGACCATAGGAACATTGCGTATCGTTTTTATCACCAGAGGCAAACGCTTAATTGCAACATTACTTGGATTTTCTGAAGTATTTGTTTGGCTCTTAATTGTAAGCCAAGTCATCTCCAATATGGATAACGTTTTTAATTTCCTGGCTTATGCCGGTGGGTACGCTTGTGGAAATTATGTCGGTGTCTATGTGGAAAATAAACTCGCCATCGGCAATTTGCTTGTCCGGATTATCACCCGTAAACCCGCAAAGCAACTCATCAATTATTTTATGCTCAATAAAATGCACTTTACAAACATTCCTGCTGAAGGAAATACCGGTGCGGTAAACGTTTTATTTACGGTTATAAAACGAAGAAATTTAAATGAAATTTTGAAGCAGATTAAGACCTACAACCCTCATGCCGTTTATACAATTGAAGATGTGCGCGATGTAAGCGAACGGGCCTTTCCCAAGAAAGACGCGGAGATGGATTATCTGCGTTGGATGCGGCCATTGATGAAAGGCAAATGATTACTCTTCGTTTTCATCTGCCAAAATAAAGTGTTCATCAAACACGGCATGCATGATCGTTGTCCGGCTGTTGGTGGTATAGACGACATGAATCATCTCATCGCTGGTTTGAATCGCGTACGGATAGGCAAAGGTGTTATCTCCCTCTGCAATGTTCTTGCGGTACGGATAGGTCTTATCTTTATCGGTTGAAACCGCAACAGTTAACGGTGTGCGCTCATACATGTGGTCGTTATAAACCAGCAAGAGATGCCCGTTCGCCAATTGAATAAAGCAAATCGCGGCATTGGGATTTTTAAACTGCGAGCGCTTCGCGTCTGTCCAGGATTCGCCGCCGTCGAACGAATCCGCCCGCAGCGTCCAGCCGTCATCCGTTGGCTCATAATCCCCTCCCCTGCGCATATACGCGATCAAATGATCATCACTGAGTTGCACCGCATGGGGCTGCAAGTTACCCATTTCAGACCAGATACGGCCGGTGGCCTTCCACCGCATGGTTTCAGGATTGATCCGAAAGAAGTACGACATTGTATCGGCAGCTGACATTTCGGTATCGCCGCCCTTTTCATGATACATTGGCAGCAAATACTCACCTGAGTTTAACACAATCGGCTGCCCTTGCACCATCGATCCCGGTTCAAACGACATCACGATTGGGTCAGTCCATGTTCGCGCGCCATCTTCAGAGATTTTGCATTTCACGATGGCGTCCGACCAAGTTTCACCGTAGTTATTCACATAAAACAGCCATACGTTGCCGTCCGGGGCCTGCCAAACCACCGGATTCCCTTCTGAACGGTAGGGTGTATCCGCAATTTTCTTTGGCATCTCCCATTCATCCGCACCCTTTGCCAGACGTGAACCGAATACGGCAGTGTCATCCGAATACTCACCCGAACCGCCGTAATAGGCTATATAAAGATCACCATTCGCCAACTCGGTAATCGATGCAGGGTGCTTATACGGTCCCGGATGCTCCGGACCGAACACACGTTTCGTTATCAATCCTTGAGCGGCCGCGGAAAAACAAATGAATATCAGTAAGAGTACATATAAATTTCGCATAAGGTTCCTCATTAAAAGATGGAATAGATGATGATTTGACCGATTAACGCGATAATCGCAAACGGCCGGATATCGATGGTTTTATCACCCCAAAGGCTCAGTTTTCCCTGCACTTCTTCTTTTTTAAACATCAGCACCCAAATAATCAAAAGAATCGGATATAAAATAAACAATGCTTTCGCACCGCTTAACGGGATAGCAAGAATCAACTGCCGCAGCGCCTCGCCGGGTATCATC
>CAYVAZ010000002.1:33351-50389 GCA_964449065.1 uncultured bacterium
CAGCACTTGCGCGATAGGATCAAGAATAGGGCTTAAGAATTCTGTAACGGGATGCACTTGATTTTCATCCATTGGCTGCGCTCCTGTAACGGAAAACCAATCCGTTGAGTTTCTCTTCCGGTTCCGGCCGGGTAAGCAGACTTACTATAATTGCAGATATCATCGATACCAAGAATGACCAAAATGCAATGTATAAAAATGGGTCTTCAATTTTAAAGAGTTGAACCGTTGAGAAATAGTTTATCAGCAATAATAGCGTAGAAGTACACAATCCTAAAATTAACCCGGTCAACGCGCCGATACCGGTTGTCCGCCACCAAAGGATACCCAGGATAATCAGCATCAAACTTGGCCCTTGAAAGAGGGATAACAAGGTTTGAATCATCTCATAAATGCCTTTACCGGCATATTCCACATAAAACGCGAATCCGGTTCCAAACAAGATGAAAAACACCGTAACAATTCTTCCAATCACAAGATAATGTTCATCGGGTTTATCTGCATTCACAAACGGCCGGTAAATATCCTGCGTCCAAAGTGTGGCAGCCGAGTTCAAGCATGAGTCAACGCTGGACATAAACGCCGCCAAAAATGCCGCGAAGAATATCCCCAGCAAACCGGGAGGCAGCATATTGCGGATTAAGGTAGGCAGGGCTTCATCCGCGTCTGTAACGGGTTCGATTAACAAAATGGCGATGATGCCCGGTATCACCATAACGATTGGGATAAATGTTTTGAGGATAGCACCCCACATTAAAGAAGCTTTGGCTTCAAACTCAGACCGGGCAGCAAAACAGCGTTGCACAATCGACTGGTTGGTAAACCAATATGCGGGAGCCAACACAAAGCCCAAACCAAACAAAATCCCTGACCAGGGGAAATCGGTATCGGCATCTGCTGGAATAACCAAATCAAAGTGGTGCTTATATTCTTCTCCCAATGCTTGAACCTGTGTCATTAATTCTCCGAATCCGCCGACCGCGTACAATCCCATGCATAAAACGATCGTACAACCGATAAACATCACAATACACTGAATCACATCTGTATAAACAACAGCCGCCAAACCGCCAATAAGTGTATATAACCCTATTGCAGCAGCAGAAACAATTATCGATAACGCTGTGTTCCAGTCCAGCATGACTCCCAGCATTTTGGCCGTGGCAAACAGCATTATGCCTAAGTTGCAGGCAAGGAATATTCCCCAGATCAGCGACATGATCGTACGAACGGCCGGGTTATACCGCTTCCCTAAAAATTCCGGGACGGTGTATGCTCCGGAACGCCAGATATAAGGGATGAATAGCATTCCGCCGATCACCATGACTGGAATACTGCCCAGCCAGTCAAAATTCCCTAACACAATACCGGAAATATAGGCGGCACCGGCTATACCAACAATATCAATCGCTCCGATATCCGATACCACCAGCGACATGCCAATGGCCCACCAGGGCAAATTTCTTCCGGCCAAAAAATAATCCTTACCGGTGCGGATTCTTCTTCCCAGATAGATCCCAAACAAAATGGTAAAGATTAGATAGACGATCATACAGACATAATCTAAACCGCTGAGTGAATATGCAGACATAGAGGCCCTCGATAATAAGTTAGACCAGTTTAAGAAAATTCGATGGATAATAAAAGGTGAAGGATGAAAAATGCTAGCGAAAAGTTAGAAACTGTATGACAAACCGGTGCGAACCGCAACGTCATTTTTTTTAATATCCGCGCTTCTCGGGTCGGTATCAAATTCGTCAATAATCGATAAATTCCAAGATAGCGAATCCAGAATCGGCGTTGAAAAATTCGAACGCGAAATCAGACGTGCTTCACCGAACGCGCCGACACTGGGGAAAACAGTTAAGCTTTGTGTGAACTTTGTTTTCCCAAACAGGACTTTGCTGAATTCCGCTCCAAAACGCAAAATCGCTTCCGAATCAGACCCGCCGGAGCGAAACGTCTCATGAGACGCGCCGGCGCCGGCATCCAATGAAAAATGGGAATCCTTGGTTTTCCAAAACTGATACCCGCTACCGATGGTGCCGTCGACCCGCAATTCTAAATCTTCAAAACGGTCATGCTCAAAAAGAACGTCCCCAAACGCAAAGGTTTTTTCTTGAAAGAATACCCGTAAATTGGATTGCACTCTTCCTTCGGTCGTATCGACTACACCTTCCGATTCTCCATACCCAAAATCACCGCGCAGGGTTAACACTTCCGTGTCGGTTTCGCGAACCACTTCGGATTCAAAATACAAATCGAATGCTTCGCGGTTGCCGGCTTTTAACCCGCCCATTAACGAAACGGATCCCCCCCATAATTGGTCGAGTTCTGTTACTTCAGCCAATTGGGTTTGCAATTCTTCAACCGTTTTATTTTGGATGGACAAGGAAGACGATATGTTATCGATTGTGTCTTTGGCCGATTGTAGATCGTTCTGTAACTGAATATTCGACTCAATGCCGATTCCATGAATCCGGTTTTTGGGGAGAGTTACATTGTTATAAAGATCGGATTGCAATTCAAATCCATGATCGGATACCAAATTTCCGGTAATACGATCACCATTTTGCAGAATGAGAGAGATCGGCTGATTGGTCTCTATTCCTTTGACCGATTCCCACGGAATGGTAATTTCACCCATTATGGAAGATTCCAATTTTAAACGATTTTCTTCCATAGAGATTACGCTTCCGCTGACGACATCTCCATTCGTCAAATAGAGTTTATCTGCCAATAGAGAGGAAGTCGTGAAAAAGCAGAAACTCAAACCAACACCAAAGTGGAAAAGGCTACGAATCACAATGAGTCCTTAACGATCAATATCCCTCAGTTGAGGAGTAATACTAAACTCGTAACCGCAATAAAAATCAAGATGCGGACTGTTCCGAGTAGCTGTTTTGAAGAATTAAATCTTCTTTTCGTTTGACATTGGTCATAATTTTTACTTTGCTGATTTTCCGTTCATCGGAATCCAAGATGGAAAACCGCAAATTTTCATACTCCACCTGTTCTCCTTTTCTAGGCACCCGTCCAATCAGTTGCGAGATAAATCCTCCCAATGTTTCCACATCCGCCGCAGGAAATTCCACTTCAAGAATCCGGGCTAAATCATCCAAATCAATTTTCGCGTCCGCCATAATGGTTTGGTTGTCTTTGATTTCATACTCCGGCTCTTCCAAATCATATTCATCCTGAATATCCCCAACGATTTCTTCCAATAAGTCTTCAATCGTCACCAAACCATCGGTCGTTCCATATTCATCCACCACAATCGCAATGTGAGTCCGTTTCAAACGAAACATTTTTAAGACTTCATCCATCTTTTTGGTGTGAGGAATATAAATGGCAGGACGGATGATTTTATCCAACGCGATGTCTTTCTCACGAAATTCCACCCGCAGGAGGTCTTTCACATACAAAATGCCGACAATATGATCCAAGTCGTTTTCATACACCGGGATGCGGGAATGGCCGTATTTGATCGCTTCTTCAATGACTTCCGAAACGGGCATATTTAGCGGAATCGCTTTAAAATCCACCCGCGGAGTCATAATTTCTTTGACCGGCCGTTCATCAAATTCGATAATGCTGGCAATCATTTCCGTTTCATGCGGTTCCAACACACCTTCCCGTTCGCTGACTTCAATGAGCGTTTTCACGTCATCTTCTGTTAACAAAGGCACTTCCTGAATCGTATTCCCCCCAAATATTTTGAGAACAGCATTGGATAAAAAGATAAAAAAGATACTGACCGGATGAATGATCTTGCTTAAAAAATCCAGCGGGCCGATCGCGTGCAATGAAACCTTAACAGCATGTTCTTTGCAAAATATCTTGGGCAGAATTTCACCGAAAACAAGAAGCAAAAACGTTGTAACCGCAACCGCCACGGCCGAACTGAACGCGACGCTTTCGCTGAAACCTAACGATTCCAAATACACCTCGCTCAGGTGCGCGGCCAACACGGAAGCCAGAATGTTAATGAAGTTGTTGCCGACAAGAATGGTGATTAAAAAGCGGTTCGGCTCATGAAGCCATGGTTCTAATTTTCTGAAGGAATCGTCTTCTTCGTTGAACAGGCGTTTGATGCGCAATTTGCTCATCGACGTCAACGCGGTCTCTGAACCGGACAATAATCCCGATGCAAGTAAACACAGACAAAAGATGACGATTTCTATTGTGAAAATGGTAGTGGATACTTCTGTAATCGAACTGAAGTTGTTTAAAAATTGCTGCTCATATAAGCCAGACTCATCTGAATTCATAAGGTTGGAATTACCTTCTCCTTTACCAAAAAAGTTATCGTATTTCGTTTCTATTTTGCATGGAAAACAGTTACGTTTCAACTCCAATTAAACCGTATGGTATATAGGGACTGCCGACCGATTCCAACTGTTCGATAGCACGGATTTCCGCCGATTTCCATTCCATTATATTCGTTTCATGGTCAAACCCAAGCAAATGCATCATGCCATGAAAAATCAATTCGTCAATTTCATTTTGCAGAGAGTGTTGATATTCTTCCGCTTGCTTTATTGCCGTCTCATAGGAGATGACAATATCTCCCAGTGAAATGGATGCCGCCATTGGAATTCCTTCGTTTTGCGCAAACGAAAGCACATCCGTGGATGCATCAATACCCCGGTATAGCCGGTTCAATTCCTGCATTTCCTGATCATCCATGATAGAAATCGAGATGCCGGCCTGTTGCACTTGAAAGGCGGAACATACTGCCGCAATAAACCGGGTATGATGGCTCTCATCGAAGGGAATCGATTCATTCGAAGAGGAGAAATATATGTTCAATTGAGGCTTCATTTTTGTTTGATCGCAACCGGTTTATCTTCTTCTTCATTATGTTCGTTTGAATCCGCTGCAGACGGGGGAGCAGGGCTTTGTTGAGCGGCTTGTTTCGCGGAGGGGTTTGATGAGAGCGGCTGTTTATCGGAAGTCGGTTTTTCCGGATAGACAATTCGTTGATGCATTGTGTGCAGCAAGGATTCCGAAAACGATTGATACAGGGTATGCAAATCTTGCAGTGTCAAATTGCACTCATCAAACTGCCCGTCCATGAAGCGGTCATTAATGATTTTACGCACCAACTGCCGGATTTCCCGTTCAGACACATTTTCGAGCGTGCGTGAAGTTGCTTCCAATGCGTCGGAAAGCATAAGGATAGCCGTTTCTTTTGACTGCGGTTTCGGTCCGGGATATCGGAAATCCTTTTCTTTTACTGTCCCCTCTTTTTCCTGCTCCGCCAAGGCTTCATGATAAAAATAGGTCATCAATGTGGTGCCGTGATGTTCCGGTATAAAATCCTGAATAACTATCGGCAAATTGTACTGCTTCGCGATTTCCAACCCGTGCTTGACGTGATTGCGAATGATCATGCAACTCATATTGGTGGATATTTTGGAGTGCTTGGCGCGGTCTGCTTTGGTATGCTGATTTTCCACAAAATACTGCGGTTTCACCGTTTTGCCGATGTCGTGATAGTACGCGCCCACCCGGGTCAATAACGTGTTGGCTCCAATGGCTTCCGCGGCCGATTCCGCCAAGGTCGCCACTCGCATGGTATGCTGATAGGAACCGGGCGCGTCTTCCTCTAATTTTTTAAGCAGCGCGTTTCGCTGTGAAAGTTCCAGTAACTTAATATCGGTGGTGATGCCAAGCAGTTCTTCCAATACGGGGAGCAAAGCGACGGATAAGATCGCAACCAAACAGCCGTTTACGGCGGACCATAACAAAGACCACTTTAGCGATTCTACGGCTGCGCCAAACGTTTGAAATTGTTCGGCATGAAACAATGTATGAGTAAAAATTAATATACTGCCGACCACAATAACCACCCCGCCGGCCCGGTATAAATCGGTTCTTTGCCGGATTTTATGAATCGAAAAAATAGCACACCAGGCGGTTGCGGCGGCAACAACCACATTCAATATGGGGACATTATTCATCTGGCCGCTGAAGATGAACCCGCAATAGATCGCGGTTATGGAACAAATATAAATGGCAAAGCGGGAATCATACAATACGGTTAATACAACTCCCAATGCGCCTACCGGTACCCCGTATTCCGCAAATTGAAACCGGTAAGATCCAATATCAACCAATGATAAATACGCGCTGACTTTGGCCAAAAACATGGTTAAAAATATGGTGAAAAAGATCACCAAAAAGGACCGCTCCGTAAACGAATTGACCGGATAGAAGTAGTAACAATATCCGGACACCATGAGCACAAAAAAAATAGACAGCAGTAAATAACCGAACTCCGCCGGAGTGGAAATCGTCATCCTTTGCGCGATTTCTTCAATGATTATCATTTGGCGGGGAGTTATCTCTTCTTGATATCCAACAATTATCTCCCCTTCAGAAATCCGTACGATGACTGGAGTAACCCGTTCCAGCCTTTCCTGCTTACGACGCTCCGTCAACTCTTGGTTGTAGGTAAGAGTGGGTCCGGCATACACGGCTTGAACTAGATCTTCGGCAAAGTGGGGTAATAAATGGCTTTTCGTTTCATCCGAAGAACCATTCTTCATTTGCAACAGCAAGCGTGTTAGAAATTGCTCGAACGTGAATATCTCCTGCCCCGAAAACGATACACGCTCTTCTCCATTCGGGTCGATAATTTGGATGACTCCCGGTTCATTGTTTTTCGTACCGGAAGAGGAAACTTGAGCATTGCGAAGGGGAGAAATTTCGTTGGTAATGCCTTCGCCGATAGCCGTTTGGATAGTTTCTCGTAGGGAAAGCCAAAGCGTGTTGTCGTCTCGATACTGGAACAAAAGTTCATAAAACGTTGTCCGGTTTGATTCCGAATCCACATTTGCAATATCCACATTTGCAATATCAAAATTTTCAATATCATAGTTATGGTTGGGAAGAGAAAATGGGACTTGGGAGTTGATTTCTTCCCCCCACTCTTGAATACTCTGTCCTTCTTTCCGGTCAACTGAATGTACCGTCTGCTGAAGAATTTCAAGATTGGAGAGCAAGGCTTCCAACCGGTCCGGCTGATGATTGTAGACCGGATTCAATTTTTGTACCGCTTCTTTTTTCTTGGCATCGGTAGCGGATTCGTCTACAAATTCAAAGGCAAATGGAGCATAAACGGTACGGGGAGCCGGTTCATTCACTTCCAAGCCTTGATAGTCCATAGCCATTTGAGGCCGGATTAATAAAAAGAGGAACAAAACCGCGCCGCCAAGAACAAAACAAATATTGCGGTTTTCGTTCAGACCAGCAAAAAAAAGAACGATCGTATTGACATACTTATTGTTCCAACGTTGATCTGAAGGATGCGTGGGTTTACTCATGTTGTATCAAGTTGGACCGATGACGGCCTCAATCTTTTGCCAGGAGACAATGTTGTCGCCGGTATATTTTGCTGGTTACTTTCATACTGATCGTAAGCAAGAATAATTTTTTGAACCAACGGATGCCGAACAACGTCATGTTGAGACATGTATACAAAATCGATCCCTTCGATTCCTTTAAGCATTTTTGATACTTCAATTAAACCGCTTTTTTTTCCGTTTGGCAAATCGGTTTGGGTAACATCACCCGTAATAATCGCTTTGGAGTTAAATCCTAACCGGGTCAAAAACATTTTCATTTGCGATTGCGTTGTATTTTGCGCTTCATCCAAAATCACAAATGAATTGTTCAGAGTTCGGCCGCGCATGAAAGCAAGAGGCGCGATTTCAACCACTTCTTGTTCAATGTACCGGTGCACCAAATCCCCCGGAATCATATCATACAGCGCGTCATACAAGGGGCGTAAAAACGGATCGACCTTTGCCCGCAAGTCACCGGGCAAATATCCCAGCGACTCTCCGGCCTCCACAGCAGGACGAGTTAGAATGATACGTTTAATTTCTTTCCGCTGTAAACAAGAGACCGCAGCCGCCATGGCTAAATACGTTTTCCCTGTCCCGGCTGGACCAATTCCAAACACGATATCGTTTTGGGATATGGAGTTTAAATATTTGCGCTGTCCGAATGTTTTGGGTTTAATGGCCCCTTTTTTGCCGCGCAACGGCATGGTAATGGGAGAATATTCTTCTGAGGTAGGCTGTTGTTGTTTGCCTTTAGAGGCATCCAAGAGATACTCGACATCACGCCTTTGCACAGAATCACCCTGACGAACCAATTTCAGTAGTTCTTCTACTAACGTGACCACTTGAGGAACTTCATCCGGCGGTCCGATGATTGATAATGAGTCTCCGCGTGAAACCACTCGGGACTCGAAATGGTTATGGATCACGCGCAGGTTTTCATCCATTGCGCCGAATAACCGCTGGCTTTCATCCAGTGCGGAGAGAGGAATCAAATGTTTGATTTCTTGAACAGACGCTTGCGTTTGAACCATAGTTTTCGCTACCTTCCCCATGATGAATGTAATAATGTAAGTAATTTATATTCAGTGCATTATGTATTATATTTTTTTTAAAATCAGACGAAGGGTTAAAACCGGAACGATGGAGTGCTAATCGATTCGGCATTGAAAAACAGGCAAATATCTCTGAATGGTTTAGAAAATTCAAACGTGTTGTTGTGGGAACGGTTATATTTATCATATTCAATATTATAGATACGAAAATTTAGAATGTCAACGAAATTTCTTGTACGGACAGATACAAATTACATTAACTGTAATTATCCCGAAAATTGTTTTAGTTGTGTTAGTGAGTTAAAAATAATCTGATTTTAATCAAATCATAGTCTTGATGCCTGGTTCAATTCATGTAAAATTCGCAGTTGACAGGGGCTGTAGCTCAGCTGGGAGAGCGTTTGACTGGCAGTCAAAAGGTCTGGGGTTCGATCCCCCACAGCTCCATAACTGAAAACACTGGACTTACGACAATTCCTTCGTAAGTCCATTTTTGTTTGAGTCACCAATCATTTACCAAAACCTTTAGAGAAATTCAAGTATGAGTAAAGGCCTAAACCTATATGACTCGGCAAGAAGTCGATGTTCCCCTTCTATTCAACTCTGAAATACTTTAATTGACCATCAAAAATTTAAGGATAGGTGATTTCTTACCCATCCACTTGAAACGAATGGTATCTCTCTATTACATGCGTTGGAATAATGTTAGCTCACCCCTTATATAAACCTAAAAACAGTGATTAGTGACCGGTGACGAGTGATAAGTCCAACGAATTCAAGAAATTCTACGATAGACCGCTCTCACCCTTTTGGTGATTATTTTTCAACTGCTCCGCATTTCATAATTCTATTATATTCAAAAAGTTATGGCATACTTTTCAATAGCAACTGCTTTTATTAGTATAAAGGGTTGATTTAGCTTGATTTATGGATTTGTGTCGTTGATAGCGTGATCGCCCCCCTCTAATTGCGGTTGTAAAAACAACAAAAAGGTTTAACAATTGAAAATATTTTTTCGATCTTTTATTTCGTTGAGGACAGACTACAAGGAACTTTTTTTCCGGTCCGTGAACCCTCTAAGGTGTTGCAAGTACGAAGTTAGACCATATATCAAATTTGCTTCACTTGTGATTTTGTTTTGACTGCAATCCAGTAAAAAATACACAGTATTTTTTTTGCTTAAAAAAGATTGTCAAATTTCTTGTTCATTTCATTTTCGCTCTTATGAATGCAATATTTATATTATATTTATTAATATTTATACATAGATAATTATTTCATTTAAAAGGTTGTGTATATTTTGTTCAAGACTAAACTATAACGAAAATACCATGATATAAGGAGATGAAAGAATATGGCTACAAAAATTGCTGTTGCGCATGGAGATGGGATTGGTCCGGAAATTATGGACGCTTGTTTGAAAATTTTTCAACAAGCGGGGGCTGATTTCGAAATTGATCCCATCGAAATTGGTGAAAAGGTGTATCTTAAGGGAAACTCGGCTGGGATTAAAGATGACGATTGGGAAAAACTGGTGCAACACAAAATATTTTACAAAGCCCCCATTACAACCCCGCAAGGCGGCGGGTTTAAAAGCCTGAATGTGACGGTACGAAAAACGCTGGGACTCTTTGCGAATGTGAGGCCCGTAAAATCACTTCACCCTTTTGTTCACACAAAGCATCCGACCATCGATACCATAATCGTAAGAGAAAACGAAGAAGACCTGTATGCCGGTATAGAACACAGACAAACCGACGAGGTGTATCAATGCTTGAAATTAATATCCCGTCCGGGATGCGAAAAAATCATTCGGTTCGCGTTTGAATACGCCAAAAACGCGGGCCGCAAAAAAATCACTTGCATGACCAAAGACAATATCATGAAACTGACGGATGGCGCGTTTCATAAAATGTTTGATGAAGTGGCACAAGAATATCCGGACATTGAATCCGAACATTGGATAATCGACATTGGTGCGGCCAAATTCGCGGATAAGCCGGAGCTTTTTGATGTGATTGTATTGCCCAATCTGTATGGAGATATCCTATCCGATGTCGCGGCTCAAATTGCGGGTTCGGTTGGCTTAGCGGGATCCGCCAACATCGGTTCGGAATGCGCTATGTTTGAAGCCATTCACGGTTCGGCTCCAAGAAGGGCGGGACAAAATGTCGCGAATCCCAGCGGATTGTTATTGGGCGGCATTCAGATGCTGAATTATTTGGGGGAAAATGAAATTGCTGAGAAGGTAGAAAACGCTTGGCTTTCAACCATAGAAGACGGCATGCATACTTATGATATTTTTGACGAACAAAGCAGCAAAAAAAAGGTTTCCACCTCCGAATTCGCGGATGAGGTCATTCAACGGTTAGGAAACAAACCACAAACACTCCCCCCGGTTTCGTACCCCAAAAATGCCAAAAAAATATCCGTAACGATTAAACAAAGAACACCCCAGAAAAAAACGTTGGATGGTGTGGATATTTTTGTTTGTGAAAACAACCGAAACCCAAATGATTTGGGGGATAAACTGAATGCCGCAACCAAAGATTCGCCATTGAATTTGGTGATGATTACCAATCGAGGTGTCAAGGTGTATCCAAAAGGCAATCCGTTAACCTTTAGCACGGATCACTGGCGCTGCCGCTTTATGCCGGAGAAAAACACGGCAATCGAAGGTCATCATATTGTTGAGTTGCAAGCACAAATCCAACAATCGAATTTTGAAATCATCAAGACGGAAAACCTGTATCGGTTTGACGGTGAACTGGGCTATTCTTTGGGACAGGGACAATAATTCATTCATGAATTTTGTTTTCAATGATCGTCATCCTTACTTTCAAACAACGGTTGCGTTTCCCACATTGCACAAAAAAGAGCAGATTTTGCAGCCTCTTTTTGAACTGGTTTTTGACGCGAAATTACACGTGCCGAATGAAATCAATACCGATTCGTTCGGCACGTTTACTGGAGAAATCAAGCGGGAATCGGATGTAAAAAACGTGCTGAGAAAGAAAGCCATGGCGGGGATACAGAAAACCGGATTGCGGTATGGTTTGGCCAGTGAGGGAACCTTTGGCCCCCATCCCATGACCCCCTTTATGAATTGCAATCAAGAATCATTACTCTTTGTGGATACGGAGAGAAAAATCGAAATCTTCCACAATCATATCAGCACCAAAAACCAATCCGAATATGCGGAAATTGAAACAGAAAACGAGTTAGAGCAATTCTTAAATCAAATCAATTTTGGACCGCAAGCGGTGATCGTAAAGCCCGGCAAAGAATGGGAGAAACAGCCGGAATGGATCTTCAAAGGGATAACAACACGCAAAGAAATTAAGCGCGCGATTCAACAGATTCACGCGACTTTTTCAAGAACAAAAGTCTGGATTGAGACCGACAACCGGGCTCACCTTAACCCGAAACGAAGAAACGTGATCTGGGAATGCGGTAAAAAATTGGTGCAAAAAATGGAGGCCCTTTGTCCATCTTGCAACACGCCTGGTTTTGCTGTTTGCGGTTATATTCCAGGCCTTGTATGCAGCCAATGCGGAAGGCTTTCCAATCATCCAAAAGAAGAAATTTGGCGCTGCCCAAACGTGGACTGCCCGTATCAAGAAATCAAACCTAGACTGGATGGCATCACGCAATTAGACCCTGGTGAGTGTGAGTGGTGCAATCCATGACTCTTTTCATTTGCAATGCCACATATAAAATACCTCACAAAATTTATTGAATAGGTATGGACATTACATCGCATGAACAATTCGGATCGACGCTGTATTGGTTGTGAAATCTTACCACACAAAATCACGACACCAGGGAAGCTCTATGTATGGACACCCACCTACCATACGCAGATTAAATTCGTGCAAGTTATCCGGCAGTGTGATTTGACCTACCATTTAGTAGAAAACAAAACCGTCATCGAAGTATTGATCGATCAAAATCTCAATACGCTTACCGGTGAAATTCAGAAGAATTTTAGTTCCGAAGAAATGACCAATTCCCGTGTGGTATTTCTTGACGTGAACGAATCCATCACGATTGGTTCCCTGGGAAAAACGCAGTCATTGCTGGAATTCATCCATTTATCCAAATCGGATTGGTTGTTGGATATTTTAAACGAAAACCGTATGGTTACGTTTTTTCAACCGATTGTTCACGCGCAAGATCCAACCAATATTTTTGCGTACGAGTGTCTCTTGCGAGGTAAGACAAAAAATGACGAATTGATCTCTCCCTTTCAAATGTATTCCATTGCCCGAAATGCGAATTTGTTGTTTCAATTAGACCGAGCGGCACGAATGACTGCAATTGAAACGTCGGTTCATCAAAATATTTCCAATAAACTGTTTATCAATTTCAATCCATCTTCCATTTATGATCCCAGTAATTGCCTAAAAACCACTATGGACCTTATGAACCAACTGAACCTCTCAACGTCATCCGTAATATTTGAAGTGGTTGAAACCGATAAAATAAACGATTATCATCACTTATCGAATATTTTAAAATTTTACCGGGATCATGGGTTTTCGATTGCGTTGGATGATGTCGGTTCAGGGTATTCATCACTAAATTTGCTTCCTGAATTGTCACCGGATTATGTGAAAATTGATATGGAACTGGTACGAAACATTCATCAAGACAACACCAAAGCGGTTATCGTTGCTAAACTATTGGAAATTTGTCATGATTTAAACATTCAATGTATCGCGGAAGGCGTAGAAACCCATGATGAATATACTTGGCTAAACGATCATGGAGCTGACTTTCTTCAGGGATATCTATTCGCCAAACCGAATGCCACCCCGCCTAGCAACCTAAATTTTACCGGCAAGTAAAACGGAAATACTTCATCGGATGTTCATTCCACTTAGCATTCTGAATCGTTGGAAGATAATATAGAGATTTATTTCTATAGGTAGAGGAAAAACATGCCTAAAAATATCTACGAAAAAATTTGGGATTCCCATGTCGTTCATGAAGAAGATGATAAGGATACCGTTCTGTACATCGATTTACAATTGATTCATGAAGTGACATCACCGCAAGCGTTTGAAGGCCTGCGCATAAACAACCGCAAAGTCCGCCGTCCGGAACGGACCTTCGCGACCATGGATCACAACATTCCAACCACAGACCGTTCCCTGCCGATCAAAGACCAAATGTCCAAAATCCAGGTCGAAACCCTGATCCAAAACTGCCGGGAATATGGCATCACCTGCTTCGACATGAATCACTCTAAAAACGGAATCGTCCACGTCATCGGTCCGGAATTAGGGCTAACTCAACCCGGCATGACCATCGTCTGCGGCGATTCCCACACATCCACTCACGGCGCTTTCGGCGCCCTGGCTTTTGGAATCGGTACCAGCGAAGTCGAACACGTACTTGCAACCCAAACCTTGCTGCAACAAAAATCCAAAACGATGGAAATCCGTGTAGACGGTTCCCTTCCCAACGGCATAACCGCGAAAGATGTTATCTTGGCCATCATCGGCAAAATCGGCACGAGTGGAGGGACCGGATACGTCATTGAGTACACCGGCAATGTCATCCGCCAACTCTCAATGGAAGGTCGAATGACCATCTGCAATATGTCTATCGAAGCGGGCGCCCGTGCCGGACTCATCTCCCCCGATGAGAAAACCATCGCATACCTCAAAGGGCGTGAGTACATCCCGCGAGACCGCTCTTGGGATGATTTGAAAGCCGAATGGCTTTCCTATGTCTCGGACAAAGGATGCCAATACGATGCCGTCATCGAACTCGACGCTTCTGAAATAGAACCTCAAGTAACTTGGGGCAGTTCGCCGGAAATGGTAACCAATATCAGCGGCACCACACCCAAAATTGCTAAATTAGAGGGCAGCAACAAACAAGCTACCTATAAAAAAGGCTTGGAATATATGGGACTCGATGAAGGCGTTTCCATTCAAGATATTTCTTTAGATAAAATCTTTATTGGCTCCTGCACCAATGCCCGCATCGAAGATTTGCGCGAGGCTGCGCGAGTTGTAAAGGGCTATAAAATCAACCCCAACATCAAATTGGGTATGATTGTCCCCGGCTCGCATCAGGTGAAAGTCAAGGCGGAAGAAGAAGGTTTGGATCAAGTTTTTAAAGAAGCCGGGTTTGAATGGCGCGAAGCCGGTTGCTCAATGTGTCTGGCGATGAACGATGACGTTTTATCGCCGGGAGAGCGTTGCGCATCGACCTCAAACCGCAACTTTGAGGGACGCCAAGGCAAAGGCGGCAGAACCCACTTGGTCAGCCCCGCAATGGCAGCCGCCGCCGCTATAAAAGGACATTTCACCGATATTCGTGAATGGGAGTATAAATAATGGAACCGTTTTCCACACACAAAGGGATTGTAGCCCCGCTTGAAGCGTTGAACGTAGATACTGACCAAATCATCCCCAAGCAATTCTTAAAACGTATTGAACGCACGGGCTATGGTGACTTTTTGTTTTTCGACTGGCGCTATCAAGATGATGGAAAAACGCCCAATCCAGACTTCGAGATGAATGCCGACCGCTACAAAAGCGCCAGCATTTTGTTGACCAAAGACAACTTCGGATGCGGCTCATCCCGTGAACACGCACCGTGGGCGTTAAACGATTACGGTATCCGAGTCATTCTGGCTCCCAGCTACGCTGATATTTTCTTCAACAACTGCTTTAACAATGGTATGCTGCCAATCATCCTTCGTTCTGAGACGATTGAGCAGTTATTTAATGAAGTACGCGCAACCGAAGGTTACACGCTGGATGTTGATCTTGAAAACCAACGCATCACCAAACCCGATGGCAGCCCGATTTCATTTGATATCGATCCCTTCAAAAAATACCGGTTGTTGAATGGGTTGGATCAAATCGGCATGACCCTGCTGCACGAAGACAAAATCACAGCCTACGAAGAACAAAGAGGGATTGCTTAATTTACTGCTGAAAATACAAATCCTTATAATCTTCCTGGCTTAGACGGATCACTTCATGCGCCTCTTTGTGATCATACACATGCGTAATCTCACAAACCAAATTGGGGTTATCCGGCGCTTGCTTATAGGTAAGGAAATAATGCTTTAGCCGCTGAATGGTGGAGTCTTGGCATTCGCTAATATCCTGGATTTTACCATAATATACATCCCCTTTTAACACGGCGACAATTTTGTCATCTGCTTCGTTTCCATCCAGCATACGAAACCCGCCAATGGGGATGACATCCACAAGTACATTGCCTTTTGTCAAATTGGTTTCACACAAGACAAGGATATCCAACGGATCGCTATCTCCTTCTATCCCGGTTTTACCGGATTTGTCCATACAAAATTGAGCAATCCGCTTGCCGCAATAGGTCTGCGGGATCAAGCCATACAACGCCGGACAGATATTGGAAAACCGCTGCGGCCGGTCAACCCGAAGAATACCGGAATCTTTATCCAGTTCATATTTAACCGTATCCGTAGGGACAATTTCTATATAACACCGAATTTCCTGCGGTGCTTTTTTGCCGATATAGACACCATGCCAGGGATGCGCTCTGTAATGACGGTCTTGGTTTCTCATATTCGTTCCGCGTGTTTTCCATTTTTCTTGGGTTCGGCTTTTTGTTTTCTACTCTTCTTTTTCTTCTCTAAATAATCCGCAAATGCTTCGGGGGTTTCGATTTCAATATAATCCGTCCCCCAGCCTTCAAACACGGTGTGAAAATCGCAATTGTCAGTTGAGTATTCCCGGCAAGTTTCGGGACGGGTCTCGTAGATGGTACATTCGTTTTTCATTCCCAATTTTTCGCAGGGGGTAGGCACCTTTACCTGCCAATCGTCATCCGCAATCAGAATCGTGATCCCTTCATGCAACAAATACCAGCGGATATCATCTTTCTCGCGTTTGGTTGTGGGTTTATCGATTCGAATTGTGATGTAATTGCAGCACAATCCAACGCATTTATCGCATAAGGTGCCTTGAAGCACATTGAGTTCTGTCTTGACTTTAGGCATAATGCCTCCGTTATGTATAATTCACTTATGTATAATTCACTGAGTGAAAACCCCATGAACTGTAAAATCGAAATTATAGAACAGATTGGCATAGAAACCAGTTAAATTGATTGATCTCTTCTACATTATCACAAAAAGGAACACGCAGCGAATGCAAAACAAGAAAGTGATCTATTTATGCGGGCCCATCATGGGTGAAGTGGATGGAGAAGCGGCAAACTGGCGTCACGAAGCGACAGCAAAACTAAAAGAGCGGTTTTCCTTGCTGGACCCCATGCGGCGTGATTTTAAAGACAACGAAGTCGATAGCGCCAATGAAATCGTGGAGTTTGATCTGCAGGACATCCGGGATGCGGACATCCTGTTGGTCAACTACAGCAAACCCAGCATCGGTACCGCCATGGAAGTGTTTTACGCTTCTCACGATTTGGGGAAATTTGTAGTCGCGTTTTCACCCTTCCCCTTTCAAGACTGTAACCCTTGGATGGTAAAATTCACCACCAAAATACTACCGAGTCTGGATGCAGCCATCCAATACATTGACCGCCATTTTCCGGATTCTGTATAACTCATGTTACGCACTACATTATGATATACCCGTTTTTCTAATCGTTCGCTGA
>CAYVAZ010000003.1:0-47516 GCA_964449065.1 uncultured bacterium
ATGACTGATCCCATTCATTTCATGTGGATGGTTAAGTTATCACCCATCATGTCAGACTTGATGAACTACTAGTAACAAGTGACCAGAATTTTTGGAGGATTTATCATGTACAAAGTTATGCAGGCAATGCTGTTTGGAGTGGTATTAACAGGGTGTACTTCAGTGGCATACAAAGAGAAGTTTGACCGGATTGAACCCAAGGGCGCTTCGGTCAATGCGCCGTTTGATGCGATGATCGCGAACGCGCAGCCGGGTGAGCCGTATATCGGTACGGTGTATTTCCCGTATGATGAGGCGGTGTTATCCGAACAAGAGAAATTGCAAATCCGGTTAATGGCAAAGACCATCAATCGGTTGCAGGGACCGGTGATCGTTGCAGGACACGCGAGTTATGAGAATACGGATGAATACAACACCCGGCTGGGCTTTGAACGATCGCTGGCGGTGGCGCAATATCTTCGGGATGCCGGCGTTTGGGAAGACCGTTTGTATGTCAAGAGTTTTGGAAAGTCGCGGCCTGCGGTAGACAATCATGATCCGGCTGCCAGAGCGGATAACCGCCGTGTAGAGGTGAGAATGCTGGCGCAAGGCGGCCGGATTAGCGGGAAAGAAGCAGAAAAATTACAGCAGGCATTGCTGGTAGAAGAACAGCAGCAACAGGCATCGCCGATGATGGATTTGATGTCGCTGATGGGCGGCGGTGGCGGGGGATTGTAGAAAGCTCTTTGCGAGTCGCGGGCAGCCACGGCAATGCTGCCTGACAAAATAAAAGGATACGATGATGAATGCGGTATTCGCACAACAAACTGAAATGAGAGTGGCGCCGAAGAACAACGTTTTAGATGTTCCGCAAATGTTGGAAGATACGGGCATCTCGAAGGCGTTTGTGTTTGATTTGATTCTCAAGCACTTGTACCGTTCGGGTGAATTGACGGGTACGGCAGTGGCGGAAAAATTATGTATCCCGTTTCCTATAGCCGATACGATTCTGGATGAAACGGTTTGGCGGAAATACAGCGAAAAACACGGCGGAAAGGGGATGGGAAACGCGTCGGATGTTTTTGGACTAACCGGCCGCGGGCGCGATTATGTGCGTGAGATTCTGGATATCGACACCTATACCGGACCGGTGCCGGTACCGTTGGATCAATATTCAAACATGATATGCAGCAAGAAAGTTCGGCAATTCAACATCAGTGAAGAGTTGCTGCGCGAAGCCTGGCGCGATTTTGTTCTGGATGACGAAATCTTTTTGCAGATTGGCCCCGCGATGTGTTCGGGAAAATCGTGTTTTCTATATGGGCCTCCAGGGACGGGAAAGAGCACGATCGCCAAGGCGATATCGAAGTATTTTGATCTTCACGGCGGGCATGTCCCGGTGCCGCATGCGGTATTGGTGGGCGGCAGTGTGATTCGGGTGTATGATCCGGTCTATCATCAGCCGGTGGAAGATGCCGCGGATGTTTCGGATACTTGGCTGACGAAACGGAAGCATGACCGCCGTTGGGTCATGTGCCACCGGCCGACCGTGACTGTGGGCGGCGAACTGACACTGGATATGCTGGATTTGCGTTACAATTCCACCACCAGATACTATGAAGCACCCTTGCAGATGAAGGCAAACGGCGGCGTGTTTGTGATTGATGACTTCGGACGGCAGATGGTAAAGCCGAAAGATTTGCTCAACCGCTGGATCGTTCCGCTGGAGGAACACATCGATTATTTGACGCTGCATACCGGGAAAAAATTTTCCATTCCGTTTGAGCAGATGGTGGCGTTCGCGACCAACTTGGACCCGCGGGAATTAACCGATGAAGCGTTTTTACGGAGGATTCGTTATAAAATATTTGTGGGGGAACTAACCGAGCAGGCGTACAAAAAGATTTTTATGGGGGAATGTAGAAAGAAAAACTTGGAATGCGAAGAATCTGAGTTGGAACGGTTTATCAAAAAATATTACCGGGAAAAGAAGAATTTGATGCGGGCTTGTGATCCCCGCGATTTAACCGATGCCGCGCTGGATATCATCAGCTTCCGCCATTTGGATCAAATTGTGACCTGTGAGTTGTTGATGCATTTGTCGGGTGGAAAGTGATCATCTTGATGAAGAATCCACCGGCTTCAATCTTTCCATGACGATCAGGATTCCCGCGGTCAGGCGTCGGTCTGATTTTCCGGCGGACTCGTCAGGGTGACCAGTCTTCCTTGTATGTTGCAGGAGAAAAACCCATGATTCCGTCTGATCCATTCCAGGGTTGCCGGCTGATATAAAAACACATGTGTTGGATCTTTTATGTAGTACCAGTCCCTCAATTCCATTCCGGGATTGTACAGACAGGTCATGCAGTATAGCCTACCCTGCGGCTTCAGGAGGCGCCTTAGCAATTGGAATTCTTTATCCGGCGCGTGAAAATGTTCAATCACCTCACAACAAACAATATAGTCGTACCGGTCTTCAAGCAATGCCGTATGGTTGTGGAAAAAGGGGTCGTATTGCACAATCTGGAATCCCTTTTCACGCAATAACTTCGAGATGACCGGGCCGGTACCGGCCCCGAAATCCAGCCCCGAGCGATCCGGTGTAAAATCCCTCAAAACGGCTGAAACGATCGGCGAAACGAACGCTTGATACCTGGGATCATTCACATCGTTGTTGTGGGTTTCATACCGGGCTTTTTCCTGATCAAGCTCCGGCAGATACCGCACATGACGAAAATATCCCCGGCACTCACCGCACAGCAGAAATTCCGTTCCCGAAACCCAATCCCCCGTATTGCGGCACAAAGGGCACACTCTATCGTTTATGCACATAGCGCGGTCGTCTTATCCTTTAGATGTACAAGATTGATTCTTTGTTTTCAGGTTTTCCTTCCAAGAATTTTTTCATGAATTTCCAAATCGTGCCCGCTGTACAACACAAACCGCACCTTCTTGACGGATTTTAGATTTGGAACGGCTTGTAAGATGGTTGCGAATGCCGTTTCGGCCGCGTCTTCCATGGGATACCCGAAAGCGCCTGTTGAAATTGCCGGAAACGCGATTGATCCAATCGTATGTTCTTCGGCAAGCCGCAACGCATTGCGGTAGCAATTCCTCAACAGTTCATCTTCCGGTTTGTCTACCCCATAGATCGGCCCCAAACAGTGTATGACATACCGGTTGGGCAGATTGTGTGCTTTCGTGATAACCGCCTCCCCTGGTTTTATAGGCGCGAATGGACGACATTCTTCCGCAAGCCCGGGTCCCGCGGCACGGTGGATGGCGCCGGCCACACCTCCGCCGATCATGAGTTGAGCGTTTGCGGCATTGACAACCGCGGTCATCCCTGTTTGCGAAGCGATATCTCCTCTGACACACTCGATCTCAACTCCCGATATTGTTTTACGCATAATCGAATCCCATCCTATGTTTGTTGAACCACTCCATGGCTGACGTTGAGAAGGGAAATGCTTACTTCGTGGAGAGGGCGATCACCGGAATTTTTCCGCTTCCCGTCGGCTGGAAATGATAATACCAAGTTGCAGTGAAAATAGTATTTATGCTTGCCTTACTCTTGCAGGGGATGCCCTCCACGGCTGCCCTGCTGTGGGGTAACCTCTGGGGGTTACACAAAATAAACGATGGAAAAACTCACGTTCGTTTTGCGGTCCGGCATAAGAAGCAGGCAGCAGGAGGAAAAGAATTGTGAAAAAGAAACCATCATAACGATGCGCGAAATGCGGCCTTTGCGGTATGGCGCGGCGTTTCTGTATGCACACAAAACGCCAAAGAAGTTTGAAGGCATTCCGTTTAGGACTCATTACCGCAAACGCTCAGCCTGATTACACTTCATCCTCCAGCGGCCTCCGCCCCGCGTACCCCGCATCCAAATGATGCCAATGCGTAATCCGGTCGCCGTCTTCCAATTCATAACACAAAAACACTTCTTCCCCCAGCACATATCCCGGAAAATCAATCAGTCCCCTGCCGACATCCTGGATCACAATGCCCGCGTCAGATATCTCCGCCAGCAATTTGTTGATTTCCGCTTTAATTTCTTCCTGCGACCGTGTCTTCGGTGTATGGCTCTTCCCGTTCTGTGAACCGTTTGTCCCGGCAGCCTCCACGTTTGGAAACAGTGGAATCACCTTCCCCTTCGGCTTCGATAACGACTGCCCTTCCTCAATCAGCGAATGAATCCGGTGAAAAATATCCTGCACCCAGGGAATCAACCGGTTGGCTTCTTCCACAGTAAAGTGCTTGTCAAAATACGGCATACGACTCTCTCACGACAGTTGATTTTGTAAATGAAGATCATAAAGATAAAACGCGTTTAACACGAGGGCATGAGAAATGATCCCGTTTCGCACCAACTCCGGCACATCATCATACGCAATCAGTTCCACATCAATATCTTCGCCGTCATCCAGTTCCTGCTCTTTCACTTTTTTCACATTGGTTGCCGCGAAAATATGCAGGCTGTTATTGAGGATCGCCGGATTGGGATGCACCGATCCCAGCGGAATGATCTCATCCGAATCATAGCCCGTTTCTTCCACCAGTTCACGACGGGCGCCGCTTGCAAAGGATTCGTCCTCAACATCCGCCAATCCCCCCGGCACTTCCAGCGTAAAGTCCTCCAGCCCAAAGCGGTATTGCTTCACCATTACGACTTGATTGCCGGAAGTTACCGGAACAATATTCAGCCAAGACCGGCTCTCCAGCACAAAGGCATTCAGTTCTTTACCGGTCCGGGGAGAAACCAGCACATCGGTACGCAGTTGAAACACCGGAGTCGCTTGCAGAACCCGGGTTGATTTTTTATTCCATTTTTCCGGCATGAAAATTTCTTTCTTATTGTATCTGGCGTTGCGCGGCTTTTAGCGTATTGCACAGCAACATCGCGATCGTCATCGGTCCTGGCCCGCCGGGCGAAGGGCTCAGATACCCCGCGATATCCATGGCCGCGTCTTTATCCACATCGCCTACTTGTTTGAATTTCCCATTGATGTCTTCAAAGCTGATTCCCACATCAATCACCGCCGCGCCCGGTTTAATCCAATCGCCTTTCACCATTCGCTTTTGTCCGGCCGCCGCGATCAAAATATCCGCCCGACGGCATTCCGCCGCCAAATCCACCGTCCGCGAATGGCAGCAGGTAACGGTCGCATGCTCCCGCAGCAATAACTGCACCATCGGCTTGCCCACGATATTGCTGCGTCCAATCACAACCGCCTGCTTTCCCGACAGTTCTATATTCGACCGCTTTAACAGTTCGATCACCCCCAATGGGGTGCAGGGAACCAAACTATCCCGCCCCACCGAAAGCAATCCCACATTGACGGGATGAAATCCATCCACATCCTTCTCCGGGACAATCCGGTCCAGTACGGTATGATGATCCATCCCCTCCGGCAAAGGCAGCTGCACCAATATCCCGTGTATGGTTTTGTCTTGATTGAGGCTGTCTATGAGTTGCAGCAATTCTTCTTGCGAAGTCGATTCGTTCAGCGTATGCTGCACCGATTTCATTCCCACTTCTACACACGCTTTTCCTTTGTTGCGAACATATACCTTCGAAGCCGGATTCTCACCCACCAAGATCACCGCCAGCCCCGGTTGAACCTGACTCGCGGCCTGAAAACCATGTACCGCTTGACTCAATTCGTTCCGGATGGTTTTAGCCAAAGCCTTCCCATCCAATATTTGCGCAGTCATAAAGAATCCCTAATCCCTAATCTCTGCCTTTACACTTCATCTCCAATTGAAAACAACAAATCCGCCTCAGCCACCACTTTGCCGTTCACCCGAATCACACTGGACGCTTTCCCAACCCGCTGCCGAAACCGTGTAATCGTCGTCTCGATCAACATCTGGTCACCCGGCACAACTTTCTGGCGGATACGGGCTTTTTCCACGCCAACCAAATACGCCATCTTCCCGCGGTTTTCGTCCATCGTTAACAGCAAGATTCCCCCGGTTTGTGCCATCGCTTCAATTTGCAATACACCCGGCATGACCGCCTCTTGCGGAAAGTGGCCGTTAAAGAAGTGCTCGTTATTTGTCACATTTTTAATCGCCGTTACACGCTTTTCCGAATAATCAATATCGGTTACCCGGTCAATCAACAAAAATGGATACCGGTGCGGAAGTATTTTTTTGATATCCAAAGCGGATAATGGCAGTTTGGGAGTATCGCTGGTAATTTCACCGTTTAGCGTTTCCAACACCTTCTGTACAAACCGAATGTTAAACGCGTGGCCGGACCGCACGGCTATAATATGGCCTTTGATCGGTTTGCCCAACAACGTGAGGTCACCGATCACATCCAATATTTTATGGCGAACGATCTCATCATTAAACCGCAGTTCTTCATTCAAAAAGTCATGTTCGCCGATCACGATGGCATTGTCTAAACTGCCCCCTTTTATGATCCCCTTTTGCCGAAGAAGATCCACATCCTTTAAAAAACAAAACGTCCGAGCCGGCGCGATCTTCTCGGCGAAAATCTCATCGGTAATCAAAAACGACGCCGAACGAATTCCCACCGCCGGATGATCATAATCAATTTTATACGTCACTTCCAACCGTTTGGATGGAATAATCGCAAGTTCCAAACCGTCTTCAAACAACCAAATCGGTTGCTTCACTTCAATAAAATTCTTTGGCTTGTCCAGTGTTACAATCCCCGCCCGCTGGATCGCCTTAACAAACACCAGCGAACTCCCGTCGCAGATGGGCGGCTCACTGGATGACAGTTCCATCAAGATGTTGTCCACCCCCATGCCGTGGCAGGCCGCCAATACGTGTTCCACCGTAAAAATCCGCTCGTCCCCGCTGCCCAACGCGGTCATGAACAACGATTCTTCCAAACGGGCGTTCTTCGCTTTGACTTCTATAACCGGTTTCCCCGGCAAATCGCTGCGCACAAACCGAATTCCCGTATCCGATTCCGCCGGTTTGAGCGTAATTGAGGTCTCTTGACCGGTATGCAAACCGATCCCCTTAATGGTTTCCTCACCGCCTATTGTTTTTTGGAAATCAACCATTTCTCATTCTTCTTCTATTGCAAATTGGATTCAATATCATCAATTCGTTTTAACAACTTCGGTATGCGTGCCAGATTGGCTTTCAGCCGCTTTTCTTCACCATGCGGTTTTGCCGGCACCCCCCAGTAAGTAGAATCGGCTGGCATATTGGTTTCCACCAAACTTTTCGCGCCCACCCGCGCACGGTCTCCCACGTGAATCCCACCTGAAATCACCACTTGGCCGGCAATGGTCACCCGCTCCCCCAACCGCACGCCGTCGCACAGCGTTACCTGCGCGACAATAATGCAATGCTCACCAATGCGGACTCCCTTGCCGATTTGTACAAGGTTGTCGATTTTCGTGCCGGATTGGATTTGGGTCGGGTTTTGATCGTTGCCCGCTATCACAACATTGGCGCCCAATTCAATATCATCTTCCAATACCACAGGAGCTTTTTGTCCGCTGCCGACTGCCCGTCCCGATGATCCGGTACGGCATCCCGCATGAAGAATTGTTCGGTTGCCTATTTGGCAGTGGTTATATACCGAAACATTCGAATACAGGGTGCACTCTTCTCCGATCACAACGCCGGTCCCGATATAACACCCCGGATAGACTACGGTACGGTCTCCGATCTTACACCCGGATTCAATCACCGAATGCGCCATGATCGTTATGTCTTGCCCCAACTCCACATCCTCCGCCACAAAGGCTTTCGGGTGCACTCCGCAGGAGGTCTTGCGGTCTTTGTCATGAAACAGGTTCAACGCGTTCGTGAAGGTGAGATAGGGATTGGACGAACGCAATACCGGTCGAAAATCGGTTTCCAAATCGTTGGGAACAATCAGGGCGGATGCCTGCGATTGTGAAATCAAAGGCACATATTTCGGGTTAGCAACGAAAGACAATTCACCCGGGTTGGCTTTGTTGATTTCCGCCAAGCCGGAAATAGAAACCGATCCATCGCCTTCATAGGGGACTTGCAATGCCGCGCTGAGCTCAGCGAGGGTTAATGACGGCACAATAAATTTGCTCCTAATACTAAATCAACGCAACTTGTCTAACTCATCAATAATATTTTGAGTTAGATCATATTTTTCATCCACATACGCCATATTTTTTCGTTTAAAAATAAAATCATATCCATTGTTTCTCGCGAACTGTTGAATGGTTGTATTCAATTCATCCAAGATGGGTTGCGTCCCTTCTTGTTCGAGGGTTTTTATATTTTCTTCCATTTCCCGCAGTTCGGCAATCATCCCCCGCTGCTTTTCCTGCAAATCCACCCGCTTTTGCAACGCCGCTTGCTCATCCATCATATCTTTTTGTACGTTAAAATTTTCCACTTCGCTGCGGAATTCTTCCTCCAGCTGATTTCGCTTCAACAAGTAGGCATCGGTTTCCTCTTTCAATTTTTCCTGCAATTCCTGCACCCGGTCATAATTGTCAAAAATTTCTTCCACAAAAACAGATCCGAATTTAACCGAATCGTTCTGCGATTTGACCGGTGCCGACACCCAAAATGCCGTGACACCCAACAACAAGGCGATCAAGAAAAACACGCTGTATCCATTACGTTTCATGAAGTACCTCCAACAGAATGTAAACGATCATTGTAACAAATTGTGCCAAAAAAAACAGCCTTGAATACCGGCATGGCTTTGCTTCCACAAGATTAAAACGCCTGGCTGAATCCAAAATGGAAAAACTCGGTTTCATCAGTCGGCTCATCTATGATCGGCACGCCAAAGTCTAAACGCAGCAGCGCGTTGTTAAATCCCGGAATCCGGACTCGAATCCCCGCCCCGGTGCTGACCCGAAAATCGGACGGATCGATATCTTCGATCTCAGGCCAGACGGTTCCGTAATCCAAAAAAACAACGCCCTGCAAGAGCTCGGAAAACGGGTATCGAACTTCCGCGCTGCCCACAAACGCCGCTTCGCCACCCAAAAAGGTGCGGAAGCCGCGGATCGCCGGATCACGAAACCCGATCACCGCCGACTGGCCGATACTGCCTTCATCAAACCCGCGGATCGACCGCGCGCCGCCGACAAAAAACCGTTCCTGCAGGGGAATAAATCCCGGATCGCCGTACGCGTAGGCTAAATCCAAATCCGTGGATAAAGCCAAAACAAACGTCTCCATCAGTTCATGATAAAAGTTGTTTTCCGTGCTGAATTTCACAAACTCGTTATCCGTCAGTCCCGCGACCTCAATCGTGGAGCGGCTGAACATCCCGTCGCTTGGGTCTTGATCAAAATCACGCGTGTCATACACAAACCCCCACAACAAACTGGTGGTCAGGTTTGTGCCGATGTTAAACACGGTCGGAATCGTGCTGGGATCCAGCGCGCCCCGCCCCGCACTGGCCGGCTGCAAATCGGCCTCTTCAATTTTAAATCCATACAGCAGAGAAATCTCATCGGTAATCTCATCGCCGACGGTCACCGATGTCCCGACCCGCTGCTCATCAAATCGTCTTCCTCCAAATGATTGGGTATCAATAAAAAAGATATCCCAATCCAAACTATAGTCGGAGTTCAATACATGGGGATCAAACAAACTCAATACAGCCCGGTTGCGGAACTCTCCGATCTCCCCGGTAATCGTCCCGCGTATGCCATACCCGAATATGTTTTTTTCGGTGTAACTGGCAAACACGGAAGGACCGAATGTTGTACTGAATCCGCCTCCGAAACTCAAAAGGCCGGTATCTTCTTCTTCCAATTGCAACAGCAAATTTTCCACGGATTCATCGGAAGTCTCTACCCGCTGAAATCCCGGCAGCAAGTTGGTTCGATCACGCGAACCGAAGCCGCGGGTTTTAAAGAGCCCGGTATTCACCAACTCCCGGTCGGTTTCCACCACTTTGGTCCAATCCAACGGCTCGCCTTCCTCAAACTCAAATTCACGGCGGATAACATGCTCCTTGGTGCGGAACTCCCCCTCTTTTACGGGAATCGGGGGTGTGTTTTCATTGATGGTCACCACACCTTGAATTTCCACATTTCCCAAATACTTCCGCTGATTTTCATCAATACGGATACGCAAATCGGCAATTAAGTTTTCCGGGTCTTTACGCCACTGCTCCCAAAGCAGTGGAATGGTGACATCCAAATACCCCTGCTCCCAATACAGGTCAATCAGTTCTTGTTCGCTCTCTTCCACGCGGGTAAAGGTAAACCGGTCACCGGGTTTGATCTCGAAGCGCGATAAAATTTCTTCGGTTGAATAGATGGAATTGCCCTCGATATGGATATCGCCGATGGTATACGGCTCCCCTTCATCCACCACAAACGTCACTTTCAGTCCATCATCAATTTCTTCCACCGGCAGCAATTCGGCTGTGGCATCCAAATGCCCGATCTCCCAATATTTCCGTTGGATGCGCTGTAAATCAAAATTGGCCTGGGTTTCATTGAAATGATTCTTGATCAAAAACCACCACGATTCCTTGGTTTCCAGCCCCTTACGAATTTGCTTATCGCTTAAGGCTTCGTTGCCCTCTATTACAATCTCACGCACCGGCAAGCGCTTGCCTTCCTTGATTTCCATGACCAAAACGCGGGTATTCTCTTCTGGCCCCTCTTCATAGCGCCAGTCGATCACGGTGTTGGGGAAGGATTGTTCGGTGTAATAGGTTAAGGCTTTATTCACCAGCGATTCGGCGGTGTCTTCATCCGCAAACAACCGCTGTTCGGGATCGTATTCTATTTTCTCGTTGAGTCGTTTGGGCTTATACCGCTCGTTGCCTTCATAGCGGATCTCGACGATCTTCGGCTTCTCAACTACCTGAAAAATCAAATCCACTCTGTCTTCATTTTGCACGGAAATGGCGGTAACGTCGGTAAAATACCCCAAGCCGAATATCGCCTTAATGTCATTTCGGTACGTCAGTATGGTCGATGGATCTTCGTGATCTTCGCCGGGTTGGGTTTCTACAATATCCAAAATCTCCTGGTCGGAAACAAACCGGTTCCCCTCCACTAAGACGTTTTGAATCACGTCCCCGTAAGCGAAACCGGTTATCAAACCAAGATAAATGATCACTCCCCAAGCCCACACTACATGCTGAAAGGGTTTGCCGCTCAGACCGCTACCTCCTTCGGTGACGCCTTCTTAAAAACCAACACTCCGTCTTCTAGAACAACCACAACTTCTTCGTTGTCCTTAAAATTGCCCCTCAGCAATTCTTCGGAGAGTGGATCTTCAACATATTTCTGAATCGTCCGTTTCAAAGGACGCGCACCGTAGGCTTTATCATAACCTTTGTCTACCAAGAATGCCTTGGCGTTGTCTGTGAGGATAAGGGTCATTGATTTCTGATTCAACCGTTCCTGCACATCGGCGATCATAATATCACAAATATTAAATACATGCTCCCTCTGCAGCTCATGGAAGACAACCACTTCATCCACCCGGTTGATGAATTCCGGCCGGAACGATTTCTTCAATTCGCCCATGACCCGGTCTTTCATCATAGAATAATTTAAGCTCTCTTCTTCCGGCTTAAAGCCCAAAGAAGCTTTATTCGTGATTTCATGGCTCCCGATATTGGATGTCATGATCAAAATCGTATGGCGGAAATCAACGTGCTTGCCGGTATTGTCGGTTAAGCGGCCTTCTTCCAGTACCTGCAAGAGAATATTGTACACTTCCGGGTGCGCCTTTTCGATCTCATCCAGGCAAATAACCGAATACGGCTTCCGGCGAACCTTCTCCGTCAACTGGCCGCCTTCATCATGCCCAATGTATCCCGGAGGGGCACCGACCAAGCGGGAAACCGAAAATTTCTCCATGTATTCAGACATATCCACTGTTATCAGCGCGTCTTCATGCCCAAACATAAACTTCGCCAACGTTTTCGCCAAATGGGTCTTTCCCGTTCCGGTCGGTCCCAAGAATAAAAATGAACCAATCGGACGTTTGTGGTTGGCAATCCCCGCACGCGATCGGCGTATGGCTTTGGCGATGATCTTAATCGCTTCATCCTGCCCAACCACTTGATCATGCAAATGATCTTCAATCTTCAGCAGCCGTTCGGATTCTTTTTCCTCAATCTTAATCGCGGGGATACCGGTCCACTTCGAAACGATGTACGCGATATCGTCTTCATCCACCATCGCTTCTTGCCCTGGCTTGCTGCGGGCTTCTTCCCATTCGGATTGCATCTTTAACTGCTTGTCACGCAACTCTTCCCGCTGGCGTTTGAGCTCCAAGCATTTTTCAAATTCTTCCGCAACCGTCGCGGCTTCTATTTCTTTCATGATGTTTTCGATTTCGTCATCAATCGCGCGCAACTCTTTTGGGCGGGTCGTGGCTTGCAGCCGGGCGCGCGAGCCTGCTTCATCCAGCAAATCAATCGCCTTATCCGGCAAATACCGTTCGGATACATACCGTTCCGATAGCTCCACCGATGCGCGAATGGCATCTTCTGTAAAACGGACGCGGTGATGCGCCTCGTATTTATCCTGCAACCCTTCCAAAATTTGAACCGTCTCTTCTATGTTAGGCGGGTCAACTGAGACCGATTGAAACCGGCGTTCTAACGCGCTGTCTTTTTCAATATACTTGCGGTATTCCTCGATCGTCGTCGCGCCGATGCACTGCAGTTCCCCTCGCGCCAGCGTGGGCTTCAACATGTTGGATGCATCCATTGAACCTTCCGCCGCCCCCGCGCCGACCAGCGTGTGCAGCTCGTCGATGAATAAAATGGTATCATTCGAACGGCGGATCTCTTCCAACACCGCTTTCAAACGCTCTTCAAACTGGCCGCGGTATTTTGTCCCCGCAACCAGTCCCGCCAAATCCAATGTGATGACCCGGCGGTTTAAGAGTAAATCCGGCACGGATTTTTGTTCAATCTGCTGCGCCAAGCCTTCAACGATCGCGGTTTTGCCAACGCCCGCTTCTCCAATCAAAACGGGATTGTTTTTGGTGCGGCGGCAGAGAATTTGAATCACGCGTTCAATTTCATCCTGACGGCCGATGACCGGATCCAGTTTGCCCAGCCGCGCCAGCTCGGTTAGGTCGGAACCAAACGCGTCCAGAGCCGGGGTTTTGCTTTTGCCTTTGTTGCCCGCGGCCACGGCCTCTTGCCCGCCGCCTCCGCTGTTGCCGCTGCCGCCCATCAAGCGAAGAATTTCGCTGCGGGCCTTAATCAAATCAATGCCGTGGCTGGCCAGTATGCGGGCCGCAAGCCCTTCATTTTCACGAATCACACCCAACAACAAATGTTCGGTGCCGATAAAGTTCACGCCAAACGCCTGCGCTTCTTGATAGGCAAACTCAATCGCGCGCTTCCCGCTTGGGGAGAGCGGTATCGTGCTGTCCGATATGTCTCCGCCGGCATCGCGGCTTATGTTCTTTAATATCTCCATGCGTAAGGATTCCAGATTTAATCCCATATTGCGCATGGCCGTGGCGGCGACCCCTTCTCCTTCCGCAATCAAGCCGAGAAGAATATGTTCTGTACCGGCGTGGCTGCTGCCAATACGGGCCGCCTCCTCTTTGGCGCGTTTCATGACTAATCTGGCACGTTCTGTAAGTCGGTCAAACATCATGGGGATATACTCCGGTTCTTTAGGGTTTGTGGCAATCAGATATAAAACCAACTGAGTTCATTGATGTTTTTTTTCTCTAATAACATCCTACTCAGATTAGGCCGTTTGTTAAAGTGGAATTATAACCTTTGTTTTTTTAAAAGCACGCGTTTCCCGTCCCATTATCCAGCCGGATCGGGTATGGATGGAAGGGTAAATCAATTAAAAATTACGCACCCTTGGTCAATTCCGACACCTTTTCCAGCCGCGGATCGAAGGATAAAAGCACGGTCGTTTGTCCGGCATGAAAAGTCTCTTTGTCATAAAATCCGAATTCAAGAAACCAAAAATTATACGATACAGTCTTGACGCGCGCGTGTTCGTGGGGAGCAATTCAAGTAAACGAAACCGATCCCTTTTCAATCCAGTCCCGCATACGCTCCGCTCGAAACCGGTCCCGCTCTTTAGAGGATAACTGCTGATTGGCTTGCTTTTGCAAATGGGCGGGCCGCAGCATAATCATCATTTCATTCATACTTTGATACGATGGCGAACGGATAATTCCCAAATTCCGTCCGAACCGCAATGCGGATAAATGCTCTACCGCTTCGCTGGAATTCATAATGCGGGCATACTTCAACCCTGCGTAGGCCCGCCACACCTTATCTTCAATCTTGATGCGGTTGCCTTCCAGTAAGTCATACTGTACTTTGCGTTCCTGCTCGATGATGTGTGCCAGGATCTTTTCAATCTTTTCAATCGTCTCTTGTTCCGATATCCCCAGCGTCCACTGGTTGGATATTTGAAACAGGTTCCCGGTAATCTCGCTGCCTTCCCCGGCCATCCCGCGTACCGTCAACCCGATCTGTGTCACCGCGTTCAAGATTTGCTCTATCTTGCGCGACATCATTAACCCCGGCAAATGCACCATGACGGAACAACGAATTCCCGTGCCTGTGTTGGTGGGGCAGGCCGTTAAATACCCCAACTCATTCGAAAACGCGTAATTGATGGAATCTTCCAACTGATTGTCCAGCGTATTCACGATTTCCCAAGCTTGATTCAATTGCGAACCGGCCAACAGCACTTGCATCCGTAAATGATCTTCTTCATTGATCATCACCGAAATCTTTTCATCCGAATGAACCGCCGCATGACGCTCAATTCCGCTTTTTGACAGCTCCCGGCTGATCAAATACCGCTCATTCAAAAAATGCCGGTCAATTTCTTCCAACTCTTCCATACTCAGCAAATACGAGTCTTTCATCAACTTCGAATGAAACACCGCTTCCTGCGCCTTCTCCGCGATGCGTCGTAAATCCATCGAAGACGCCCACTGCGAAAAGGGAATGCCGTCAAAATTGCGCGCGATGCGAATCCGGCTGCTGACCACCACATCGTGGTCTGGATCGCCGGCATTCAACCAGCCGCACTGCTGTAAAAATTTTCCTGGAAGTTCCATAACAACCGATCAAAATTCTTGTAACAAATATTCTTGTATCTTGTCACTCTTTACTGCTTCTGTGACTGATACGTGCGTTCCAAATCGTCTTCCAAATTCCGGATGGTATCCCGCAACCGCGCGGCCTCTTCAAAATTCTCATCCGATACCGCGTTCTTTAACTGCAAACGCATATCCGAAATCTCCCGCTTCAAGGAAAGCTGTTCATCGCCCTTTACCGGAACCTTGCCTTTATGGTTCACTTCTTTCTGCACCTTCCGCAACAACGGATGCAGTTGCTTAGAAAAAGTTTCGTAACACGTTGGGCAACCCAAGCGGCCGCTCTCCATAAAGGCCCCGTATGACAAACCGCAGGAAGGACAGGTCTCATGTACTTTGGCCCCCTGTTTGGGCATATCATCCGCTACCGGTGTCTTCCCGGTCAGCAAATCCTCTATCGAGAACGACGTATTCACCGCCCCATTCCCGATCCCCAACTCCTGGGCACAATCGTGGCATAGATGCACAGCATGCTTTTGATTGTTTTTCATCTGGGTTATGTGAATTTTCGCTTCTTTTTGACAAATGGCGCATTTCATGACGATCTCGCCTTGTAATCAACTTGGGTTTTGTTCTCTCAACTATAATACCTTAACAGGCTCAAAAATGCGAACCCCTTCTTTCTTGGTCATCTCTTCCAATTCGGCCATTAAGCGTTTCGTGATTTCTCCCGGAACACGTTCACCAATCGTTCGGGTATCAATTTCCGAAACCGGCGCGATCCGCGCGGCCGTTCCGGTGACGAAACATTCCTCGGCATTGTACATATCATACAATGTAACATGCGTTTCTTGATGCGGAATGCCATGCTTCACCGCCAGTTCCAAGACCGCCGCCCGTGTGATCCCAGGCAATGCCCCATCCGACTCCAGCGGCGTGATCATTTTCCCGTTCTTCACGATAAAGAGGTTATCCGCTGTCGCTTCCGATACATAGCCATTGTGATTTAAAAACACGGCTTCCGCCGCCCCGGCTTCATTCGCCAGAATCTTCGCCAAGATGTTATTCAAATAATTCAGTGACTTCACCTGCGGAGGCAAGGCGTCCGGCAAGTTGCGCTTGACCGAAGTCGTCACCAACTTCAGCCCGTTCTCATACCATTCTTTTGGATACAGCGTGATCCTGTCAATAACCACGATAAAATTCGGTTTGGGGCATTTGCGCGGATCCAACCCCAAATCGCCGTCGCCCCGGCTAACTATCGCGCGCACATACAACGATTCAACATTCTGCCGCAAATCCTCATGGTTCAACTCACCCCACTCACGCGCCACTTTGCAGATTTCTTCCAACACCTCGGTTTTGGTAAGACCGATATCCAACCCAATCACTTTCGCCGAACGAAACAAACGCTCCACATGCTGCTCGCCGCGAAAAATCCGATCACCAAAAATGCGGATGCCTTCAAATACCCCGTCGCCATACAAAAAACCGTGATCAAAGATCGAGACCTTGGCGTTCTCTTTGGCAACCAATTGCCGGTTGATGGATATCGCTGGAATCGATTGGCTCATGCGTTCTGTACTCCTCAAATATAACTGCACAACATAACTGATAAATGTACTTGATCCAAAACGCAAGGGTAGGGATAAATCACCTTCCCACCCACTGTAACACTACGAAAATTCAAGCCGCTTGTCAATTCAACTCTACAACGAAACGCAACAAGGGCAAACGCCGGTCGCAAGCAATACCGGTTCTATTTCGGATTGCGGAGAAAGCACGGCGGTCAGCCTCAGCGAAAGAAAAACGTGGCGGGGCTCTTTCTAAACAATCCTGAATAAACCAGGGAGAAAAGGACCCGCATGGATTTTGTGGGGGAACGACCGCCTCTACGATTGATGGGAATTAAAAAGTTCGACGGTTTGGCTTTTGTTGTCGAGAATAGAACGGTCGAAAAATTCGGTGAGGGGCATCCCGTGAAACCAACTGGAATAGAGGGCCGGAAAGCCGACCGGTTCACCGCCGATGTCGATATATTCGATCTGCTGCCAGGCAAAAAATAACGTGTGAAGCATGTCGCGCAGTTCCTCCAGCGCGTTGTTGCTTGGCGACACGCTTTCCAGCGCCTTCACCGGTACACAAAATACAAGAATGCCTTCGCTGTCTTTGTTGGTAATTTTGCCTAAAAACCGTTTGCCGTTTAGCAAATGAACTTCAACCACTTCGCCTACAATCATAACCCGTTCCTATCCCTCCTGTGGATCGTTTGTCTGCCTATAAAAATATGCTCTTATGCAATAGTATAACACCAAATATCAATTGCGTGTTCCTCTCATTCTAACGCACTGCAATCAAGATCAAAACGGAGGTTGTACAATCATCATGTTGCCACGAATTTTCCCCCTAATCTTGCTCATTGTCGTAACCACCGCGCAGGCAGAACATCCCTTGCAGGGGTTGCCGGAAATTGAAGACAACGAAATCCGGCTGTTCATCATTCGCCATGCCGAAACCTTTCACAATATCGACCCCACAATGGACAAAGACGCTCCCGAGTATTACCGGATCACCCTGCGCGGCAAAAAACAGGCCGCCGCGTTGGGAAAACTGGTAAAGGATCAACCCATCGCCATGATCTTTACCTCACAAATGACCCGCGCCAAAGAAACACTGAAATTTATGGAAATGCCCCCTCACTTTGAGGCCGCAGACGACAAGGCTTTTAACTTTTTAAAACGCGGGCTGATGCCGAACGGCGAGCCGGCCACATTCGGCGATTGGATCAAAATGTGGGAAAATAACACCGATCCCGTTTTGCCCAACAGTGAAAATATGGAAATTGGAACGCGGCGGTTCATCAAACGGCTGCGGGAAGAAACCGATGCCTTTGGCAAAGCGGTTGTGGTGGTTTCTCATGGCGATGTGATTGCCGGGGTGATCGGGTCCGCGGAAGGATATCATCCATGGGAACGCTGGGAAAAATCGCAGGTTCCTGTAGGATCACTAAGTGTTCTCGATCTGGAACGGGAAGGGCCGTTGTATCTGCATTTTAAAGGATTTGATCCTGTGGAATAACGCGGAATCAAATCATCCATGAAACCGTAAAGAGGGCATTATGAACGCGATTTCTTTTTTAACGACCTACAAGGGTTCGTACGCGGAAAGCTATTTCCCGAAAGGGTGGGATTGGGAGAAAATTGACCAATGCTGCTCCCAGCCGCCGGAATCCGTCAAGGAGCGTCAGCCGTGGTGGCATGAAGATTTTCACCCGGTGGAGTGTGATTCGTTTGAGTCATTCGATGTGAAAATGGGACATGAAATCGCGGTGACAATTCAGCAATACCGCGATGAAGGCAAGCAGGTGGCGTTAATCTTCCCGGTCGGCCCCATGGGAATGTATAAATGGGCGGTGTATTTTTTAAAAGAGTGGAACGTGAACTGCGGCCATGTGCATGGTTTTAATATGGATGAATGGTCGGATGCGGAAGGCAATACTGTTCCGCCCAGCGAACCGGGTTCGTTTCAAGGCGCGATGGAAATGGCCTTTTACGGGCCGTTGGATGGGTTGACCGTTCCACAAAAACAACGTCACTTTGCCACCAAAGAGGATTTACCCAAATTTCCCGAACAAATCCATGAAATCACCAGCAATGGCGGCGGCTTGGTCACCGTCTTCGGCATCGGCAGAGTGTGCCACATCGCGTTTTGGGAACCGCATTTTGCCGAAGAATTCACCGAAGACGAATGGAAAAAGCAGACGCACAGAATTGGGGCGAAACTGCATCCGTTAACCATCGAACAGAATGCGATTACCAGCTTTAACTCAAGAACACCCCTGGTTTCGTGCTACGCCAACACAATCGGGCCGGGATTGTTTTTGCAATCGCACAAGATTATCGGCGGAGCGGATGGCATCTTATTGCGCGGGATGCAGTGGCAGGGGATGAGTTTTTGGATTACGCTGCGGCATGAACCGACCATTTGGCTGACTTCCACTTTTATGCCAACCCTGCCGGGCAAGTTGTTTTTCCATAAAGACCTGGCGGGACCGCTGATTGCGGATTGCAATTAAGAGTTTAACCCGCGATTGGACGCGAATATTCGCTGCGATCCCCGTTCCGTTTTTGGATCGTAGAGTAAGCACGGCGATAAACCTCAGCGAACAAAAGACGTAGCGCTCCTCTTTCTGAACAATCCGTAATCGAATTGGTATCAGAACCTCGATCTCTTCGGCTGTAAAATATTCCGCTGAAAATTCTATTTTCTTACCGAATCACGCCCCATTCATATATATTCAAATCCATTCGCGGTTACAATATGGTTCTTGCGAGACCTCATATTCATAAATCTCACTGTGACCGGAGGACATTCCATGATCGAGGAACTGCTTTCCAAAGCGGAGGCCGGGATCAAACAATTCTTGCAAACCCAAGAAGATGATTTCAAAGCCGCCAATCCCAAAGGCATCCCCGCATCCGCGGAAGATTATTTTCATAAGGCCCGCACCAACGTCATCCCCAACATGCGCGGCTGGCTGGAAGATCCGTACATCGACACGTTTTCCAAAAACATCAAAGAGGGAATCCAAGACGCGATTGAGCAGGAACGCTGGGCGGATTTGGTCGATACCTTCCTGCGCGAAATCAGCTTCGGCACCGCCGGCATCCGCGGCCTCATGGCACTTGACCGTGAATCCATCCTCAAAATTAAAAACGAAGGCGTCGATGCCCGCATCCTCAAAGGCCCCGCCACGCTGAATGATAAAGTCTTGCTCTTAAAATCCGTTGGTGTAGCCAAATTCGCGGCAGATAGAGGATTGAATAAAATCGTCATCGGCTATGATACCCGCATCGGAGGCAGACAATTCGCCGAACTCAACACCCGTTTATTTCTCGCGTATGGCTTAACGGTCTACCTGTTTGACGAACCGTGCCCCTATCCCGAAGTCACCTTCGCCATCCCCGATTTACGCGCGGATATCGGCATTCTGTTCTCTGCCAGCCACAACGATTTCCGCTACAACGGTTACAAACTCTCCTGCGGCAACGGCTCACAGTTCAGCCTTGAAGACCGCAAAACCATCGTCAATGATTACATCAATCACGCCGCCACTGCCGATATCAAATTAATCGATTTCAAAGACGCCAAGCCCGATCAACTGTGGTTCCTGGGCGGTTCCTCGCCTGTCGAAGGGGGTACATACTATGGCCGGGAAGGCAAACTCATCGATATGCACACCCGCCATATCAACCACATGAAGCCGTTTATGTGCCGCCCTGAAATGATTGAAAACCAAAAAAACAATCCGAACGCCCTAAACATCGCGTTCTGCGCTTTCCATGGCGCCGGACGAAAGGCCGTGCCGCGGCTGCTTTCCGAAGCCGGGTTTCCCAACATTATCAGCATCCAAAAACTCAATGAACCCGACGGCATGTTTCCCTGCTTTAAGAGCGACCCGGGACACGAACAGCAGCCCGACCCCAGCGACTACCGCGCCGCCAATATTGCCCTCCAAGCCTTTCAAGAAGAAAACCCCGGCGGGTTGGACAACATGGATATCCTTCTCGGCACCGACCCCGATGCCGACCGCTGCAGCGCCACCGTCGCCGTCCCGCAAGAGCAGCAGTTTGTCTTCGATGGCGATAGCCACACGCTCATCCCCTCCGACGATCTATGGGCGCTAATTCTCTGGTACCGTTTGCAGTATGAAGTACAGCAGCATGGAGCCGTCCAAAATCCCGAAAGCAAATTTATCACCCTATCACACACCACCAGCGATGTCCTCACCAAACTCGCCCTCAAACACGATTTGGGTGTCATGAAAAGCTGGGTCGGCTTCGCCATGCTGGCCATGTGTGTAAACGAAGTCTGGCAAGGCAACACGCTGCCCCAATTAACCGAAGGGCGCCCGGACATCACCCAACCCAACTGCCACCCCTTCATGTATGCCTGGTGGAACATGGACAACGGCAAACGCAGCTACAATATGGCCAATATGGAACAAAGCGCGGGCTTCTCTATCTTGGGCGGCAAACCGAAAGACGCGGTGTCTCTTGGAGAAGGCGGCCACGTGCGCGACAAGGATGGTGTATTCGCCTCCTTGCTGCTTGCTGAAATCGCTGCTTATGCCAAGCAGGAAAGCAAAACCATCTTCGAGATGATCGACGAACACATCTTCCTAGACCCCGATGTCGGATACTTCCTTAACTATTACGAACCCGACCCGCTTGACGGCGAGTACGACGGCTTGCAGGGGTATGTTAAAAAACGCGAAGTCATCAAAGCCATGTTAAATCTGCGCGATCAATGCGAATCGGAAAGCGTTTCGCTTGCGGGGATGGAAGTCAAAACAACCAGCACGTTCTGGACCGGCAAGTACGATGCCGCCAACTTTGACGGCTTTCCCGATGAAGGCATACGTTTCTATTTCGACGAAGACCGCTGGAACTACCTGACTTTCCGCCCGTCCGGTACCTCCAACGCGTTGCGGTTCCATCTGCAACTGCATGAACCAAATGCAACCAAAGAAACCCTGCCGCAAATCAAACAGGATTTAAAAGACAAAGCGGTAGCGGCGATCAAAGCCTTGCGCGAAATCGTAGGGGCGGTTGAATAGATGGCTCAGCCCATCACCCACGAAGCGGGCCTTGGGAGGACGAAACTCCCGCAAAGCCGGAAGTACCGTTCGATTGCATCAGTATAATATCAGATTATAGTTCCAACCGTCGTACCTGCGTACCATCAGTTATCTATATCCAAAACATAAATCACATGTTTGTGAAACCCCTTGGATATCCATCCTTTATAAGCAAGGGTCACGTTCATCTTCGAAAAACGTGCTTCCCACTCTTCCGTCGTACAAAAACGCAAACCGGTTGCCATCCGGGCATGGCTGCGCAAACCGTTGACCAGATTGTCCGCCAAAAAAAGCATAGCCCGCCCGACCTGAAAACGATAGACAGACTCTGTGATGATCAGCCGCTTCCGTGTAACCCGCAACGCTTCCGATAGAACACGTTCCGGATTGGTACAGTGGTGCAAAATCAATAGCAGCAAACTGGTATCAAATCGCTTGTCTTTAAAGGGAAAGGTTTGTCCATCATACAGGATTAATGGCAGCTCGGTTTGATTAAAGTCGGCGACATCAAGCAAATAAACGTCCCGGTGCGGCGCGGCGCTCGTTATCATACTCCCGGTCCAGCCCTCGGCCGCGCCGATATCCAGAACAACGTTCCCTTCGATAAAGGGACGCACAAAGGAAAAGTTATGCTTTGCCCTGCGGCGCAGGAACTTCATTACGAAAGTTTCAGCCTGTTCCATCGTCAAATTGTCTTTTCATTATGGTTTCACCTCGTTTTACCGTTTCCCTTTGGATTATAGAATAAACGCGGCGGCAATCCTCTGCGAAAGAAAAAAGTATCGGGAAGACCCACTATCTGGAATGCCAACTCCATCGTACCGGCCGCTGAGATAGAACGCCTTGCCTGCCGGGTCATTCAAACTGCAAGCATGATTCCCTGTTCGGAGGAACATGGTTCAACCATCCTTATGAGATTGATTGTTTCGATACAGCAAAACACAAGCCGTCAATCCAATCACGCATAGCGAAAAAATAATTCCGTTTGGAGTGCGTCTTGTCCATTCGGTCCACGGAAACGGAAATTGAAAGAACGCGTAATTCAATACGAAGAAGATCCAAGCGTTAAACAACAACGCATATCCCATCCATGGTTTGGCAATGGTTGTCTTATCTTGTCGGATAAACCAAACCGCCATGCCTAGGGCCAACAAAAGTGGAATAACAAAATATAGGCTCCAACCCAAAGAGGCATTTATCATGCCTTCGTTGTAGACCAATTGCCGTACGGTCTTTCCCGCAATAGGAAACAGGGTCACCGGAAACAGGATCAAGAATGGCCATATTCTTCCCCGCGCAGCCGCTGCAATCGGAATCAAACCCAAGATCAAGCCATGGTCATAAAACATATCCACATATCCGATGGCTCTAAATTCAACAAAAAATAGCAGCACAAGATGAATCACCAGCAATATCAAAGATATGTCGATTGGAAGCGCGCCCTCCCGGTTTGGATCTACATTGGTGATTTTGCGTTGGTTCAGCCACAACCCCAACCCCAAAAACGCGCCCATGATGGCACCGAATGTGGTTTCCATCCAGTTCCACCAGTTCATGTATTGATCCCACTGCTGCCAGATTCCTTGACCGAACATCTCCCGGTTCCACGCATGAAAGGCTTGCAAACTTTGCCCCGCGGGAAAACCGGCCGCTCCACCGATCAAACCCCATAACCCCAAATTAAGCGCGAGCCAGTCTCTTTTGAATACGCTCACATAGAACAAAAGCACCAAATAAGCGAACACCATACCGCCCCATACTTCCGGTCTGGGCTTTAAATCGGATCCCGGTTCCCAATACCAATCATCCGAAAAATAGATTTCAGGCAACCGTCGAACATAGGGTTCAAACGGGGAATTGAGCACATATCCGCCGAGAAAAAATGCGGCGATCAAAACCAGCATAAGTTTCACGACCGATTCCGTTTCATACCGTTTCCCGCCAAGACCCATGCCCAAAAACACACCGGCAAAACCAATCCACATCCCCCCTTTGACCGCCAAACCAAGCAATCCCCAGCGCAGTGCTTCCCAATTGCCAACCAGAGGCGCGTCATGCGTGAGCCCAACCGTTTGCCCGTAGGTCATCGATCCACCGAAGCCCATCGCAATTGTGCCCCACGCGACGGCGCGCCCGGCGGTCGAAAGATTGAGTTTGGGTGCAAGCAGATATACAAGAGTTAATGAAACCAAAAGACCCGCAATCATCGCCCCGGTCTCATGGCCGTATTGCCCGCGAATGCCCCACGCCATACCGCCGGCCATCGCCGCGAACAAGACCGGCTGCCACCATGTTACATTGTTATACTCAGTAACTGTCTGCATAATTGTGATTCCTTCTTCTTAGTAGGATCCCATCCTGGACCGGTCAAACGTTCCCGGCTGCCTTTGCGTCCTGAATTGGATGCGGCAATACCGAAAGGCGTTCATTTTCTCCCCACACGAATGGATAGGCTAGTACAGTGTCAACGTTTTATTGACGGGTATCGATCCCCCCTAGCCCCCCTTAACAAGGGGGGAAACAACGGATAGCCAGCCGCCATTTTTTGATTGACAGACTACTAGAGCGTTTCAGAGTTGAATAGCCGGGGAGCATCGGCTTCCCGCCGGTACATTTAGGTGCATGTTGTACTTCTACGCAAACCGGAATTGCTCCAATGATAAACAAGAATAAGTAAGAAGGCTACAGTTCCAAACCGAATTGTGAGAGAGGAAATAACAAAAAGGCGGCTCGATTGAACCGCCTTTTAAAAATACAATCACTAAGAAATCTTAGTAGAGCATAAATTCAACAACACCTGTGCCGCCGGATTGTACCGCGCCAATGTCAGTGCCATCGGTTGCCGCGCCCAAAGCCGGGCTGCCGTCTGCCAGCGCAAACGTGGTTGTATCCGCATACATAGGATCACCGGTAATCGTACCGGTATCGCTGCCGATATCAAAGTTGCCTGTGCCATTGTTGAAGAACAAGCAGTTTTCGATGTTCAATGTCAATTCGGCTTCGTTGCCGCTGCCGACGTAACTCAAGGTAGAAGAATCGCCGGAAATACCGAACGCAACATTGTTTGAGAAGATGGAGTTTGCGATAGTTACCGTGCGTGGACGGGTGTTACTGTCAACAAGCCGTACCCCGGTTCCGTTGCCGTCAAATGTGCAATGTTCAATGGTCACATCAGGATCGTTTCCGTCGTTGGTGATGATGATTCCGGCGCGGTTTTCAAACTCAAGCGCCCCATCGGAACCGATATTCGAGAAGATAGAATTGCGAATGGTCAAGTCTCCGGTAAACCCGCTACGTCCGCGAACACGAACCCCGCCGATCAAATCATCCACATTCAAATCGGGCGCGTTTTGCAGGTTGCGGAACACACAGCCATCAATAACTTTGGTACCGGCGCCATCCACGTTTAGCACACCACCGCTATAGTTTTCAAAGACACAATTCATCATGGTTTGATTGGTTACTTGGTTTTCCGGTGAACGGGCGCGAAGCCGGGTGATGCTGTCGCCGACATTCGTGAAGGTACACCCTTCAAACGTGAACGAATCCACAATCCCTAACGGCTCATTGATTCCATGATAGTAAATGAACGTGTTAGAGAACGAACTGCCGTCTTCCAACTCGCCATCAAATGTGCAATCTTCAAACACGGCGCTGTTGCCGGTTCCGTCAAACAATTGGGCAACACCATCGCTGTTGTTGAAGTTAATAAAATCTTCTTCGGGATTGGTGGTGTTGGGTTTAAACAATACATCCCGAAATGTCATATCCTTGGCCTGACCGTTGAGGCCGTAAGCGCTTCCACCGGCCGGTTGGCGGATTTCCACGTTTTCAATCGTGATCCCTTCACCAAAGAAAGCAATGCCGGCATTAAAGTTATCGCCCGGATCGTTTTCAAACACGCCATAAGCGGTCAAACCAGCACCGTCAGCTTTACCAATGGTCGGCTTATCGCCCACGCCGCGAATGGTGATCGGGTCGCGGTTTTGTTCGACCAACTCGGTGATAAAGTTGCCGGAAGCGGAATCAATCGGGGGCAAGCCGCCAATGACGATTTGCTCATCGTAATCGCCGCCATCGATAATCTCGATGACATCCGGCTCTCCGTTGGTTGGATTGATGGAATCAATCGCAGCCTGTACGGAAGTGAAGTCCGCGCCGGAAGCGCCGACTGTCACGGTTTGTGCTTGAGCGTTCATGCCAAAAGCCAATGACGCCAAAGCAAGGGTTGAAAATAATTTTTTCATGTAAGACATCTCCTTTAATAAAAAATAGTTATGCTAAGAAGCATGATAAACTCTAATTGGGATTTTATCAACCGTAAACGCGGTATCCATGTTAAAAAATGATTAGAAATAGCCTAAACTGCGCAATTTTTCTTCCTGTGCGGGATCAATCTTGTCTAGAATAGAAGTTTGCCCGGCTTTTTGACGCAGCCAATCTTCCAATTCTTTCGCTAGACTTTTCGCTTCTTCTGGAAGTTCTCCTGGAAGTTCTGCTGGCGACAATCTGGAAAGAATATTGGTTTCATCGTATGGTTCCATTGCATTTTCAAATGGATAATATTTCGTGTAATCCCATAAATTACTCTCCGGCTCAAACGCGGCAGCCACATGCAATGCTTTGCTGTTATTGATCCCTTTTGCGGCTTCAATTTGGCTGCCTGCTACCTTCCGCTCCCCCACACCGGCATCTTGGTAAGGACGGTTGGCAATGGTTTCAAAATCATTCAGCACCTGTGCTTGCTTGCCCACCAACTCCACTTGATCAATGTAGGCATCCAACCGCGTTTGCCCCGGTATTCCGGCAGCGTCAACCGCCACGCTTTCCAATACAATATGTTCAAACTTCCACCCCTGCGTTTTCCCATACGAAACCGCCCGCTCATACAAATCCGGGCTTGCCACCGGCGTCCATCCCGGGTTCGCTTCCCGTACATCATCCACCGGATGCACTTGATGGATTGCCTCCAACCCAAAGCGGCTGGTGCGCACCATGATGGTAGGAAGGTTTGCTGCCGTACTTGTGTCGTTTGTGTTGAACGTTTCACCGGTGTGAAAGCGGATATGGGCTGCCAGTTCGATGGTGGGATCACCCTTCACCCATGCCTGCAAAAAGCATGAATCCGTCAGTTCTACTTGAACAGACCGCCCTACCAAAACAGGCGAGCGCCGGTGAAAGCGTTTGTCGATGAACCGCCCTTGCGAAATTTCCGCCCCAAACACCTTATTCGCGTCGCTACGGTATTCGTCCTCTGTTTCCAGCAAGGCTGTACGCGAAGAGCGGTCTACATTCGGATCAAACCAACGGTCGAGCGCAATGCCTTCTATATTCATCGGGGCGGAAATCCCGCAGGTAGAGAGTATTGTCGGCGCGACATCAATCCCTTGCACCAATTCGCTAACCTCGGTTCCGGAATGCTCTCCCTCCGGCCACCGGATCATAAACGGGATGTGCATGCTCTGCCCGTATAAATCCGCCCCGTGAAAATAGCGTCCATGTTCTCCCAAATTTTCTCCATGATCGGCTAAGGTAACGATCATATTTTTTTCATCGTCATTCACGGCATCAAATCCTTGAATCAACCGTCCGATGTGATGATCCATATACTCTACTTCACCCAGATACAGCGCGCGCAAGCGCTGCAAATCGGCCTCACTGACTCCCTGCCCCTTTGACGCCACCATCCGCGAAACCTGATCCGCGCTGCCGTCTATGTTTCCGCTGTATCCTTCCGGGCCGTACCGGTCATATTCGGCAGGAGGCTGATAAGGCGAATGCGGGTCATAATAATGAACCCACAGAAAAAACGGTTCATCGGCGGTCCGCTGCCGCAGCCATTCCAAAGCCATGTCGGTTGTATCTTCGGCGGAGCGTTCGGCCTCGGTTTGCGCCGAATCACTCAAATCTTCATACACATCAAATCCCTGATCGAGACCGTATAACTTATTCAATACCACGGCGCTTAAAAACGCGGCGGTTGAATACCCCTCCATTTTCAGCGTTTCCGCAATGGTTTCGTTTTCTTTGGCGACCAAATCCTTCGCGAAGCGCACCCCGGTCGAGCGCGGCAATCGGCCGGTAAGTATCGATGTGTGCGACGTGAGTGTCGCGGGAATATTGCACGCGGCGCGGCGGTATAGGGTGCCATCCCCGGCGAGTTGGTCCAAATTGGGGGTATGGGCAGCGGGCAGCGGCAGATCATAACAGTTCAAGGCATCCGCCCGTACCGTATCGATCGTAATCAGCAGCACCCGCTGCACGGGGTATTCTTTTGCACCGCATCCCATGAAACAGAAAACAATAAGTGGAAACAAAAAGTAAATCCGGGATAATACCATAACCGTTTCGAATCCTTCGCTCCTAATCACTTTGAATTTAAAGTACCTTATAAGATATCCTGCGTTTTCGCAATAGAGTAACGAAAACAATCACTATACCGGAAAAGGAAAAAACCAATGTACGTTGTTGCCGTTCAATTCAATATTAAACCCGAATATGTAGAGGAATTCGACCAAGCCGTTCGCATCCAAGCCGACAACTCGCTTAAAAATGAAGAGGGATGCCATCAGTTTGATGTGAACCGCGACCCGGAAGACAAAACCAAGTATTTCTTATACGAAGTTTATACCGACGCAGGGTCGTTTGAATATCACCGTTCCACCGGTTATTTCGCCAACTTTGCAGAAAAAGTAAAAGACTGGGTTGCGGACAAAACCCTGAATTGCTTTGAAAAAATTCATCCGGAATGAGTCGTATCCTCATTTCAATCATTGGTAGAAATAGATGAAATACCGCCGGCTTGGCCATACGGATATGGAGGTTTCCACTCTCAGCCTCGGTGCCTCCCCTTTTGGCGGCGTCTTTGGGGAAATGGATGAACAGGAGTGCCTCCAAACCCTCTTTACCGCGCTGGATTCCGGCATCAACTTTATCGACGTTTCTCCTTACTACGGCAATACCCGTGCCGAGTCGGTGTTGGGCAAAGGCTTGCGACAACTCCCGCGTGAAAACTATTTTCTTGCTACCAAAGTAGGGCGCTATGGGGATGCGGAGTTCGATTTTTCAAAAAAACGCGTTACCCAAAGCATCGATGAAAGCCTAAAGCGGCTGCAAGTCGATCATATCGACCTCATCCAATGTCATGATATTGAGTTTTCTAACCTCCAGCAAATTGTACATGAAACCATCCCCGCATTGAGGAAATCCCAATCGCAAGGCAAAGCGCGTTACATCGGCTTCACCGGTTTGCCGCTCAAACTCTTTCCAGCCGTTTTAGATCAATCCAAAGTCGATACGGTTTTGTCTTATTGCCATTACACTTTGATTGATGCCTCCCTCAAGAGTTTGATCCCCTATTTGCAGCAAAAGCACGTTGGAATCATCAATGCTTCGCCCTTCGCCATGGGGCTGCTGACCGAACAAGGCCCGCCCGCCTGGCATCCCGCTCCGGATTTTTTGAAAGAGACCTGCGCGCAAACGGCCGCGTTTTTGCGGCAGCAAACTATCCCCATCGCGAAGCTGGCGCTGCAATTTTCTCTTTCCAATCCGGCGGTCCATACCACGTTGGTTGGATGCGCAAGCATCGATCAACTCTTGCAAAATCTTCGGTGGATGAACGAACCATTGAATGAAGCCGACTTGGCTGCCGCACTGCGATTGCTTAAGCCCATCAAGAACCAAACCTGGCCCAGCGGCTTGCCGGAAAACAACTAGAGCAATTCAGAGTTACGTAGATAGAACTTCGCCCCCCTATCCCCTTTAATAAAGGGGGTAACAAGGACTTAATCTGTCTATTCAACCTTGAAACGCTCTAACTACCAACCCAAACGATCACGCAACGAAGTGATATGCGCCACATGATGGCGTCCGTGCCAGGCATACATGCCGATGTTCCAATCCAACCGCGTTACTCCTGATTCGGGATGAATAAATTCCCGCTGCAATTGTTTCTTGGTTAGGGAGCGCAGCAACGCTGCCCACCGGGTATGAAGCAGCCGGATAAAATCCAATTCCTGCTCGATGGGAAAGAGGCTGTAGTCATTCAATTCCGCCCAGCGGTCTTCATAATAGGGTTTGATTTCCGGTTTTTCTTCCGTCAGTGCCCACTTAAACCGGATCACACTGTTAATATGGCTATCCGCAATGTGATGCACGACCTGACGCACCGTCCACCCGCCCGGCCGGTATGGGGTATCCAATTGTTCGTCATTTAATCCGTTCACCGCCCGGGCTAAATCATCCGGCAATGCGGCAATTTCATCAATCCAGTTTTGAAGCGCTGCCGAGGAAATTGCTTCATCATGCTCATATTTCCCTACGGGGTACTGCAATGCTTCCATTGATTTTTCCTGCATAACCGATTTCCCATTCTTTTGGATTTGCTCTATTGCTTGGCCCTGTATCCGTTATAATCAACTATAATAAACCGCAATGGAAAACACAATGACTCTAAAATCCGCACAGCAATTGGCGCAAGGTTTTTTATTTACCGATCAATACCAACTCGCGATGGCGCAGCTGTATTACCGCATGGGGATGCATGAGAAAACCGCCCTCTTCGAACACTTCTTTCGCGGCTATCCCGATTACGGCACCCACAAAGCGGGCTATTGCATCAACGCCGGTATGGAATGGTTTGCCGATTGGATGCAGGAAACCCGCTGCACCGATACCGACCTCGAACACTTGCGCGCCCACACCGGCCAAGCCGGTTCGCGTGTGTTTCAAGATGACTTTTTGGATTGGCTGAAACAAAACGGATCGTTTGACAGTGTCACCATGCACGCCACCCCCGAAGGCCGCGTGGTTCACCCCAACGTTCCCGTGACGGTTGTCAAAGCGCCCCTGGCAATCGCGCAAATTTTAGAAACCCCGCTGCTCAACCAACTCAATTTTCAAATTCTCATCGCCACCAAAGCCGCCCGCATTTCCGAAAGCGGGCGCGGCAAACTTCTGCTGGAATTCGGAATGCGCCGCGCCCACGGTTTTGGAGCCAACGCGGGGGTTCGTGCCGCTCTGATCGGCGGGGCGGATTTTTCATCCAACGTGGGGATTTCTCACGCGCTCGGGTATCCGCCCAAAGGCACCAACGCCCACAGTATGGTTCAGGCCTTTATGGCGATGGGGGAGGGCGAACTGGCCGCCTTCCAAGCCTTTGCCGATGTGTATCCCGACGACTGCATTCTATTGGTCGATACCATCAACACCCTTGAAAGCGGGATCCCCAATGCCATCAAGGTGTTCGAAAATCTCAAGAAAAAAGGCCACAACCCCGTGGGCATCCGGCTGGATTCCGGCGACCTGGCCTACCTCAGCATCCAGGCGGCAATCATGCTGGATCAAGCCGGTTTTCCGGAAACCAAAATCGTTCTCTCCAACCAATTGGATGAACTCACCATCCTCCAAATCCTGGCACAGATTCAGCAAGAATCCATTGAATACGGTATCGATGCCGACCGGCTGATCGACCGCTTGGTCTATGGTGTCGGCTCACGCCTGATCACCTCGCAAGGAAACTCATCGCTGGATGGGGTATACAAGCTGGTCGCGATTCATGAAAACCAATGGGTTCCCGCCATCAAAATTTCCGAAACCGCCGAAAAAACCCTGAATCCCGGCGAAAAATCGGTCTGGCGGTTATATGACAACCGCGGGTTGGCAACTGCCGATTTTATCAGTACAAGCACAGAGGATGTTCTCAATGCGGATACGCTTCGTCTGCGTCACCCGATAGAGAGCTCGAAATACCGTGTGATTGAACAATCGCAACTCTCCAAAATCGAACCGTTGTTGGTGGATATCTTTCAAGACGGCAAACGGGTCTATGATTTCCCCACGCTGGACGAATGCCGCGCGCTCCGCAAAGCCGATGTGCAAAAACTCGACCCCGGTGTCAAACGGATTATCAATCCGCACATTTACCACGTCTCTCTTTCTCAACATCTTTGGGAACTGAAAAACAACCTGATCGAAGAAGCCAAACAAGGATAACCCATAACAACACGCCACCCCATGACCGCAAATAACGTCATGGGTGAAAAAGATCGGTTTTGACTCGAACAAAACAGTACCGTTTCCAGCTGGGATTGCAGAGTAAGCGGTTTGCTTTCTGAACAACCCTACATAAATTTGTGGTCGATGCATCCGTGATGAAATTGCCCGGATGAAGAACTTTTGCATGAGATTGCGTTTTAAGAGGTAATGAAGCCTGGATTATTCAAGATATGTTGATACAGTATGACCAGATTGAAATCCTTTTCCGGTTTCGATGCCATATTAAAACATACAGCAATGCTGTTGTTAAACAGAAAATGGAGTATTGAAAATGCCTACAGGTACAGTCAAATGGTTTAATGAAAAAAAAGGGTATGGATTTATCGAACAAGAGGATGGAAAAGATGTTTTTGTCCATCATCAAGATATTCAAGGAGAAGGATTTAAAAACCTATACGAAAATCAAAAAGTGGAATTCGATATTGAGCAAGGCGAAAAAGGCCCCAAAGCCACAAATGTTATCGTATCGGGATAATTTGTTTGTTCGTGAATCGGATCAAATAAAATACATTGCGGTTTGCTGGAATCATATCTTTCGCTGTACGGGTCGCCTTCATCTCTTACTCTCTCCAAGGGCTACTCTCCATACACAACTCAGACGAAGGAATAATATCCAGGAAGTATCGGTTTCCATCTGGTGCGTCAAGGTAGACAAACCAGTTGAAAGCCGATACACAATTGCGCGTTTAATCCTCTACACAAACCGGAACGGCTCTAGAATCCCCGCAAAACAGCACGGCATGGGCTGCCATCCCCATGTTGGATTTTGAGAGGAAGGACGATCAACTCATATCTTCCCGGATTCACTTCACGCAGGTCAAGGCCTTCCACTATGATAACCCCGTTGCCGCAAAGAGTATGATGAACCGGATGCCCGGGATTATTGAACGCTTCGATTGAAAAGTAATCGATCCCTACCAGTTTAACGTTTGCTTCCACCAACAGCTTTGCCGCTTCGTCACTGAGGGCGGTAAAATCCTCACGAAAGATTCCATCGGCAATGTATTGAGTATTGTGGGTTTTGAAGATAATGCGTTTTATGCCGTCAAGATGAGGAAGATCATCCGGCATGATGAGCGGGGCGCTGGAGACTTCATGAACCAATGCGGGACCAATCAAAGTTTCAATCGATAACTGTTCCAGCGTGATTCCATCATGCTCAAAGTGAAAGGGCGCGTCCAGATGCGTGCCGAAATGGGAACTCAGTTCCAAGCGGGAGACATTGCATTCGTCACCCCTTGCGGTTGAACTCGCCAACGCGTGCGTAAACGGCATATCCCCCGGCCACGGCGGATGGTTGGGATGCAGCGGCAATGTCAGGTCCCAAAACCGCATTACCCTTTATCCACCACCGCTTCACCGCTTTTCTTGCTGGTATCCACAATCGTTTCACCGCGCAAAAATTCATAAGCGGTTTTCAATTGCCGGTCGCCGTCAAACAAACGTTCCAAACGGGGGACATGATCGTAGTCTTTGTCTTCCAAATCTTCGGCTTGTTCTTCGGTTAAGCGCGCGACTTCCATATCGGGTTCAATGCCTTCTTCATGAATGCATACACCGGATGGCGTGTAATATTTTGAAACCGTTAACCGCAAGGCCGCCCCTCCGCTTAGAGGGATCACTTGCTGAACGGAACCTTTCCCAAAACTGGTTTCGCCGATGACGGTAGCGCGATTTTGGTCTTTCAAGGCGCCGGTCACTACTTCGGACGCGCTAGCCGACCATTTGTGCAATAACACCACCATAGGCATATCCGTAAATTCTTCGTCGGTTCCTTGGTCGTAGAAATATTCGTCCGAAACCGTCCGGCCTGCGGTGTAGGTGATGAGATCTCCTTCTTTCAAGAAGATATCCGCGATCTCAACCGCTTGATCCAGATAACCACCCGGATTCCAGCGCAGATCGAAAATAATCTTATCCACACCGGCTAGGCGCATTTCACGCAAATGTTCCAACACATCTTCGGCAGCGTTCTCATAGAAACTGTACAGATGAATCCAGCCAATATCCCCTTTGTCGTCATCCAATATTTCTTTGAAAATGAGTTGATTTGGATTGATCGGCTGCCGCGTTAGTTTGAGCCGAACCGGCTCGGGAGAGGTGCGTTTTTTGATCAGAAGTTCGACCGCGGTATCTTTTTTCCCTTTGATCATCTCCACGGCTTGCTCTAACTTTTCGCGAAAATTGCCCTCCAAATCCTTGAGCATTGTATTGCTCACTCCGATGATAATATCGCCCGATTCAATGTGATGTTCGGCGGCCGGGGTGTCGGGCAACGGATTGATGACCAATACCCCTTGGTCGCCTTCCGTATCCCAATCGACATTAATGCCCACGCCATAAAACACATCTTGTTCCCGCGGTTTGCCGGATAGCGACTGCTGCAAATCTTCATTCTGTTTGGGCGGTAGGTACGCGCTGAAGGGATCGTTTAATCCTTCCACCAACCCGCTGATCGCGTTGTCCCATAACTTGGATACCGATGGCGTGGCATCATCCGGACGCTCTCGTACATTGTGCGTAATCGAATCTTCAATTTTGGACATGTAAAATTCGCTCAATTCACGCGAGGACATCTCAATATCCGGTTCCGATACAAGTTGCGCATTCGTAACCGGCAAAATCATCGCCAAACTCTTCCAAGCGCTTTTGTGCAGCGCCGCGTCATCGGTTTCGGATTCGTACCGTTTCTGGATCAGTTGATACGAGCGCAAATAATTTTTGTAGCCGGATGCGTATTGACGGGTTACGGATGCATCGCCCCAACCGGAAACAACTGGAACCAGCAGCAATGTGCTGACAACAATCAGTAAACTCCAAGAAAACAACCAGCGCATCTTCAAACCATTCATATTCTAATCTCCCTGTCATGCCGTTGACATTTATTGTATGCAGAATTAACCGGAATGGAAGATAAAATTGTCCCCGGCAATTCGAATTACGATTTCGCGGTGCGGCTGTAACGCTTCGATGTTACAATACCGGATTGGATAGCCATGCGGCTTCAAACGGAATTCTCCCCACCTCCGCCGTTGCGTTCAGGATTTGCTGCAATTTCTTCAAGGGTACCCCTTTTGCTAAACCATAGCACGAATGCGCGAACGAGTCTTGTGCATCGCCGGCAAGCCAGGCGGTAACGGCAGCGTAGTAGTGCAGCCGTCCCGAATCTTTAAGATTCTCATAGGCCAAAAGGTCTTGCATCATTTTGTGAGCATCGAAATAGTGCCGGCTATTCAATTTGGGAATCAGCACTTTGATCGTTTCGTTCATCACAATTTCATCCCGCTGCGAGTGCGCGGTGCCCACCAGCATGCGTTCGGCCATATCCAGACGGTTGATTCGAACATAATGACTCACCACACGCTGATACAGTTTTTCGTTGCTTGGTGTTACAGCCAAAGCCAGGTTGTAGATCATGCTGGCGCGTTCAATGTTCTTTTCCTGCGTGGCGCTTTCGACGGCCGGGTAGACCCCTTCTTCTATCAATCCGGGATAGCGTAACTCCATTTCAGCCAAAATATTGATGGCCTTTTTTTGATCTCCGGTTTGGCCCAAAAAGGATGTGTAGTTAAACCATCCTTGATAAAAAGTGGGCATGATGGACACAGCCCGTTGAAAGTTGTTCAGCGCTTGTTCTTTGTATTCCGGGTCGTTCTCCATTTCCCACAAGGCACGGTAGGCACGCCCCAGGTGGGTAAAGGTGTCATAAAAGACGTAGCTATCCAACGATTTCTGAAAGTATTGGATCGATGTTTGAATAATCTCCGGGTCGTTCTCGCTGATGCCTTTGCCTAAAATTTCAATCCCATAGTTATATAGTTTAGAGCCCCGGTTGGGCAAATAATTGAAAGACATTCCCAAATGCTTTAAGCCCTCATCGTAATACCAGTTGTAGTTGTACAACTCTTCCTGGTACGTATCGTTATCTCCTCTTGCCAAAGCTTGGTACGCTTGATCCATTGAAGAATAGGCCCCGGCCAAATAAGTATCTTTCTGACGGGCGGTAAAATCCCCTTTGGTAAACACGCCGACAGGATACAAAAGAATACCACTCAAAATGAGCACAAGCGCGCTCATGCCCCACCGGGCTGCATTGACGGGAGATTGAAACATGGCCGGTTTCCATAGCATGATTTTGGGCTGAGAAAGGCACGCAAACAAAGCTAAATTGGCCAAAAACAAACACGCATTCGGCGCGACATAAAACGGAAAGGCAAACGCGGTTTGCACCAACGTTGCGATGGTGCAGGCGGCGGCGGTGACGGCCAGCATAGACGGTTTGGCTTGCCGGAATAATTGCCCGATGAACCGGAAGTGAATCACAAACAGCCAAAGCATGATGATTAAGCCGGGCAAACCGAGTTCCGCAATGAGTTGAAAGTAGTCGTTGTGTGCTTTTTCGGTATGCCTGCCGATTTCCGGGAGGCCGATGCCGGTATCCGGATGCGTGCCAAACCAGGATTCTTGGTAATAAGGGTATTGGTGGGACCAGGCACCGAACCCGATTCCGGTCAAAGGATTTTTGTAAAACATATATAGCGAAAGCAGCCAGACGCGGGGATAGGTTCCGGAAAGGAGTTCGTCCACCGAAGTGCCGAAGCGGGCGAAAACGCTATCCACTTGCCCTCCGGCAACGGTATTGATGAGAAAAACCGCCGCTATCAATACCACCACCACTCCGCCCAAACCGTATAAGAGCGGTTTTACGGCAGCGCTCATGGAAAATGCGTTCTGTGTTTTGGTTTTGAATTGTTTGTAAAAACCATACGCCATAAGAAAAATCGCGGGGGGGATCATCAAAAAAGCGCTGCGGCTGCCGCCATACAAAATGCATAAAAAAGATAGGCAAAGCAAAACAGAATAAGCGATCCACCAATTGGATTTCCAGGACCGGTAGAGCATGTAAACCGCAAGGATAGACACAATCACCAAATAAGCGGTGCTGTGGTTGTTGTGCCCCAAAAAAGACCCCAAAAACTGGCGGTCGTATGACCCTGATGTAAGAGTGAGGATTTTCCAATCAAAAAATTTAATGCTGCCGACTTCGGCCTCTTTGGTCAGGTGATACCAGAGCTGGCGCAGGCATCCCAATAAAACAATCGAACCCGTCACGATGACCGTTTGCAAAAAATGGCGTTGAAAGCGTTTGGTTTGAAACAGCGTGACCCATAACGGAAAAGCAAGAAGGATGGTAAAAAAGGTATAAAAATACCAGAGTGCCATGGCATCCGGCGATGTAAACGCGCGAATACACGCCCAAAACGCCAAGAGTGCTGCTGGAATGTAATAGGGGCTCCAACCGATAGTGATGGCGCGGGAAAAAAAGCAGTGGATCAGGTACAAACTCCAGGCAATAGCGGTAAATCCCTGCGCCATCAAGAACTTATTGATCAACGGATTGGTAAAATAGCCGTTAAAGATGATGGCGGTGGCAAAAAGTTGCGCCAACAATGTAAATTCCGCCGACAGCAGCAATAAATCCGCGAACGGCGATGGAGGAAGTTGTCTGTTTTTTTTCGCCATGATTGTTTATTCAATATCGCCTTGATACAAAGGCAGCCTCACCGTAAATGTCGTCCCCGCACCGACTTTACTGGCCGCATCGATGCTGCCGCCGATGGAGGTGACGATTTGATGCACAATATACAGCCCCAATCCCGTTCCTGAAGCTTTTTTGGTGAAAAACGGATCGAATATCCGGTTCAGTTCCTGGCTGGATATGCCGCAGCCTTCATCGGTTACATCCACAATCGCGTCTGCGCCGCGAATATTCAGCATCACTCTTACGCTGAATCCTTCCGGAGATTCATCCATGCTTTGCAGGGCGTTCAACAATAAGTTGACGAAAACCGCGGAAATCTGCCCTTCATTCGCATAAATGTACGCCGGTGCTTCGGGAAAGGTTTGCTCAATTTCCCGCGTGCCTGCCTGATAGCGTACCATAGAAATCGCATGATCTAAAATGGCGCGAAGATCATGGATTCCGGGCGTATCACGTTTGGGCGATGCCAGCGACAGCAAACGGTCGATGAGGTTTTGGCAGCGAATCGCTTCGGATTCAATCAACTCATATTCGGTTTTGTTGGGGTCGTCACTGGCGGCTTTTTGCCGCATGTAATCCGCACAAGAACGAATCACGCCCAGCGGATTGCCGATTTCGTGCGCCAAACCGGCCGCGATTTGACCGGCGATGGCCAATCGGTCAGAGCGCATGATGCCAAGTTGGGTTCCCGCTTCAGGGTTGGCTTCTTGAATTAGGGCGATGCAGTACCGGTTATTTCCCCGGTAAAAAAAAGAGGGATAAATTTTCACCGGCAATTCACGCGCGTCATCCGGGACAGTGATGGGATCGTCAACCGGATTTTCGGCATGAAAACGCAGCAACAAAGCATTGCGCACCGCCTCGGTTTGCGGCGGCCATACGGGGTCCGATTCCAAAGGCAAATCCAAGTACTCATAGGCTCCATCAGAAGCAACCAACACTTCCCCCCGTTCGTTGGCCAGAAAAAAATCGGCGGGAAAATGATGCAGCACGTCCATACAGAGCTGGATGCGGTTTTCTTCTTGGCGCAGCGCTTCATGAATGCGGTCAATCCAAGTGCGCAGCATTCGCAATCCCAGCCATAAAAAAAGCATCCCGGACAGGATAATGAGTAATTCGCCCTCGGGAATGCGAACGTATTCCGTCAGAGTGAGATAATTTTGCAGGGAGAGGAAGATCAGAATCAATATCGCGAAGGTGAAAATACTATCAATAAACCAATGGGTGAAATGACGGATGTACACCGCCAGCAGGGGAAACGAGAGCGGCAGCAGCAGAATGTTCCACAACAAGTTGCCCCAGGTAGGATTAAACGATAGATAAAAAATATACAAAACATCTATCGAATACGATATCATAGTGATGAGCTGCGCGGAAAAGAAAAAACGCCGGTCTGTGGCGTCGTCCGCAATGCGGTTGTGGGCGATCCACAAAACGATAATGAGCAGCAGAGAGAGAGAAATATAGAGGATCGTGGCGGTGTTAGGGCCATAGATGTTGACACGGGCGGTTTCGTTTTGCGACAACAGCCACTGATAGGCTACGGATGTCGGGATGAGAAACCACTTGTTGACCAACAGCAAATTGAAGATGAGGGCATCGCGCTCATCCTGTTCATGATACCCATAATCGAATATCCCGTTGGTTTGCCCCCCGGATGAAGCGGTCAAATCAAAATCGTGTTTGGGCTGGTTGGCCGGTGAATCCATTACTAGTAGTCTTTCAACAATGAAATGATGGTAGGTAAATTTATTCTCTTATTGTTAAGGAGTCTGCCGTTGTTACCCCCCTTGTTAAGGGGGGCTAGGGGGGATCGAAGCATGCTTTCAACGACGCAAAATCCCCCGGAGCCTACGGCTCCACCCCCTTATGCAAGGGGGTATAACACTGCGTTAACGCTTGTGAATGACTGATCCCACTCGTTTCATGTGGATGGTTAAGTTATCACCCATCATGTCAGCCTTGATGCACTACTAATTCGACATGGCATAAAGAATGATGTTAATCGCCATCTTCATGGCTGTTTCACGAACGTCGGGCGAATCTTCGGGATGGACGCCTTCGCTTTCCAATCCATCGCCGATGTCGGTATTAAAAGTATACAGTACCGCGATTCTCCCCTCGTGAAAAATGCCATACAGCATGGGCGCCCCCCCATCGTGTTCATGAATTTTGGGCAAGCCGTTCGGGAATTTGTAATAAATAGAAAACACGGGGTGATCGTGCGGGATGGCGCGCAGCGGTTCTTCCGGAAAGACTTTGGCGATTTCTTTGCGGAAGGATTCATCCATGCCGTAGTTATCGTCGGCCCACAAAAACCCGCCGCGGTCAAAATAGGTACGCAGATTTTGCACATCCGCGGCCGAGAAGCGAACGGTGCCGTGGCCGTTCATATAAGAAATCGGGTACTGCATCAAGTCTTCGCTCGAGGGTTTGACCTCTACTTCTTCCAGCGCGGCGTTTATGTTCAGCCGTTCGCGCAGTTCGTTCAGCAAATTGGGCAGGGAAGTTGGGTTGCTGTACCAATCGCCGCCCCCTTCATAATGCAGCCGCGCAAGGGTAAACGACCGCTCTTGCGGTAGAACAAATGCAACCGTGACTAAGGTAATCAGTCCAAAAACAATACTGCGCATGTGCTATCCTTTCAAATCAAATACCAACCGTTCAAAGTAGACCGGGCCTTGCGGCTGCAACTGGCTTTCCATTAAATATAACGATTGTACCGGAAAACAGGTGTTTTGTAGTGGGAGTTGGATGGTTTCCGGCACAAAAGCCGGTTTGCTTCGCTTGCGTCTTCCCAACGTGACATGGGGGACAAAGGGTTTTGCGTTCACGGGGATTTCCGCGTCCACCAATGCCTGGGAAACCTGATCCGCCAGGGCGGTCAGAAATGGGCTGCCGTTCCGCACACCCACCCACAATACTGCCGGGTTGCCTTGCGGTGGAAAGGTACCGAACCCGCCCAGCTCAATATCAAACCCTTTTGTTGACTCCATGATGGGATTCATCGCTTCGTGAATGATGTGAAGAGTCTTTTCCGGATAATCGCCGATGAATTGTAAGGTTATATGCATGTTTTCCGGCGCCGTCCAGCGGATATTTTTGCATTTTGAACGCAGGCGCGACTGGGCTACCTGAAGTTCCTGTTTAACTGCATCCGGCAAATTAACTGAGACAAACACCCGCATTTCTATGTACCTATATCGTAAATATAGTAGAATGATTTACTTGTAGCAAAACGATTCGCGATGTGAAGTGGATGAACCCTATTTCATCAAAATGCGGGGGGCTTCGATCCCCCCCCTTCCCCCTAAAAAGTGGGAAACAACTACGAACTACATGAGAAAGATATGAAAGTATTTGTGAGTTGGATTGGCTTGTTCTTGGTTGCGCTGCTGGCACAATCGATGCTGCTGTCGCAAAATCTGTTCTGGGGATTGCTGCTGTTGGAGATCGCGGGGGCGGCTTGGTTTGTTTTGTTTTATCCGCTTTGGAAACCGCAGTCTCAACCGGAAACGAACCCTTCGATTGAATGGGATGTCTATTGGATCACCTTTGCATTGGCCGTTTTTTTCGCGGGTCTTGCGGCGCTTTGGATGTGGCTGGGTGTGCGGCAGCCCGGCAATCCGCCTGCCTATCAAACCATCGTTTACGCTTGGCTCGCGTTTTTGGTTTTTTTGACTGTCTCATGCGGGAAACCGTTTTACCGGTCGATCCGGCAATCGTCCTGGCCCGAGTTTCTCCCACCGGCGGGCTTGGCTTTGCTGTCGCTCTGTCTTGGTCTTTACCGGTTGACAGATGTTCCGTACACGGTGCATGGCGATGAAGGAATGGTCGGTATCTACGCGCGCCGCATTTTAGAGGGGGACATTACCTCCTTCTTTTCCACCGCATGGTATTCGCTGCCGCAGTTTTTCTTTTGGGTGCCAACCATTGGCATGATGCTGTTCGGCGATTCGCTCTTTGGCCTGCGGATGAGTTCCGTGATTGTGGGGATGGCATCCGTCTTGTGTTTTTATTGGGTATGCCGCAGCCTGTGGGGAACGGCGGCGGCGGTTTTTGCGGGTATATTGCTGATGACCAATCATTGGTTTATCCAATTAACGCATAGCGGGGTCAGTTACATTCAAGCCGTATTCTTTGCGGTCACCGCGTTTGCGATGCTGCATTTTATGAACAAATGGCGCTCGCCATCCTGTGCCGTGCTTGGCGGACTTGTGCTGGGCTTGGGATTGATGTCCTATCAGGCGAACCATTTGCTGCCTATATTGTGGGCGGTTTCGCAAATATGGCTGTTTGTTACCCGCGGCATCGATTGGAAATGGCTGATTCTTTCAATCATTGTCCCGCTATTGATTGCGGTTTGCGTGATCGCGCCGCTTTGGATCAACCTGAACGCGAATGAGACGGAACGTGAAATGTTCACCAAACGCGCCGAGGGGGTTGGTATTTGGATGAATGCCAACTGGAATCATATGAACGGAGCATACCGCGCCGAAGGGAATCCATCCATCATCATTCGCCAGCAACTCAAGCGCGCTCTATTTGCTCCATTGATCTACGCCGACACCAGCATTCAATACAATGGACAAAGGCCCATATTGGATTATGTGAGCGCCTCGTTATGGGCGGCCGGCGCTGCCTGCGCGCTGTTTTTGCTGTGGCATCCCCAATGGTCGCTGCCTCTAATTTGGACAATTTCCATCTTAATCGCGGGCGGCGCGCTGACGGTTGACCCGCCTTTCTTTCCCAGGCTATCCGGATCGACTGCTTTCTATTTTCTTCTGATCGCCGGCTTGTTCGGCTGGTGGTTTCGCTTGCTCGAAGCAAAGCCATACTGGCAATACGGCAGTTATCTCGCGGCGGCTGTGATTGTGGCGGCGGCGGCGGGATTAAATTTGTCTCATTATTTCGCCACATTCGCGAACGAAATCAGCGTAGAAAACATCCATGCGCGGCAAACCCGCCTGGCATATTTTATGCGGCAGCACTGCCCGGAACATAAAATATTACTTATCCCCGGCCCCCACATTTCCACCAATAGCGGGACCTGTAACTTTTTGGCCAACGAGTGCCAGGCCATGGATATCGAATCGCTTCCGGAAGCATTCCAATCCAAAAATGTGATTGTCGTTATAGACCCCTCACAAGCGGGGATACGGCAAGAAGTATTGCAGCGCTTTGAAGGGGTTGAAGAACGTATGCATTATCTGCCGAATGGAGAATTGGCGTTTTATTCGTACCGCATACCGTAGGATTATTGATTGAAGGATATGGGTGGGCACATCTCCCGCCAAGCCAAATCATGTATAGATTATACCCTTAGCAATGAAGAAAGGTATTCAATTGCTCTTTTATATTGCGCAACAGCAGTCAGTAATATTCATAGGATTTTGCCGGATCAACAATTTCTTTCAGTGCTTGCACGACATCCGGGTCGAACGCGCGGTTTTTCATCCGCTCCACCAATTTATACGCGTGCCACTCGGCGCCCTCTTCGGTTTCTCCCCGTTTTAGGTACCGGTGTTTAACCGCGACAAACATTTTGGCCACCGCGATGATGCGTGACCCCATCGGAATCTGGCTTCCCTTCAACGCATGCGGATATCCCTCACCATTCCAGGCTTCGTTAACATGGTAGACAATTTCCCCCACCGATTCCGGCAAACTAAGCGATTGCACAACGTGCAAACTCAATTCCGGCCCGCGCATACGCTGCTCGTCTTCCGGCAGGTCGGTGTAGAGGGTACGCAGCATACCCGTATCATGCAGCAAGGCAGCGTAGTTGATGTCTTGAATTTCATTGTCGGACTTTTTCATTTTGGCGGCAATACGTTTGCCCCAATTGCAGGTTTCGGCGGTGATCCCCGATTGTTGAGGGTCCTGCGTCTCAATCAAATTGGCGATGGTTTGCATGACGCTTAGGGTCATGGCGCGGTGGCCTTCGTTCATGCGGACATTTTTAATCGCCAACACGACTTGCTCGGAAAACGTCATCAAAATTTCACGGTCGGTCGGTTTAAAAAACGTTTGCTTTCCGGATACAGTGATGACCCCTTCGATATCGTTATCAAAAAGCGGGACGGACAAATAGGCGTCTTCCGGGTAGGTTTCTCCGATTGAATCCCAAGCCGTTTCATCTTCACGCGGGTAATACAAGCGGGGGGTAAATTGTTCGGCCACCCAACCGGGCAAGCCTTCGCCGATGCCGAGCGTCTCTTGCCCCACTTCACCCGTGTCTAAATCCAGTTTTACGGAAGGATACAATACCTTGCGTTGGCGGTCGTACATCATGATCGAGCATTTTCTTACTTTGAGCAAATTGCGGGTTAACTGCCCGATACGCGGCAGCAAATCTTTGTAGGGAATATTCGTGGAAATCAGCCGGTGCACCACATGAATGGTGGAGAGAGCTTTGCGGCGCTGGTTCATGCTGTCCAGGGTTAAGGCGTTGTCTAAGGCCGCCGCGCCCCCGCTGGAGAGCAGTTGAATCAACTTTTTCCGGTTGTAAGTAATTTGCCACTCATCGGGAACATTTGTGATGAACAAGCCGATTAAATTGGTTCCGCGAAAGAACGGAATCGCCGATAAATCCAAGTAGTCTTCTCCATGATTCCATCGCAACACACTCAATTGCTGAAGAAGCCACAACCGCAGCGGATCATCGGACTGCATCCGGTAGAGAAAATAGTCCTCGCGCGGAATGCAGTGCAGGTAATCAAATTTGGATACATTGACATTGCGGATTTTGATTAACTCGTTTGGAAATCCTTTTACCTGGGAGGGATGAAAGTCGCCGTCTTCATCCACCAAAAAAATCACCCCTTGATCGACTTTCAAGGTTTGGCAAAACTCATCGATCAATTGCGAAAGAAGATTCTCCGTCTTGATTACGCTGACCGTCTCGCTCCACAAGTTATTGACCAATTCCAACTCATCGTGATCCTCCAACACTTCCGACAACAGAGAGAAATAGCCTTCTATGATGTGCAAAGCCTTTTGCAGCGAATCGTGGTTTTGATTGGGAATATGGCTGATGCGTATCGCGCCGATGAAGGTGCCCTGAAACCAAAGACGGGCAAACCCCTGTACCGTTCCGTTTTCGTGGGTGATCGTGCCGGCCGAACCGTTTCGGTATTTCTTGGGCGCGGCACGGAGCGTATTCAATATCCGGTCCGGCAGCACTTCGTCTGTCGGTTCTGTGGACAATTGAATCTGTTGAAAGGTGGGAAAGGGATGCAGCGCGCCGTTGACATCCACAATATGCCATGCGGCTTCCGGCAGCCATTCCGCCACACCGTCAATCAGCGTTTGGATGTGCGGATTGGCCATCAAATCGGCGAATCGTATGGATGAAAATGGATTTCTTGCGCTCATCGTTGCTTTACGTTTCCAAATGTTCAAATATTTCCGTCTCTAACTCTTTTAATATATCATGGTCGTAGATTTTTTCCCCGTTATTGTCCGCCAAATAAAAGACATCGGTCACTTGTTCGCCTTCGGTTATGATGCGGGCGAAATGAAGATTCAACCCTTTCGCGGCTGCCAAGCCGGTTAAATCCTTCAACAACCCGTTGCGGTTCGCTGTCCGGACTTCCAAGATGGTGTATTTGGTGGAAGAATCGTTGATAAAATTTACACGGTTTTTGCGGTTGCGGTGCAACACTTTTGGGGGGCTTTTCGGCAGATCTCCAATTTTGATGCCGCTATCCGAACAAAGAGTGGATTCGATTCGGGCTTGCAGCAAATGCTGCCGTTCTTCGGTCACGACGGTATCCGCCAACCGGTCATGTATGACAATCGAATTTACAACAATTCCATCTTTCCGCGTGTTCAATCGGGCTTCTTGAATGGTGAAATTCTCCCAATTCACAGCCGAGCATATTTGGTGAAACAACCCGATGCGGTCGTGAAACACAATCACCATTTCGCGGGACACGTCATCCAAATGGGGATAAAACCGGGTCACCGGTTTTTGATGCGTGTAACTCTTCACCGCAAAGAGGTGTTTGCGAATTTGATCGACGGAATTGTTATTGGCATAGCTGGCCGGCAGGTTATCCAAATGCTCCCGGACAAACGTGCTATCAAAAGAAGACGATAAAGTTTGAATGATTTCTTCTTTGCGGGATACTTCCAGCGCCTCGGGGTCCTTCTCTTTTTGGCTGCTGGAAACAAACAAGTCGCGGGTAGCCTTGTACAAATCCCACAACAGGTGGTTTTTCCACTCGTTCATGGAATCATCGGAAATCGACGTGAGATCTACATAGGTTAAGAGGTACAGCATGTTTAAATACTCCAGATTTTCCAGGCCGTCCGAAAAGTCCGTGACCACTCCCAGGTCGGAAATATCACGCCGCTGGGCGATGCGGTTCATCACCAAATGGTTTTCGACCAAAAACACCAGCATTTTACGTTTGTATTCGGGCAGGCGAATTCGGCGGGCAATGGTGTCAACAATGCGGGCGCCCACCAGGCTGTGATCGCCCTCTTTGCCTTTGCCAATATCGTGCAGCATAGCTGCCAAACGCAACACATCCCGATTCGGTGATTTGTACCAGATTTGAAACCGTTCTTTGGCTTTGGCGAACGGGGAATCCAGTAAATTTTCCAGGTGGTGCAGGCACAATAACGAATGCTCATCGACCGTATACCGGTGAACAAGATCATACCGGATTAGATAGGATATGGATTTCCATTCCGGTATCAAGCGTTCTAAAAAGCCGGTGCGGCGCATTTCCTGTACCGCCTTTTCAATGCCTTGAGGCAGCGAAAAAAATCGCCGGGTTAGATTGGTGATTTCCTTGTTATGCAAAAACGGCTGATTCACCAAATCGAGGCTGTCTTGAATATGCGCGGCGGTTTCATCCGACAACTCAACGTTGTTTTCTGCCGCATAGATAAAGGTATGCAAAAGGCGGTGAGGATAGTTATCGTAAAAGTGGATGTTGGGAGGAATGCAGAGTTTTTCGTTTACTAGATAAAACCCATCGTGTAGCGGTTGTTTTTTCGAAACCCGCAAAAACGACCAAAACGGTTTGCGTTGGCACTTTTTTTTCATGTGTTCGGCAAACCGGCTCAGTTCAATGGTGTGCCGGTAATAATCCCGCATCATCAATTCTTCCGCCAGCCGTTCTTTGCGGTCGGTATATCCCAAGCGAAGCGACAATTTATGCTGCAACGACATCGCGATTAAATCCTGCTCTTTGCCGGAATGAAAATGCAAATCGTTCCGGATGCGCCACAAAAACGCCAAGGCGTTTTCCACCTTATGCATCATTAAATCGTCAATTAAATGATGCCGTTTCAACTGCACCAAATTCATGGTCCGGCATTCCAATAGCGATCCGACCCACAGTCCGAAGTGGTAATCCCGCAAGCCTCCCGGTCCTTCTTTTAAATGCGGCTCGGTCAAACTGACGGTTTCCCCATATTTTCGAAGCCGTTCATTGCGCTCTAAAATTTTTCGCTGGATGTGGTCATGGCGCGGTCGTTTCAACGCGTTCCACAACTGGGCTTTAAACTGCTCAAACATCCGCCAATCGCCGGCCAAAAAACGGCTTTCACCCAACGCGGTTTGGATTTCGGTGTCTTGCTGCGCGGCGGCGATCGCTTCGTGATACTCCCGCAAGGCATGGCCAACCTGAAACCCTAAATCATACAATGAATGCAACGTGGATTTCACCACTTTCTCTTCGGCATCCGATAGCGGGCGGCTGTGTAGAAACATGATATCAATGTCGGATTTGGGATGCATTTCCCGGCGGCCAAACCCGCCCTGTGCCACCAATAACAGGTGGGGAGGCGGTTCTTCTTTGCCGGTATAATGATTGAGGTGATGCACCAACAATCGCAGCAAAAACGTATCCGTCGCGTCCGTCAATTCACGCACCACAGACCGCGCATCCTCGCCGCCTTCATGAAAATGACGGATCGTCGTGACATCGTCTTCATAATGCGCAAAAATACGGGAGACTTCAGAATCTACTACGGACGATATGACCATAATCCTACACTTCTGGCACCAACAAGGTGACTGGTTCGCTAAATATCAATCGCATCGCAACGAAAAGAGTAACAAGTTACCATAAGAGTAACCTGACAATTGTAAATCCATTTAACAAAAAGAGAATATAAATCTTCTTATGTGTATTTTACCCGAAATTCAAACTTAGAATCTCACGTTACGCACTACATTATTATATGCCCATTTTTCTAATCGTTCGCTTAATCTATCACCCTCTCCCACCGGGAGAGGGACGGGGTGAGGGTTCGGGAGGAATA
>CAYVAZ010000004.1:0-16184 GCA_964449065.1 uncultured bacterium
GGAGGGCGAGGCTCCCGCCGAGCCAGGTTTAGGAGGGCGAGGCTCCCGCCGAGCCAGGTTTAGGAGGGCGAGGCTCCCGCCGAGCCGGAAGTTCAGTACATCCTAAAAACAGAGATTAGAGCAATTCAAGGTTGGATTGACAGAAAATTAGTATTGCACTTGCCGTAGGGGCACATTGCAATGTGCCCTTACACAACGTCTACGCAAACCTGAAATGCTCTAGTGATTAGAGTACCTTATCAATATCCTTTGCCGATCTACTGCTTTTTTTAAGTTCCTATATCAGAACGTATTTTTTCAAGCCCAAGAATGCCGTTGTCTCCCCCAAAAGGTTCGGGGGAGATGTCCGACGCCAGGAGGACAGAGGGGGTGGCGATGAGAGAACTAAAATCCTTGCATTGATAATTCTGTTTAATAGAAGGCAATCCTCACTGTCGCGGCACATAATCATACATATTCAACTCCGGAAAATTCTTCTCAAAGATCGCTTGGATGTACGGGTGCATTTCCGATTGAAGCATTAAATACTCATCCCGTGACATATCGATAATTCGTCTATTCCCCTCCCTTACCATCGGACGCACAACTTGAATTCTCATACGCGGATTCGCGTACCGAATATCCCCTTTTCTAATTTGATCTGCTGAAAGGCCCAAATATTGCAAGTTTGGCGAATTGGAAACATCAATCGTTCGAACGGGATTCCCGCTCAATTCTAAAGATTGCAAATTAATATTTTGCGAGAGATCAATTGACTCAATATTGTTGTATGCAAGCGTCAATATTTCTAAGTTTTCACACATAGAGATATCAATTTCTTCCAATTGGTTAAAATCCAAATGTAATTGCTGTAACCTATTTTCTTCCGGCAGTTTTATTTCTTTAAGTTGATTCATCATTCCATCTATAAAACTCAAAACTGAATTGCTATTGAAATCAATTGATGTCACTTGGTTAAAACTAAAATCAATCGTATGGAGTAATGGATTCCCGGATAAATCTATGTGTTGTAATATTGGCTGTTGATTAGGTTGCTGTGAGCCTCTTATCCCTACACTAACTAATTTTGGATGATTAGAAAATTCGATGGATTCAGAAGGGTAATTGTGGAAACTGAATTCCTCCAATTGGTCCAAATGCGAAAAATCAAGATTCTTGAAAGAGTTATTAAAAATTTTCAACTCAACGATATTCGGAGTTTTGGATACATCCAGAGTTTCAAACATCTCACCGATTACAACGAGTTCCTTTAATTTCGGTAAAGCAGGCAGTTCAATCGCAACCGGCGTTTCCGTTGGCGACTCACTTCTGATTACGATTTCTTTTATGGATTTCAGATGCTGCAATCCCTCAACGTTATGGCTGTTTCGAATTTCCAGCCGCCCTCCTTTTTCTTCCAACTCCTTGCGGGTAAACGGCTCAAACGTCCCCACGCCCATCAACCGCTCCACTGACGCGCGCATGTAGTCATCGGGAAACACGTCCGGCGTGTTCATGTTCTGCGATGCCAAAAACTTCGGCACCATCACCCACAACAGCAAAAAGATTACCGCCGCCGCAATGCCAATCTCAATCAGCAAAAACCTGTGTGACTTCATAACGAATTCCTTACACGAAGATTGATCGATTCATTCGGGTTTAAATCCGGGAAGTTTTTTGTAAATTCTTCCATTAATTTTTCTACAATTTCTTGGCTTGAAAGAACATGATAGGGCGGCGTAACTGTGATAAGCATGTTTGTATTGGAGTATCGAAGAGTTAGATTTATCACTTGCGATTCGTAAATCGATAAGAGTTCCATATCCGGTTGGTTTCTTAAATCGAAGGAATCAATGGGGCATTTGTAACACAACAACCGCTTTAGTTTCGGATTGTTAGATACATCCAAAGTATGAATATCATTATGAACAATATCCAAACTTTCTAAATTCGTACAAGCCGAGACATCAAGATGAGTCAATTTGTTCGCCCCCACATCCAAATCAATCAAGTTTTTGTTCCGGCTTAAATCCAATTCATGCAATTGATTGATTCCCGCTTTGAGTTCAACCAATTCCGGATTGTTTCGAATATCCAATTCTTTGATTTGATTCACGCGGACATTCAGTTTTTTCAATTTTGGATTCTTAGAAAGATTTACTTCCTCCAATACTGCATTCTTGTTTGTAGGATGACTATGACTTAAATCGGCTTCTTCCAATTCAGGATGATGGGACAAATCAATAGATCGGTATGGATATCCTCTCAGCCTTAATTTTTTCAGTTTGGATAAGCGGCTAAGATCAATCGAGGATAGCGTGCAATGATAGGTTTCGAGAGATTCAAGATTCGAAACCTTTGTAACATCCAACGTTCGATACATTCTCCCAATAATGGTGAGTTTCTTTAAATTCGGCAACGCCGGCAGTTTGATATGAACAGGCGTTTCGGTAGGGGACTCGCTGTGTATCACCAGTGAATCGATTTGCCTGAGATGTTGCAGTCCCTCAATATTATGGCTGTTTGAAATATACAGTTCACCACGTTTTTGTGCCAACTCAGACCGCCGTATCGGTTCAAACGTCCCCACGCCCATCAACCGTTCCACCGACGCGCGCATGTAGTCATCGGGAAACACGTCCGGCGTGTTCATATTCTGCGATGCCAAAAACTTCGGCACCATCACCCACAACAGCAAAAAGATTACCGCTGCCGCAATGCCGAGTTCGATCAACAATACCCTGCGTGATTTCATCATCCCCCTCCTATAAACGTGGGCGCGCTGTTATGCCCCGCTCTGCCAAGAACGCTCATATTTTTTACAACGGCTTAAATAAGGGCACATTGCAATGTGCCCCTACGGCAATATTCCCCCCAGGCAATGTGCCCCTACACAATATAACGGATGAGGTATTTCGTTAGTTAGATATTTTTTTCCGAAAAGAAAAATAACACGGTAAGTCTAAGGAAATAAGGCTACTTCAGGGATTGCAATTTTTGATATTTCTGACGGAAGGATGGATTATCCGGGGCCAATTCCATCGCCATGCGCATGGCTTCAAGGCTGCCCGTCAAATCTTGGTTCACATAATAGGCCCGGCTTAACAGGTCATAATTGCGCGAGTCGGGCTGCACCCGCACAACTTCCTGCATCAGCTGCAATCCCCGGCCGGGGTCGGCCATGCTTAAAATCAGCGCCTGCGCCAGTGTCCGCTTCACATTGGGATTGGGCTCAATCGATAACGCATCCTCCAGCATGGGGATCGATTCGTTCCACTTTTGTTTGGCATTCAATATCTCACCCAACTTGGCGGTAAACTCTACATTACCCGGCCGCAGTGTGTGCAGTTCACGCAGCATGTGTTCCATCTGCTGCAAGTTGCGGTTCGCGGTATACAGTTGCAGTAGGTTGACACGCGCCTGCACATGTTTCGGATCGAGATCAATTACTTTACGCAAATGCCGTTTCGATTCCTCGTCCTGCCGGTGTTGGTAATAAATCACCCCCGCCAAGAGATGCGCTTGCACCATAACGTTTTCGGTATCGTTTTCCGTACTATGCCCCTGCGGAACGTAATCCTGCTCTTTGGCCTTCTTTTCCCGGAACAGCGTCAAATACTCTTTCGCCTTTTCCTGCTCCCCCTGTTCCCGCGCGATCGTCGCCAGCAGATACACCGGTTCCGGGTAACGTTTGTCCAGCTCCATACAGCGTTTGGCATGACTTTTTGCGTCATCCCATTTTTCCTGCTCTACCAACTGCTGCGCCAGATAATAATGCGCCGATGCGTTTTCCGGATACGCTTCCACTTCTTTGCGAAAGGCGTTTACCGCTGAATCCGTTTGGTTCAGTTGCGCAAACGCCAGCCCAATTCGTTCATACACACCTTGTTGTTCAAGCCCGCGTTCTAATACAGATTGGTACCATTCAATAGCCTTTTCGTATTCATAAGTCTTTTCATAGATTTGCGCAATCGATAGCGTCGATTCCGTTTGAGCATCATCCAGCGAAAGGGACTTCTTCAGCGCTTCCACCGCATCATCCCACTGCGACAAGCCCTGATGCACCTTTCCCTTCAGCACATAGCTCAACGGTTCATCCGGAAAATCCTCAACCACCTGTTCCGCAACGGCAAGCGCGTCTTGACCATGCTTACCGGCTTCCATCTCTTCTTGAGAGAAGGAAACGTTTTCCGCCGGAATAAGCAGTCCAATCAAAACCGCTGCCGAAATACAAAGACGCTGTCCAAACATAAACGCTCCTATCCGCCGCGCTGTCCGGTAAACTGGTCATCCTTAAACTTAAACAATACATTGAAGGTGGTCAACGTTCCGTAAATCCCGGTGATGTATTGCTGCAAGTTCACTTTACTTTCTTCACTCAATGCTTTATCGGCATTGATCTTTTGCTCCATGACCCGCAGTTTGTCGCGCAGCATCACGATCTTATGGAAGAACACTTCCACGGGGATTTCTTTGCCCTGCTGATTGGGATCGCGCGGTTCAAAATACAGCCGGCCGCCCTTCCACTTATCCGCAATCATGGTGTGGCCCAAAACACCTTCCTCGTGCAGCACTTCCCGTACCGCTTCTTTGACATCTTCGATGGTCATATCCATAGCAATCCTCCATGACATATCATTGATTGTACTATTATTTCCTGAATAGAAATTTCGTCTAGTTTCGTCTAATAAAGTGTTAGAATGATGATGTGGGTTTACGAGACAGGCCGCAGTTGATCCATCAGTTTGATTTGCAGGTAGGATGCATACGACATCAACAGATACGAAAGCCCCCAGCCCGGATTGATCAGCAAGTAGGGGTGATACAAACCCAACACCTCATAATAGGCATACGCAGTGTCGGTAATGAAGAAGGCCATGAATGCCAACACAATCACCAGCCAGGGTTTGGATACCGGAGAAAATCCCATCACCGAAAACGCCAGCAGTAAATGGAATGAATACCACGCCAAAAAAATATCGATCACCGGATAGATTTGATAGGCTAACCGCAGCCACAGCGGCTCGGAATCATCTACCATGACCGGATACACAATGAAATAAGCGGTCAACACCACAATAACCAGTGTAATGATATTGGCAATCAATTTTCGGTGGCTGTCGGGGAACAACTGCAAGCGGTTGATCTCGTGCAAAAACAAATGCAGGCTGTATATATAAAATCCCGCCCCGATAATTATCAAAACATCCGCCACATTCGGAAATGTTAAATACGTGTTGTAGGCAAATTCCTGCACGGAATAGATGACGTGGCCAATGCCTTCACACAACAGCCCCAAACTGAACAAAAACCAGCAAAACCCCGTGCGTTCTCCTTTTTCAAACTGCTTGGAAACGCGCCAAAGATTGTAAAACCCAAACAAACAGGCTACCGAGATAAACGCGTCATTACTGGCTTCCACCCGTTCTTCCGGCAACAGCCGAAACACATATACCATGATTACAACGGCAATGTAAATAAAAATTCCATAAAGCGGCACAGTCGTTCTCCACAACCTTTTATAGAAACAGGGCTGGTATTGGGGTATGCGATTCCGTTCATGACGGTTTCAATTGCTTCATGATCGCTTCCGCCTGCTCTTTTCCCACAAAAACAGTCAGATGCTCCCGCAGAAACGAACCCAGCTGCGGCAAATCCTCATTGGAAATGTCATCCGGCTGTTTGTTAAAGTTCGCGCAATACGCCAAGATCAGCCGGCGGGCACCCCCGCCGCCCAACATGGGCTGCAAAAACATTTCAATCCCTCTCGCAAGCGACACATTTAACCTCAGTCTACGAAAATTCACCGAACCAGCTTACGATACATCTAACTCGCTTAGTATAGTATACTTTTTTTAGTTTGGAGACCATGCTGATGAAAATCGTGGAAAACTTATGGTTGTCAATTTTAATTGTTATCGCCATACAACTGAATGCCACGGCACAATCCTGGCGTGAAGATTTGTCCGCCACCTTAGACTTCACCTACGGTTCCCGGTATATGTGGCACGGCTTTGATGTATTCGATGACCACGGTTCCTTTCAACCCAGCCTCACTCTGCAATACCAAAACCTGTACGTCGGAATCTGGGCTGCCCTCCCTGATTCCAGCGGATTTGAAGAGGTGACAGAATTGGACTACTATCTTGGCTATGACCACTCCTTTTTTGAAGAAAACCGCTATGCCATGGAAGTTTCCTTGCTCTACACCTACTTCGACTTCCCCAACGATAGCAGCGATGTCGAAGCACAAGAAATCGCATTCGGGGTTTCTTTCCCCCAGTTGATCCCAATAGGGCCATCGTTTCTTGTTCCTGGATATATGGCCTATTTCAACGCGGAAGGCTTTTCTTCCAACAATCTAACCGATGAGGGATGGTTTCACGATTTCGGTCTTTCCTATAGTTATCCATTGCCGGAGATACCGGTTACGCAGGAAGAACAAAGTTTAGATTTGGAATGGGTCACAACCTACAACGATGGCGCTTTCGGCACCGACGCGGGTTTCAGCCACACCACGGTAAGTGTTTCAACAACATGGGAATGGAGGACTTTATATTTCTCACCTTTACTCGCGTATCAATGGTCGTTTGAAGATACGGTGAATGATGAGGATGAGTTTTATGCACTCATCAGCACGGGGATTTCGTTTTAGCTATCAAACGGCTACCGCTTCCGGTTGGGTCGCCCTTTTGGGAGATGAAGATGGTTGTCCTTCCAAATCATCGCCGCTGCCGTTCAATTCCGCGCGGTTGGTCAGCATATCCAAAATCAGGTTAAAGAAAATTTCACGCTGCTTACGGGCCTGAAAGTTGCGGCTTTGAAAATCAACCGTCCCGGCACTGTCGCAATTAAAACGATTGTAGATTTTATAAGGCATCACTTCAAACAATTTAAATGCCTCCGGATGATTATCGCTAATTGGAATGTTCACGATCCATCCTTTCTTTTCCGCGGTATCTTCCGTTAAATTCCTCTCTTTGTTCAAAATTCTTTTCTGATAATCCAACAACTTGGTCAGTTTCCCGACATCGAACGATTCATCACTCTGTTTAATACCTTTGATATTCGAGTATTTCACCAATTCTTTGCTTTTGGCGGTCTCTTCCTTCATGACGTTATTAAAATCGCTTAATGAGACTTGCACCAATGCCGGTTCCTCATGATCCACGCCAAACAACGGGGCAAAGGCTTCCAGCATCCGGCGGAAATGGACTTGATAAATTTCCGAAGCAAACGCCCGCGCGTCTTTGTTTTTGCCATGAAAGATCACCGAACGGGGAAATACCTTGAGCAACTGCATTGCGGTTTTAAAATCCGGCTTGATGCTGTCGATAATGATTTCACGAAACCGTCCGGCCAATTCTTTGTTGCACAACAATTTGCGGATACGCTTGTGATCCACCAAATTCATCGGGACGCCTTCGGTAAACTGCCATTTGTAGAAGATCGATTCAATCCGCTCAATCTCTTCTATTTCACACTCCAGCGTCTTTTCTTGCATTTCTTTTTCCAGCATGTCGATGAATTTTTGGTACAGGATAACATCGTCTTCATAATCGTTCAGCACCCCCTCTGTCAGCTGCCGCTCGATGGAAAGGAAGGTGTTTGATTTCATGCCGCGTGTAAGTTTCCCCACCTGCTTTTGCGTTTCATCAACATACATGTTCAGCAGGGTTTTCCAAGAAGCCATCCCCAGCATTTTATGAAGAATACCACCTTTTTCATTCTGTATAGAAAAGCCTTTTGCTTCGTACCCCAATACATCGCTGCCGAGTGAAGCCAGTTTTTGCCGAATATGATAGGTTCCATACCGGCTCATGACCAAATGTTCATCCACATGAATGCCTTTGCCTTCGAGTGCGGTTTTTGCATCCGTAAGAGTGGTGTTTTGTATCCGTTGCATCACCTCACGTACTTGGTTTGCCACAGTCATACGAAGGGCATCCATACGGTCGGTAATGGATTTTACCCGTTGGATAATTTTCTCGTCATTGGGCTTTTTTCCCTGGGCATGCAATTTACAGGCGGCTTCAAAAAATTTCAGGTCTTCCGCTGAAAGCCATATCTTCGCTTTACGGAACGCTTCTTTTACAATATTCTCAGCCCAAACCCGTTCGGCACTTTGTTTTCGCCATCCCCATTTGTAAAACGGCGCCTGAACCTTCCCCCCGACTCCCGGCTGAAGACCCAAATCGATCAATATTTGACGGTAAGATTGATGTCCATTCGCAAAGAAGATGTACAACGCAATTGCGCTCCCCCCAAAGCAAAGTAATATAGATAAAAATACCCACATTGGAATCACGATCTCTTTTCAATGTAAAAAAATGTTAAATAAGTATCGGTCGCATCTGCGCAAAACATAAACAAAAAGTAAATATAGAATCAAAATCATTATGTATTACAACACATTTTTGATAATGTAATGTATAAAATATATCAGTTTTTTAGCCCGTTTCAACCCATCACCTTAGTATCGGCTAAACGGAAAATATAGACTAGGGTTTTTCCTGATATTTTCAATCCTTTTTATCTACTTTTTTTCGTCTGCATTGATTCCTATGGCGATGGATTTATCATGCCCGAAATTCTTGATTGTTAAAAACTGATCTGTAGAGAGGAAACCGCTAGTGTTAGACGCGATTAAAGATTGGATACACGGTCTAAAAGAATGGACAATTTCATTGGTGATCAATGACGGTGAATTCACCGAAAACGCTGTTTTGGCGTTAGGCCTTATCGCATTTGTTGAATCGTCTTTCTTCCCCATCCCTCCCGATATCCCATTTATTATGATGGGGGTAACGCAACCGAGTATTTCTCTTTATCTAGCCCTTGTTCTTTCGATTGGATCTGTTTTGGGCGGTGCTTTGGGGTATCTCATCGGTTATGCCGGGGGAAGGCCGTTTGTAGAGTGGCTGGTCACCAAGCGTTTTATGCGCCCTATTTTCAGCCATGAAAAGTTTGAAATGGTCGAAGCCTATTATAAACGCTACGACTCGTGGGCGGTGTTGATTGCCGCGTTCACCCCCATTCCCTATAAGGTATTTACCATCGCAGGAGGTCTCTGCAAGATCAATTTCTGGCGCTTTATGCTGTTTTCATTCATAGGCCGCTCCGCCCGTTTCTTTATCGTCGGAACCATTCTCTATATCTGGGGAGAAAGTGCGCAAGTCCTTATCAAACGCCTCGATTTGTTCTTGATTGTTATGGCTGTGATCGGTATTTTAGGATTTGTCGCCATTGGTTTTCTGAAAATCCGAAAAGAAAAAGAATCAACAGAATAAAGCGCAACGGTTTCCGCCGCAGCCTTCGTTGCGGTTTTCTTCGCACCCCCTCTGTCCTCCTTGCGTCGGACATCTCCCCCAAATGCTTTGGGGGAGACAAAGGCTTTTGCAGACTGAGGCCTGCACCACATTATGAAACCGCGAATGCGTGCGAATAACAACAGGGGCATTACCAGTTCGTAGAGTTTCATACCGTTATTATTTTGGATGATTGAGGAGGAAAGTGTGCTTCCGGCTCGGCGGGAGCCTCGCCCTTCCAAGGCTTGGTTCACTGAAGCGCGCCTTCATATACCGGCTGGAAGCCGATGCTACCCAGTATAATAAAGGTAAGGCCGTAAGGCAGCCGGTAGGATGAGTTGAGGCTTTTTACGAACCCCATCTATTACGCTGCCCTTGGCTATCCTCTTTTATTCCGTTGGGGTGCATTCGTCCCAGATTTGTGAGTACAGATCAACCCGGAGAGTGAGGGCGGTAGATACAGCGAACAAAGAGAAGAATAACTTGTATATCATAACGCTTGCGTTAGGTCAGTAAAAAAGTGCACGTATCTTTACATCGTAAACAAAATTTTCCCGCTGCGGCCGCTTTGCTTGGCGTGTTCAATCGCTTCTGGATATTTCTCTAACGGATAGGTCTTTTCTACAGGGATTTCAAATTGATCTTCCATGAATATCTCAAATAACTTCTCAAACATGGTCGAGATCTCATACTGCATTGCGTGCTTATACCACTGCGTTAGCCAGAAGCCGTGGAACGAAATGTTTTTGAAGATCAACAACCCGTTCGGGATTTCCATCGGCTGCATACCCATCGCCCCAAACGTAACCAAACAGCCTTGGGGGGAAAGAGACTTTGCAATTTCACGGGCACTGTTTCCGCCTACTGCGTTTAAACCCAGTTTGAGGTTGGCATTATTCACGGCTTCGCTCACCTTTTTCGAAAATTTTTCCTCTTCCACAATCACCACATCCGCCCCGTCGCGTTTGAGCGGTTCGATCAGTTCTTCACGCCGCACAATGTTGATTGTGCGCAGTCCGAGTTTTTTCGCAATATGAATCGCCGAACGGCCTACAACAGAATTCGCCGCGTTTTGAATGATCCAATCGCCTGGCATCAGTGCGGCAAAATCATGAATCATCCGCCAGGCTGTTGGAGGGTTCACCGTGATCATCGCGGCGGTTTCGGGTGGAATCGCATCGGGTACGACAACCACTTCATTCGCACTGACAATCCGCCGCTCGCACCAAGACCCCAATTTCGCTTGGGTGACAACCCGCTGCCCCGGTTGGATTGCTTCAACGCCCTTCCCTACTTCCATAACCGTCCCCGTCCCTTCATTGCCGATGGTGCAGGGCAGTTCAAGTGGAATGGGATAGTTGCCTTCTATCAAGTTGATATCGGCGGGATTGATGGGCGCGCAGTCCATCTTGACCCGGATTTGCCCGGGGTCTAATCGTTGCTCATTTTCTTCCACCAAAAAAAGCGCGTCTTCTATCCGGCCATGCCGGTTTAATTGAAGCGATTTCACCATCATTACTCTCCCTTTTGAAGTTGTACCGTGAAATGAAAGGCGCTGCCGCTTTGAATCTCTCCGCTTTCCGGATCGATCCAGGGGCTTTCAACTTCGACCGTGCCGTTCATCATCAAAACCAATTGGCGAACGATTGACAACCCCAATCCCGTTCCTACATACGAACGCGACATCGAGGGGTCAACCTGTTCAAATTTCTGAAAAATGATCTGTTGCTTATCCGGTGGAATTCCGATACCATGATCGCGCACACTGCATTGCAATTGAATGACGCCGCCGTCCACCTCTTGAAAGCGCGCGGCAACCCAAATGTCTCCTTCATCGGAAAATTTAATCGCATTTCCGGTTAGGTTGGTGAGGATTTGTTGAATTCTGGTTTCATCTCCCCGTACCGTTTGAGAGCAATTCCCCGAAACCGTCAACACGATTGACATTCCCTTTTGCTGCGCTTGTGCTTGTAAGGTATCGACGACGGATTGAATAGAAGATTGCATGTCAAACGGAACGTCCACCAATTGCAGTTTCCCCGATTCGATTTTCGCAATATCCAACACATCGTTGATGATATTCATTAGCAGCATAGCGGACCGTTGGATAGTACCCAGTTTTTCTTTTTGCATCGAATTCAGTCTTGTTTGTAACAACACATCCGTCATTCCAATGATACCATGCATGGGTGTGCGTATCTCATGACTCATATTGGCCAAAAACTGGCTTTTGGCCTGGTCGGCAAACTCCGCTTCTTCTTTGGCATGACGTAAATTTTGTTCCAACACTTTGTATTGCTCCAATGTAAGAACCAAGTAACAAAACATTTGATACCGCGTATAAAAGACCAGCGCGGACAATACAAGGGCGGTAAACTGCATGATTCCATAATGAAGCCAGTCTTCCCACCCGGCAACCGTCATCATCAGGATTATCCAACTCAGCAAAATCGCAAAAACACTCAATACATACCAAAATGGGGAAAGAAAAAAACAACCAATTGCGATAATCAGAAGAGTTGTATTCGGGGTTTGATGGGCGTCACCCCGCAAAAAAATTAACGTGATACTGTCAATCCATAAAACAGCTGCCATGAAAGTCAATACAATATGTATCGACCAAGAGGGGAATACGTTCTTCCAATGCAAAACGGCAACGCTGAACATCATAACAGTACCGGTCATAGCGATTCCGGTCATGATGAAGTCTTGAGTGTTACTTTGTAAATACACTTGTAGGCAAGCCATTACACCGTAATAAACACCCATCACAACGGCAACCGTAATTAACTGAGAATCAATTAATTGGTTCATGCGCAGTTTGATGAGTGACTGCGCTTCCTTCTTTCCAATGGGATGGAGAAGCGTAGGGAACGGTGAATGAATTCGGTCGGGCTGAATTGCAGCCATAAGTTAAGTCCGGAAATATCAGAGTGATTCTATAAAAAAAGAGGATGGGTTTTGACCATCCTCTTTCATTATCGAGCAAAATAAAATAATTCTCAACCTTGCCCATACACCGGAATGGAAGAGCCACATTTTTTGACGGGGTTAATCTTTTCGTATTCTTCTGCCGGGATGGAAGGGCCTTGGCGGCTGCATTTTTCATCAAAGGCCTTTGCCAGGGTGTCGGCGATCATATCGGCGTTCATTTGCTCGATTTGATACCGTTCCAAGACAAACACAGGCTTGCCCCCTTCAAACAGCGCAATGCAGGGGGATGATGGAGAAACATCGCTCATGTGCTCACGGGCGCGCTGCACGGCATCACGGTCAACACCAGCGAATACGGTCCCCAAATGATCCGGGATTTTATTGTGCTGCAACGCTTTCATCACGCCGGGACGTGCTCCGCCCGCCGCGCAACCGCAAACAGAATTCACTACCACCATTGCGGTGCCTTCGTTTTTCAATAAATCATCAACCATATCGGGAGTGGTCAACGGCTCTACGCCAACCGCTTTTAGTTCTTCCCACATTGGCTTTACGGCTTCTGGATCGTATAATGGCTGCATGTTTTTCTCCTATATATCGTATATTTTGGCTGCCTTTTAATATTTACAATTTCGGTAAAGTTTATTGAACGCCAAATTGATGTCAAGATGATTCGATTTGAAAGTGAATTTGTCTGAAATTTCATTACCTTTTTCTGATATCTTACTACTATAATAAGTATATTGCGTTGTATCTTTTATGAGGAGAGCATGAAGATGAATAAGCAAAAAGCCTTTACCTTAATTGAATTGTTGATCGTTGTTGCCATCATCGGTGTCTTAGCCGCCATCGCTGTTCCCAACTTCTTAAACGCGCAGGTTCGGGCCAAAATCTCCCGCTGTTATGCCGATATGCGCTCCGTTGGCATGGGTATCGAAATGCTGCGGATGGACAAAGGCGTCCTGCCCGTCGATTGGTGGGATGACGACGACGATTGGGGACACGAACGCCTGCGCAAAGTATTTAACATGGTCGGTGCCGGACCCGATTTTGAAGCGCGGGGACGAGCCGCCGTTTTGGCTCCACTCACCAGCCCGGTCAACTATATGGCTTCCATTCCCAAAGACCCTTTTCAGGATGATCCCGAACTCAATCAGGGCGCGTACTATTATGTAGACAATGACCCCGAACACTCCCGCGAAGACCACGATTTCCCGGTATACAAATTCGCCACTGCTCACCAGTATGGTGTGGAACCGCTGCATGAAGGCGACTGGGCTTTAGGGGGCATTGGGCCGGACCGTGCCTGGTACTCTACAACGGGTGGACAGGATGTAAGAGAGTTTCGGGGCAGCCGATTTGATATCAGCAATGGACTCGACAGCCGCGGGGATATCATGCTGACCAGCCGGGGGATACAATAACGGCGTGTGAGTTGTGCTTTTATTTTTTGTATAAAAGAGAATTTCTTCAACGGAAAAAGTAATCAGATTAGACGATACGCTGGTTTCCGATTGGATGTTCCATTCAAGAATTAATCCCTGATGTTCGGAACCGGTTCTTTCTGATGATGCCGCTTCAGAAGATGAAAGCCTGCCTTCACGATAGGAATCCGTCACCAAAGCATTTCGTGATGCAGGATATTCTTCCATCCCGGATCAACCGCAATAGGCGGATTAATTGTTCCCCCGTATGATGATTTTTCACCCACAATCGGTATTTGGGTTATGCCGGATAATGAAAAGACGGGAATGCTGGAAGATTTTACCCAATTTTTGTCTCGGCTGGTGATGATCTCATCGGATACGCCAATCCATGTGTGAACAATATTGAGAATCCAAGATTCAAAACTGTTTATGCTTCAAAAGCAATCATTCATACCTAGCTCGCGTGGCAAGATGACCCTGGGAAACCACTGGGACAAGCCGTGTTACAAAAATACTGGGATTCGGATTGTCCCCAAGCCAGTTAGTTTGTCCAGTGGATCAAAACTCTCTTCGCAATACCAATAGCGAACGGAAAAATCGAATGCAATTAAAATACAATTAAAATACAATTAAAATGCAATTAAAATGCAATCGAACTGAATCGGCCTCGGCTGAATAAATAAAACAGTCTCTTATTTCTTCCAGTTCGAATCTATTCGGAAGACATCACAAATATAGTGTCAGAGCAAAACGAATATCCACACATGATCTGTTCCCTTATGGGCTACATCCGAATTCATTTCCTAGCCTCTATACAGGTGGTTGTGGGTACAAGTTCCACCTCCAAACGCAAACCGTCTTCCAGCAACTTAAAATGAAATAGTCGCCATCAAATAGCCCCAATCCGCATCCGAATCATCACCGGTATCGCTGACAAAATCTCCGGTAAAAAAGTGTGAATACCCCACTTCAGCCGTGAACCAATCCGTCGGTTTGTAGTTAGCCCGTAAGTCGATTTCCGTTCCCACATAGCTATCCGGATCGGTACCGGGCGCGGCACGGCGCACAACCCCGCCGCCGGCGTTGTACCAGGCATCGGTGGTTTCATCCAAAAAGACAAAATGCGCTTCGGCGAACAGGGTAACCTTTTCTATTGGATTGGCTTTCACATCGATTTCAATCTGATGCGAGTTGCGCCATGAAAATAAATCCATTTGCCCATAGTGAATGTGATTGGTCGGAAACAGGTTATCAAACGTTTCATTGTCACCATCATTTGGGTCTTCATCGCCCGGAGAGAAGTCATACCCTAACGCGAGACGGGGTGTCCAGGGGGTGTTTTGAAAGGTGTAGCCGGCTTCACCGTGAATGGCAAATGAAGCGTGATCCAGCGGGCCTACTTCCCCCAGCTGGCCGGCACCTTCAAATTCCCAATCCCAGCCGGAATCGTATTGGTTACCGGTCCGCAAACCGAATGTGGTGATATCGATATCGGCGTTATCGTTGTGTTTGTGGATGACGTACGGTTCCAAAAATCCAACGTATTCAATCTGATTCCAAACCGAATACACACCATACAATTGATTGTCGTTATCCAGAAAATCATTAAACTCTCCATAGGTGCGGTTGACCGGCTCGGCAGCGAAGACATCAATTGAACCGCCGTATTCATCTAAATCCACCGTCAGCTTCGCGGCATCAAACGCCCGTCCGGTGTTGACCCACAACAGGTGACCGATTAAACGCTGTTTCCCGTACGCTAAAATCTGCCGCCCAACACGGAAGGAGACCGGAGAACCGCCAATGTTCTTTAAATCGGCATACGCCAAAAACAGATCAATATCATCTTCGAACAAATTGTTTACCGGTGCGCGTGAAATGATATCCGAACCGAATTCACGCGAATCCATTAGTTCTGCAAAGAGCGTAAAGGATTCGTTCGGATGATAGTCTGCATGAAACCGGTTGCGCAGCAATGCGCGGGTATCATCCAAATCGCTCAAGCCGTTTGCTGTTGGAAAATCGCTGAACGATTCAAACCGCAACCGGCTTTCCCCGCCAAAGCTAAGCGTATCGTCGAATACCGATATCCGGTCCGCCGCTATTGATGGCAATACACTGAATCCTCCCACAACTGCTGCAACACCCCACTGAATAAACCGTTTTCCTTTCATGCTGCCCTCCTGCTCTTTGATAGTTACTCCATATTTAAAACCGGTATCTTGAATACATAATTTTAAGTCTCTTTATATCTTTATAAAGATTGCTATTCAATTATTTCTGATGTTTACTGAAGTCATTACCGGATAAAGATGCAATCTCAATACCAGTTTTAAAAAAAAACAACAAACCATGAAAAGAAAATGGTAAAACGTTTGTTTTCCAGTAAATGATTATAAAAAATCCTCATTTGGCAGGACAAAATAATGAGGATTCGGTTGGAGAAAACGTTCAACTTTTTAATAATGTTGCTATTTGCATACAGGTTTCTGAACAGATTGTTCAGATATATATTCGGTTTCCAAATGGTAAAAAG
>CAYVAZ010000004.1:16284-44620 GCA_964449065.1 uncultured bacterium
AAGCCATTTGAAATTGAGATTGGTACTCATATTGCTCTCTTTTCGGCTATTCGAAATAAACCAATCTGCCCAACAAGGAGAGGCCTATGAGTCTGTTTAAAGATCCCTTTGATCCCAACGTAAACATTTGGAATGAGTGTGGAGAGACCGGCGTCTCGGATGACACGCAAGCCGATGCGCCTGCCCGTGAATTTATCGACATGGTGCAATCTCCAAAAGAAAACGAAACGCAAGAGTTTTTGGAAGACCGTGAACTGAACCGAAAATGCTCCGGCTCGGTACTGCAACGGATGATGGAGAGCACGGTTCTGCAAAGCATGTTTAAAACCGATCAAAACCGCCGGCGCTTTTTAAAGGCCGTGGGTGCCGGCGCGGCCTATTCCGCCATCAGTTCCATCGTGCCGTTCAATCAGTTGCAGGCGATGGTGGAAGATGCCAAAAAGAATATTGAAAAGAAGGAACTCAAAGTGGGCTTTGTTCCCATTACGTGTGCCACACCGATTATCGGCGGCCGCGCGTTAGGGTTCTTTGAAAAGTATGGGCTGAAGGTGGATATTGTCAAAACGGCAGGCTGGGCGGTCGCGCGCGACAAATGCATGAATGGTGAATACGATGCCTCTCACTTGCTTGCCCCAATGCCGGCGGCAATGTCGCTTGGATTGGGGTCCGCTTCTCAAGATTGGCGCATGGTGACCAACGTGAACACCAACGGCCAGGCAATTGTATTGGCGAACAAGCATAAGGATAAAAACGACCCGAAACTTTGGAAAGGGTTTAAATTCGGCGTTCCATTCGAATACTCGATGCACAACCTGCTGCTGCGTTTGTATGTCGCCGAACACGGCATCGATCCCGATAAAGACATTCAAATCCGCGTGATTCCACCGCCCGAAATGGTTGCCAACCTGCGCGCCGAAAACGTAGACGGTTACTTAGCGCCGGATCCATTCAACCAACGCGCGGTATATGATGGCGTCGGGTTTATCCACAAATTAACCAAAGACATTTGGGATCAGCACCCATGTTGCTGCTTTGCCATCAGCCAAAAGTTCATCGATGAAAATCCCAACACGTTCATCGTTCTCCTTACCTCTATCTTGGATTCGACCAACACCGTTGAATTGATGGAAAACCGCGCCGTATTCGCGGAAGCCATGGCCCCCCGGAACTACCTCAACCAGCCGGAAGCGGTTTTGAAACAAATTCTCACCGGGGTGTATCCGGACGGACTGGGCAATATCCGTAAAGTGCCGGACCGCATTTCCTTTATGCCCTATCCAACGCAATCCATGGGAGTGTGGATTCTATCGCAGATGAAGCGGTGGGATTACATCAAAGACGATATCAACTACAAAACGATTTCCGATCAAATCTTTTTATCGACCGAAGCGGAAAAAGCGATGGTCTCCATGTCGGAAGCCAACAAAAACGTAAAATGGTCAGACATTCCGCAAGAGAAATATCCAGAGTATGACGTGTATGGCAAGAAATTCGACCCCGATAATATCGAATCGTATCTTGATTCGTTTGCCATTAAACGTTCCTAGAGCGTTTTAGAGTTGGATAGACAGAATCTTTTGTTCCCCCCTTATTGGGGGGTAGAGGGATCAAAGACGATCTCTTTCAATCTACGCAAACCTGAATTGCTCTAACGGAATTTCAAAACTCAAATCATTAATCAGGGTGGCGGTGTAACACACCGCCACCCAAGGGAAATTGATCTTGATCACCAAAATAAACTTACAAGCAGGAATTCTGTCTATTGTAATATTTGTCGTCTTCGTGATGATCTGGCATATCCTCACCGCCAAAACATCATTGGATGCCGACAGCACAAACATCAAACCGGAACAGGTAACCGAACTCACGGAAATGGGGATGGCGGAGAATGATATCGAAATTTACGCGGAAACCGGATTGGACTTTGATCAGATCAAACAAATTGCCGGTCTCGGTCTAAGTTACGATGACATTCAAATGGCAGGCGGGATTGAATCGTTCGGCTTTACGACCGGCGGTGCCGCCGAAGAAGCGGATACCGGCTTTCCACATCCCGCCCAAGTTTTGGCCCGCTCGTATGAATTATTAAAAGACCCGTTTTATGACAGGGGCCCGAATGATAAGGGGATCGGCATTCAATTGTATTACTCGATCATCCGGGTGGGAATCGGATTTGGACTGGCGGTTTTAATTGCCGTACCCATCGGGTTTTTGGTGGGGATGTCTCCCATCGTCAATTTGGCTCTCATGCCGTTTATTCAGATTTTAAAGCCCATCTCGCCGCTGGCTTGGCTGCCCTTGGCTTTGTTTGCCTTGAAGGATTCCGAGATGGCATCCATTTTTGTCATCTTCATCTGTTCCATTTGGCCAATGCTGATCAACACAGCATTTGGCGTGGCCAGTGTGAACAAAGACTACATCAACATCGCCCGCACGTTGGAACTCAGCAGTCTGCGGACCGCCTTTACGGTGATTCTTCCCGCCGCCGCTCCCACCATTTTCACCGGGATGAAAATCTCGCTGGGGATCGCCTGGCTGGTTATCGTCGCGGCTGAAATGCTGGTCGGCGGGATCGGCATGGGGTACTTCGTCTGGAACGAGTGGAACGGTTTAAACCTGGACACCATGATTTACGCGATCCTTGTGATTGGCATTGTTGGCTTGATCTTAGACCAGATGATCGGTCTATGCATTCGGATGGTTGATTATCAAGAGTTATAAGTTGGGATACCACCATGAAACCATTTATCAAAACAGAACTGTTAACCAAATCCTTCCCGCCCGAAAAACGGGGACAACCGGATTTTGTCGTATTTGAACATGTCAATATGTATATTGAAAAAGGGGAATACATCACCTGTATCGGCCATTCCGGCTGCGGAAAATCTACCATCCTCAATATTCTGGCCGGACTGGAACCCGCGTCTTCCGGCGGTGCGTTTATGAATGGCAATGAAATCGTCAAAACCAGCATCGAACGGGCTGTTGTCTTTCAAAACCACAGTTTGCTGCCCTGGCAATCGGCGATTAAAAATGTCATGTTTGCCGTACGCGCCAAGTGGCCGGGATGGTCCAAAGAAAAAATATACAAGCATAGTATGGATTATTTAGAGATGGTTGGGCTGGACAAAAGCAAGGATAAAAAACCCTACCAACTCTCCGGGGGAATGAGGCAGCGTGTGGGTATCGCCCGCGCATTCGCGATTCAATCCGATTTGCTGCTTATGGATGAACCCTTCGGCGCATTGGATGCGTTAACCCGCGGCGTGATTCAAGAAGAACTGATAAAAATTTGGAGCCGGTATCAACAAACGGTATTTATGATCACGCATGATGTGGATGAGGCGATCCTGCTCTCAGACCGCATCTTCTTAATGACCAACGGTCCCCGCGCCAACATCGCGGAAGCGGTGGTTGTTGATATCCCCAGACCCCGAGACCGAAGCACCATTGTGCATCACCCCAACTACTACAAAATTCGAAATTACTTAGTCGATTTCTTAGTGGAACGTTCGCATGAATTATCCGGTTCAAATCCAACCATTATAAAAATGAAAGAAAAAACAACCCCCGACTTTCAATTTCCACCCAATATTAATCCCAGTATCGAAAACAACGAAACCCAAAATGTCGTACGGGTTAATTCATAATTGTTACGAAAGGAACGACCATGAAAAAAATTGAGATGACAGAAGCCATTCTTGCCGCCAAAGCCGGGAAAGGATGCGGCTGGGCCGACATAGCCGGCGCGGTGGGCTTATCCGAAGTGTTTATCACTTCGGTTTGTTTGGGGCAAAACAGCGTGAGTGCGGAGGATGCCGAAAAATTATCCTCCTATTTAGGTCTGCCGTCAGAGGTTACCGCGGCCTTGCAGGTCTGCCCGTTGAAGGCGGAAGGAGTGGATTTGGTTTCCAAAGACCCTCTGATCTACCGTTTCTTTGAAATAGCTTATGTATACGGTTCCAGCCTGAAAGAAGTGATACATGAGAAATTCGGAGACGGCATCATGAGCGCGATTGACTTCACCATGGATGTGGATAAAGAAGAAGACCCAAAAGGAGACCGGGTCGTGATTACAATGAACGGGAAGTTTTTGCCCTACAAGAAATGGTAAATCCGGTCGTACAAGTAATATCCGGTTTGTATTTATGTTTAGCCTTCGCTGGCTGCATGCACACAAATCAACAAGATACGAATCCGCTGGTTCGTTTCGATAATTTGAATGAATATATGGCTGAGATGGAGGTGGATTTAACGTATATCTACCTTCATCTTGGCGATGAGGATGAATGGGAAAATTGTATAGCCAAAACAAAACGGTTGATTGTTTACTTGCAGGATAGCAAGCGTTTTATTCCGAAGTCAATTCAAGAATTGCCGGAAAATGAGCGTCATCAAAAACATGCTTTATATATTCGTTTCGCGGATAAAACAATCTGTCTCTTACAACAATTATATTTGTCATTAGTGGAGAAAGAAACAAAGGTAAGCGAAGAAATATTAAACGCAATCGATCAAAGCCGTCGCGATTGCCATGTTGCATTTGGATGAGAAATTCTGTTCGGGAAAAGAAATTTGCCAAATCATAATAGGAGAAACACTATGAAAGTTCATTATGCTTTATTACCCATCCTCTGCTTAGCGAGCATATCCTGCAAGACGGCTGAACGAACCACTTCCACTGAATCCCCTTCCCCCATGGAAAGCGAACGGCCCTCTCAAGAAGAATTGCGCAGCAAAATTCATATCCCAAGCGAAGCGCAACCGCAAGGAACGACAGACCTACGCGGTAAAATATTTATTCCCAGTGAAAGCAATACTCCTTCCAAGACCACATCGCTAAAATCAAAAATCTATATTCCCAGCGAGGATGATTCCTCAAGTGATTTAAAGTCAAAAATCTACATCCCCAGCGAAAGTTAAAAGCAGATACACTCCATAAAAAAGAGGCTCGTTTCTCACGACAGGAGCCTCTTTTTTTGTATTCATACGCAACAAGTTATACCGATTGCAAATAGAAAAACCAAGTAAATTAAGCCAATATGTGTGCAGCAAGGATGCCTGCACCACAACGATTTCCAGGCTGAATTGTAGTGCAGGCGACCTGCCTGCTAATGTTGTATTGTAGTACAAGCGTTCCGCCTGCTAATGTTGTTTTCTCAGAAACTCAACCATACGGGATCATGAAACGGTGGGGTGATACGGTAGGATAGGCTCAAAGCGAAGCCTAGCCCACCATGACCAACTCTGCACACTCGATTTGAACCGGCATTCTTACTGCTACTTGATATTCTTTACCAAAAATTCGCCATTTATCGCTCACCTTTCCCCACCCTCTTCCATCAATATACATCGCGTTGATAGCGTTTTTCCGCCTGCAAGCGTTGGATATAATCGGCGGCTTCTTCTTCACTCATGCCGCCCGCGGTTTGCGCGATGGTGTGGAGCGCTTCATGGACATCCTTGGCCATCCGTTTTGCATCTCCACATACATAGAAATAGCCCCCTTCTTCCAGCCATTCATAGATTTCCCGCGCGCGCTCGACCATACGGTTTTGCACATACAGCTTTTGATCTTGATCCCGCGAAAACGCGGTATCCATTTTGGTGAGGACGCCTTCATTCATCATACGCTCAATTTCTTCGCGGTAGAGAAAGTCAGAATCTTGATGAGGATTGCCGAAGAACAACCAGTTCTTTCCGGGATTGCCGGACATGCGTCTCTCTTCTAAAAAGGCACGGAACGGGGCAATCCCGGTTCCCGGCCCCACCATGATGATAGGTTTTTCGTGATCCTCAGGCAGACCAAAGTTTTTGGATGGAGAGATATATACCGGGACAGTTGAGCCTTCTTCGACCAAGCGGGCTAAGAAGCCGGAGCATACACCGTGATGCAAGCGGCCTTCGGTTTCATATTTCACGACACCAACAGTAATATGCACTTCTTCCGGATGAGCGTTGGGACTGGATGAGATCGAATACAAACGGGGTTGCAGCGGTTTGAGCTGTTCGATCCATTCTTCGGCCGTTGTGTCAACGGTTGGAAGTTCGTTCAGTACATCCAATATTTCCTTGCCCCAAATATACTCGTTGTATTTTTCTTTGTTTTCCGCTTGCAGCAATTCTTCTACCCACTCGCTGCCGGTTTTGTCATGCAGCCATTGCATTAGGCTTTTGGTTGGTTTGGATACATCCAACTTGTGGATCAACGCTTCCCGCAGGGGCATACTGCCTTCCTTGGGGATGGTGACCGCCGCGCTGCCGTCTAAATTTAACACATTGATTAACGCGTCCACTTCATCCGGACAGTTTTGGGGAACCACGCCCAAGGCATCGCCCACTTTGTATTCCATTCCCGATCCTTGCAGCGAAATTTCCACATGGCGGGTATCTTTCTCCGAACCCTCCGCGTTGAGTTTTACCACACGTTTGATGGTTGCCGGAAACGGATTGCGTTTGGAATAGCCTTCCTCTTCGGCCGCCGCTTTTCCGTTAGTGGAAGCCGCGGCCGCAAGCACGTTTTGATCTTCGGATTGTATCGCCGGGATAACACCGGCAGCCCATTCTTCATACACATCATCATAGTCCACATCGCAATCCATGCGTTGAAAAACCCGTTGGGCGCCGAGTTGTTCCAAGCGGGTATCGACATCTTTGCCGAATTGACAGAACTGTTCGTAGTTGGTGTCACCCAATGCCAAGACGGAATATTCCAGGTGGGAAAGTGATGGGGCCGAATCGGCGGAAAGTTCTTCCCAAAAACGTTGCGCGTTATCAGGCGGGTCTCCATCGCCATAGGTGCTGGTGATGATGAGAACTTTTTTATCGGATTTTAGATTGTTGATGGGATATTCCGCCATGTCATACACCGTCGGGGCGAATCCGTTTTTGCCGGCTTGTTTGGAAAGCATTTTCGCCAAGGCCTCCGCGTTGCCGGTTTGCGAACCAAACAGGATCGACAACGGCGTGAGCGACGCGGATGCCGCCTGCCCAATTTGGGGTGCTTCCTGCCGGGAAAACACACCGGCCAAAAAGCCGTTTAGCCACGCGCGCTGTTCCGGCGAGAACGGCGCGTGGTCCGGTATGGATGGGATCTGATTCGCCATAGTCAATTCCCTTAATTCGAAAAGAGTTCTTGCAGTTCACCGGCGTCATGACGGCGGGTAAACGCCGCAAACGATTCGCCTTTGTTTCGGTTTTCGAGGTACACATTCAGCACCTGTTCAAGCAATTTCGGGACGCGGGAAAATGGGATGCCTTTAAATACCTCTTGGGCGATGCCTTGGTCTTGATCGACTCCACCACCGAAGACGATGTTGTAGCCTTCGACCTGTTCGCCGTTTTCGGTAACCTTGGTGCCAAGCAAGCCGATATCGCCGCAATAGTGCTGCGCGCACGAATGCGGGCAGCCGGTAAGATGAATGTTGATGGGTTGATCGAGATTCACGCGCCCGTCTAGGTAACTCGCTAGTTCGACCGCTTGGCCTTTGGTGTTTGTCGATGAAAACTTGCAGCCGGTATTGCCCGTGCAGGCAATGAAGCCGCCGGTAATCGCGCTGGCTTTGATATCGAAGCCGGCGTTTTTTATCATCCGTTCAACGGATTGCAAATGGGTTTCATTTATATTGGGGATAATCACGTTCTGCCAAACGGTCAGCCGCAACTCACCCGAACCGTATGCTTCCGCCGTTTCGGCAAGGATTCGCATTTGTTTGGTGGTCATATGGCCAACTGGAACCGCCACACCGGCATAATTCAATCCCGCTTGTTTCTGTTTAAAGATTCCGATATGTCCGTGACGGATGGTGTGTCTGTTGGGGTTACAATCTTCAACAGGAAACCTTCTCAGTTCGAACGAAAGTTTCTTTTGCACCTCTTCGATATACTTCTCAAGACCCCACTCATCCAAAAGGTACTTCAAGCGCGCCTTTTTGCGGTTCATCCGGTTCCCGTTTTCGATGAAGACTTTCAGAATCGCTACCGCGACCGAAATACACTCATTGGGGTGAATAAGAATACCGGAATCGCGCGCGAAATCGCCATGGCCGGTGATGCCCCCGAGTTCGACGCGGAAATAGACACCGGGTTTAACCGCATGACCTTCGCCAACCCGTACCGCTACAAATGCGATGTCGTTGGTATCGGATACCACGCTGATTGAACCGCCGCTGTCAAACGCGATGTTGAATTTCCGCGGCAAACCATACAACTCACGGTGATTGAGAATATAGTGATGCATGGCTTTGGCCAGCGGCCGCACGTCATAGACCTCACTGGTGTCAATCCCGGACGTGGGCGTTGCGGTGATATTGCGAATGTTATCCGCACCGGAACCTTTTGAAGTTAAGCCGATATCCGATAGTTTCATCAAAACATTGACTGTATCGTTTGGTTGAATTTCTCGGATTTGAATATTGGCGCGGGTGGTGATACTGGCATACTTCCCGCCCCAGCGTTCGGCGATATCCGCCAAGCCGCGCATCTGGTTGGTGGTGAGTATTCCGGCTGGAATACGGCAGCGCAGCATGAAAGCCTCTTGCGCGGGGGATACATAAAACAAGCCGTGAAACTTAAAACGAAAAACATCGCCGCCTTCGGGAAACTTGTTTTCTTCCGCGTGATGCATGATTTTTCCCCATACATCCAAGCCGTTCAGTTCATGCTTTACTTTCTCTTCCTTGCTCAAATCTTCGAGAGGCGTGCCGTATACCGTGTCCGGTTCTTGCGTGCCGCTTTGGGTTTCCGAACCCGGCAACGATATCCCTTGAATGCGCGAACCGGCGAATAAGCCTTCTAAAAATTCTTTTTGTTCTTTCGTAAAGGATTCATCTTTGGTGTTGGCATCGGCAATCATATTGGTACTCCCTTTTTGCGGATTGGATTCCTGTTTCGATAATTTCACCGCGCTGAGTTTGAATTCGGGCTGCCAAGATACGGGATCCACTTCATCGGAAGTCGCCGCGTTGACGGCATGATCCCCGTCGTTCCAATGAAAGGGGGCAAAGCAAACATCCGGGGCGATACGGTCTTCGATCTTTGCCGGATAAGACGCAATCCCTTGTTCGGATTCGATCTGAACAATATCGCCTTCTTGAATGCCGTATTGTTCCGCGGTGCGGGGATGAATCTGCAAAAATGGACCGGGATTAAGCCGGTTGAGTGTGGCGATGGTTCCGGTTTTGGTGCGGGTATGCCACTGGTGAGGCAGTCTTCCGTTGGTGAATGATAGTGTGTATTTCTCATTCGGCTCATTGGGGGAAGGCAAATCATCGTGCACACAAAATTTCGCTTTGCCGGAATCGGTGGCAAATTTCATGATCGTGGGATTGTAGGTCTGATACCGGCGTTTGCTGATACATTCGCTATCGGATGTTGACGGCCATGAAACCGCTTCATTGCGCAGGCGTTCGTAACTCATACCATCCAATACATACCCGGTTTTGGGATTGGCGGTTCGCTTAATTTCTTCAAACACGTCCGAAGTGGAGGCAAACGGAAACGCGTCGGTGAATCCCATGCGCTTGGCAACTTCGGCAATCATTTTCCAATCGGCCATGGCATCGCCAGGCGGATCAACCGCGTTCTGCATGAGCGTGATCCGGCGTTCGGAATTCGTCATGGTACCCTCGGCTTCCGCCCACAGCGCGCCGGGCAGCAGAATGTCGGCATATTCGGTGGTCTCCGTGGGATGATAGGCATCTTGCACGATGACCAACTCAGCGTTTTGCAATCCCGCGATGACATGCTTGCGGTTGGCAACGCTGGCTACCGGATTGGTCGCGATGATCCACACCGCTTTTACGCGGCCTTCTTCCAGCGCTTTAAATAACGAAACCGTATGCAATCCTGGTTTGGGTGAGATGGTACCTGCTTCAATTCCCCATACCTCTTCGATGAACCGTCTATCTTCTTCTTCGTTCACTGCGCGTTGACCTGGAAGTGTGTTGCAAAGATAGCCCACTTCGCGGCCGCCCATCGCGTTGGGTTGCCCTGTAAGTGAAAACGGACCTGCCCCGTGAATGCCGATGGCTCCGGTGGCCAGATGCAGATTGCATAGCGCGTTGGTATTGGCGGTGCCTTTGGTGCTTTGGTTAAGCCCCATGGTCCAAAAACTCATCCAGCGTTTGGTGGAGGCGATCCATTGCGCGGCGGTATGGATTTGCTCCACTGGAATACCGGTCCGTTCCGAGACACGTTCCGGTGTATATTGCGCCATGTGTTGTTTGGCTTCTTCCCAGCCTTCGCTATTATTCTCAATAAACTCTTCATCAACCGCGTTGTCCTTGATCAGAAGATGAAGCAATCCGTTCAACAAAGTTAAATCGGTACCAGGTTTGATTTGCATGAAGAGACCGGCTTTATCGGCGGTCGCGGTCTTGCGGGGGTCAACAACGATCAACTTGGCGTTGGCTTTCTTGACCCGGTCCATCATGCGTAAAAACAAAATCGGATGGCAGTCCGCCATGTTGGAACCGGTGACAAAAAACAATTCCGCATGCTCAATGTCTTCGTAACATCCCGGCGGGGCATCGGCGCCGAAAGACGTTTTGTAGCCGCTGGCCGCGCTGGCCATGCAAAGGCGCGAGTTGGAATCAATATTATTGGTCCCGATGAACCCTTTGCACAGTTTGGTGGCAAGATACTGCGCTTCGGTCGACATCTGGCCGGAGACATACATCGCGACCGCATCTTTGCCATGCTCTCTAATGATTCGGCTGAGTTGTTCAGCGGTTTGCTGTAACGCGTTGTCTACCGGGATGGTTTTAAAGTCTTCCTTGCGCGCGGTACGCGACATGGCATGTTTCAAACGGGTATCAACATCAATGGCTTGATGGGCAGTCAATCCTTTGGTGCACAGTTTGCCGAAGTTGGCGGGATGATCGGCATCCCCTGCAACGTGAACCACACGATTCTCTTCCACGGATAACATCATCCCGCATCCGACACCGCAATATGGGCATACTGATTTAACTTGCTTCATAGGAACGTTTTCTTGTTCGTTCTTTGAGCGTTAGGATTGAACTGCAAGAGTCCGTCGTCCTTCCCTCCCCCGTGTTACGGGAATGGAAGGATTGACCTGAATCGCTCTAATTTTCATTCGGCATATCTTTTTGCTGATACAAAAACTTTAAAACTTCGGCGCGGTATTGGTTGTAATTTGGATTGTCGGCCAACTCCACACGGTTGCGGGGGCGCGGCAGATCGATATCCAAAATTTGCGCGATGGTAGCCGCCGGGCCGTTGCTCATCATGACAATGCGGTCAGACAACAAGACGGCTTCGTCAACATCGTGTGTGATCATGATGACGGTGGATTCTTGTTGTCCATGTATTTCCAAAATCGAATCCTGCAAGCTGGCGCGGGTAAGGGCGTCCAGTGCCCCCATCGGCTCATCCAACAAAAGAACCTTGGGTTTCATCGCCAACGCGCGGGCAATGCCGACACGCTGCTTCATCCCGCCGGATATCTCCGCGGGGCGTTTGTCTTTCGCGTGCTCCATGTGCACGAGTTCCAAATTGTGCAGAATCCAATCATGGCGATCTTTCTTGTTCATCTCACCGCGAAACACCTTATCAACCGCCAACTGCACATTGCCATAGACGGTAAACCAAGGCAGCAGTGAATGGTTTTGAAACACCACCGCGCGGTCGGGGCCGGGTTCATACACTTCTTTCTCTTCCAAAATCACGCCGCCGCCGGTGGCGCGGTTTAATCCCGCAATGATGTTCAACAGGGTTGATTTGCCGCAGCCGGAATGGCCTATGATTGAGATGAATTCATGCTGCCCGATATTCAAGTCGATATCGCGAATGGCGCAAAAGGGGCCTTTATTGGTCGGGAACGACATTTCCACATTTTCAACAGTTAAAAATCCATGCATGACCTATCTCCTTACCGGACTTCCAAGTTCGGTTCGTAACTGGCGAATTTTTGCAGTGAGATCATGACGCGGTCGAGCATAAAACCGATGATACCGATGGTAAACACGGCCACCATGATTTGCGCCAAGGTTTGGCTGCTGCCGTTTTGAAACATATCCCACACAAACTTACCGAGGCCGGGGTTTTGCGCGAGCATCTCGGCGGCAATGAGCACCATCCACCCGATACTCAGCGACAGGCGCAATCCGGTGAAGATATACGGCAATGCCGCGGGAATCACAATTTTAAAGGTTTTTTCAAACCACCCGAGTTTTAACACTTTCGCCACGTTGAGATGGTCTTGATCCATATTTACGACACCGTTGGCGGTATTGATGAGCGTGGGCCAAAGCGAACACAACGCGACCACAATCGCCGAACTTAAAAACGCTTTTTCAAACATCGGTTCTTCGGGGTTGTACCACGCGCTCACCAAGATCATAACAATCGGCAGCCACGCGAGCGGAGACACCGGTTTAAATATTTGAATCAAGGGATTAATCGAATGGTAAACGGTTTGACTCATCCCGCAGATCAACCCCATAGGCACGGCAATCACGGAAGCGATCAGAAACCCAAAAAAGACGGTATACAAACTGGTGAATATTTGATCGATAAAGGTATCTTTCCCCGCGTACGCGCGGTCTTTCCACTCTTTATCCGGAAACCGTTCCAGCATCTTCGCCTTAATGGCCGCTTGTTTGGCATAAAACTCTTTTTCTTTTTCGCCTTCTTGAACATATTCATCCCACAACGCTTTGGCCTCTTGCGCGACTTGAATCGGGCCGGGCAAGGTTCCGGTACGCACAACCGCGTTTTTGGCCACAATCTGCCAAACCACCAAAAACAAGAAGAACGCGATCAAGGGCAGCAGATATGCCCGGGTGATGATGGTGAAGTTTTCTTGCACATGATATCCGGCAAACAAGCACAAAAAGGGACTGAGCCAGCTCAGACCGGTTTGATCCAAGCGTGTTAACAGCAGATCAAACGCGGGCTTGTTGTTCTTCGGCGTTTCATTTCCCGGTTGATCAGCAGAAGCCATGCGCTCTAAATACTCCTTCCGGTTTGCGGTATAGGCTTCAATGGATTTTTGCAGCATAGAAAATTCTCCTTATCTTCTCCCCCTATCATTTCATTCAATCATTCAATCAATCAATCATTCATTCATTTTTGAGACCAACTGGAAACGAGTTAATGTATTCATTTGGCTTTTTGGCATCGAACACGATCCCGTCAATGAATCCGTTATCGGGCGCCTTATAGCCGCTGGTCTTGGGCAAATCGTCTTTGGTTAGAACCCCGTCGTCGATGAGTTCAACCGCGGCCTTACGCCATATACCGGGACGGTAAACCTCTTCGGCGGTCTTAAAGTACCAGTCATCCGGTTTGGGTTCATCAATCTGTCCCCAGCGGCGCATTTGGGTTAAAAACCAAATGCAATGAGAGTAAAAGGGATAGGTTGCGTCATAGCGGTAAAACACGTTGAAGTCGGGATAGTCGCGGACATCGCCTTTTTCAAATTCAAAGGTGCCGGTCATGCTGTTGGCGATCACTTCGGCATCCGCCCCGACATATTCACTGCGGGATAAAATCTCAACCGCTTGTTTGCGGTTCTCAATACTTTCATCCAACCACTTGCCCGCGCGAATTAACGCTTTCACAACTGCAATGTGAGTGTTTGGATGTTGATCGTTCCATTCTTTGGTCACCCCGAATACTTTTTCCGGATTGTTTTTCCAAATGTCATAGTTGGTCGTCACCGGTACACCAATCCCTTTAAACACCGCTTGCTGGTTCCACGGTTCGCCCACGCAATAGCCTTGGATGGTTCCCTGCTCAAGAGTGGCCGGCATTTGCGGCGGCGGAGTGACAGAAAGTAATACATCCGCGTCGGTGGTTCCGGTCGTGTCCCCGCCTGTGTAATAGCCCGGGCTGATGCCGGATGCCGCCAGCCAGTAGCGGATTTCGTAGTTGTGCGTGGAAACCGGAAACACCATCCCCATGCGTAGTGGATCACCCGCCACTTTAAACTCTTCCACAATCGGTTTGAGAGAATCAGCGGATATGGGATGCGGCGGTTTATCCTGCTGTAACTTGGGATCATTCTCCTGCATCTTCTCCCAAATTTCATTCGATACCGTGATCCCGTTGCCGTTTAAATCCATACTAAACGCCGTGATGATGTGTGCCTGCGAACCGATACCGACATACGCGCCGATGGGCTGCCCGGCCAGCATGTGGGCTCCATCCAACTCTCCACTGATGACACGGTCCAGCAGCACCTTCCAGTTCGCTTGCGCTTCCACTTCCACAAACAAACCTTCTTCGAGGAAATAGCCCAGCTCCTTCGCGATCACAATAGGCGCGCAATCGGTCAGTTTAATGAAGCCGAACTTCAAATCACTTTTTTCGACGTCCAATAAGTCCGCTTGCGTTGGGTATGTCAGAAATAAAAAAGAAAAGAATACAATTCCAATCTTTAACAAACACGGTTTATTTGTCCGCTTGGATGACCACATAGCCATTCTCCTTTTTGTTTTAAGCAATCAAACTGAAAAGGTGCAATATGCATACCACTTTAAAGATAACGCATATAAGGTTTTTGATTTTCAAGAGTTACAGTTTGTATAAATTTGTCATGACCGGCTTCATGAAGAGGCGGTTGATCAAAAATCAGCAACGATTTGCATTACCGCGTATGAAGTCCAGCACTTTCCTATCCATGGTTTTTGACTGTACACAAACTTTCCTCATTCCATTCGCTTAATCTTTTCATTTCATTGTTGAATCTCTAACATAGTTTGTTCGAATATAAACCATAATTCATTCCTTATTACGATGGGATCCTCTCCCGTGGGTTCACTACTATGTTCCGCGTTTACGTTCGGATCATTTCTTCTATCGCCGTGATTTCGGATTTAAATAGAATAAAACACATATTTTACATGCATCTTTACCGCTTCCGGCATCAGCAAAAACGAATTCAAACGTGTATAGAATTGGCAATAGCGTCTATTGGAATCGAAATTGCTTATGCAGCCATCATGATGAATATGCCGGAAACCGCAAATGTACATACCGCCGCAAAACGCCGAATGGTTATCGTCGGCAACGGCATGGTGAGCTATAAGCTGTGCGAACGCTTGGTTTTTTATGATGTTGCAAAGTTATATCAAATCGATGTGTTTGGCGAAGAACCCCGGCCCGCCTACGATCGGGTTCATCTCACGACATTGTTTCAAGACCGGTCCCCAAAAGATTTATTGCTGGCAGACAGCCAATGGTATCAACAGCACGGCATTCAACTCCACACCAACATGCCGGTGGAAAAAATTGACCGCACCCGCAACGTAATCTTTACGGGTGGGAATCGAACCGTCCCGTATGACATATTAATCTTAGCGACAGGTTCGCATCCCTTTGTTCCCCCCTTTCCCGGAAACGACCGTAACGGTGTGTTTGTCTACCGCACGGTTGAAGATGTGCAAGTCATTCAAGCCTACGCGTCAACCAAAAAACGGGTTGCGGTCCTAGGCGGTGGATTGTTGGGGCTGGAAGCCGCCAAGGCGCTGCGCGATATGGGATTGAAAACCCACATTGTAGAGCGCGCGGATTTTTTAATGCCGCAACAGTTAGACAAATCGGGCGCGCGTTTATTGCAGCGCGGGATTGAAAAGTTGGGGATCAAAATCTATACCGGACGCTCTACCAAAGCGATTGAACCGCATGAAGATGAACTGTTGCTGCGCTTTCAGGATGGCGACTGCTTGGCGGTGGATATGGTCGTAATCTCAGCCGGAATCCGCCCCCGCGATGAATTGGCGAAAGAATGCGGCTTGTTGTGCGGTACACACGGCGGAGTCATCGTTAATTCAGCCCTGCAATGTTCTGATAAAAATATCCACGCCATCGGTGAGTGTGCTTGCTATGAAGGGGCTGTATATGGGTTAATCTCGCCCGGATACGAAATGGCGAATGTATTGGCCCAGCGTTTGGCCGGGGATTCGGCTGAATTTACGGGCGGTGATTCATCCGCCCGCTTAAAGCTTATGGGTGTGGAAGTCAGCCATTTAGGGGCAGGATTACAGCCCGGCGACTTCTACACATATCAAGATCAACATTCCTACCGACGCTGCGTGTTAGAGCATGGCCGCTTAATCGGCGCGATTGCGGTCGGAACTTGGAGCGAATTGCCCCGCGTCCAAGAAGCCATTACCAACCATGAAGTAATTTCCCCACGATCCACAGAGCGGTTTACAAAAACAGGAAATCTATTTGTTGAGGACGAATCGCTTTCGTGGTTAGACCGCCTCCCCACTACAGCCCGTATATGCAATTGCATGAATGTTACCAAAGGAGAATTACTAACCGCTTATGCGGCCGGGTACACCTCTGCCGATACGCTTTCCGAATATACCGGGGCCTCCACGGTATGCGGTTCATGCCGCCCGCAACTTGAAGAGTTGGCAGGCAGCCAGTCTACGGTTTCCGCTAATGTATGGAGCAGCCGCGTGCTGTTGGGGATATCGCTGGTTTCATTGCTGATGGCGGCCGCGTTATTTTTGGCGCCGCCGGTACCGGTTTCTCAAACCGTTCAATCCACACTGCATACGATTGAAATCTTGTGGCGGGATGGTTTTTATAAGCAACTCACCGGCTATACGATTTTATCGCTCTCCATCATCTCATTGATCTTTTCACTTCGAAAACGGATTCGCTCGTTCTCGTTTGGTAAATACAATTATTGGCGAATTGTACACACTTCCGGCGGGCTGTTGGCTTTGATCATGATTCCCGTGCATACCGGGTTTCACTGGGGCAGCAATTTAAATAGGTGGCTGCTTGTCAGTTTCATCTGTTTCGCGTTGATCGGAACGGTTGCCGGAATTTGCGCCGCGCTGGAAGTATCTCCGGCCGAAAAGATTAAGCAAACCGCGTTTCGGCTTCGGCCGTATTTGGTATACATCCATATTCTTTTGTTTTGGCCTGTTCCTATCTTACTCGCGTTTCATATCCTTAAAATTTATTACTATTAAAGGCTGCGTTTTTCCCGCATGAAAACATCAAGCATTTGGATACTTTGGATATTGGCCACCCTGGCAGGAGGGGGGACGCTGGCAGTTTTGATGTTTTATGAAGTGCGGCATGATGTGTTTATGCCCGGCATGACCAGCGTGGGGCATTATCAAATCGAACTGGCCTGCAACGAATGCCACACCCCGTTTATGGGAGTGAAGCAGGATTCTTGCTTAAAGTGCCACGAAAAAGAATTGAATGAGGCTCAGGATTCGCACCCGGAAAAAAAGTTTCGCGATCCGCGCAATGCCGACCGGGTTGCCAAGTTGGACGCGCGCTATTGCATTACCTGTCATCAAGAACATGTCCCGGACCGCACGCATGTCATGGGGGTGACTTTACCCACGGATTATTGCTACCACTGCCATCAAACCATCGCGGAAGAACGCCCCAGCCATGAAGGGATGGGCTTCAATACCTGCGCGACAGCGGGCTGCCATAATTTTCACGACAACCGCGCGTTGTATGAAGACTTTTTGCTGAAACACGCCGATCAACCCGACTTGGTCCAGCCTGCCCGTATCCCATCAATCGTTCGCCAAATCTCCGAAGGCGGTTTTTTGGCAAAACAAGACGCGGATGTGCCAACCGAAATTGAAGTGGATGATATCGTCTATCAACAATGGGAAAATGATATCCACGCGCAAGCCGGGATAAACTGTATGGATTGCCACAGCCAAACGCGCGGCGGTGAGTGGATTGCCGACCCGGACCATACCGTATGCAAACAATGCCATGAATATCAAACCGAAGGCTTTCTGGCTGGAAGACACGGAATGAGGCTCGCGCAAGATATGTCTCCCATGCAGCCGCATATGGCGCGATTGCCCTTCAAAGAAACCGCCATGCACAAAACCATGGACTGCAACGCGTGCCACTCCGCGCACGATTACAATACCCAAACCGCGGCGGTTCACGCCTGCCTAACCTGCCATGACGATCAACACAGCTTGGCGTTTGTCGATTCCCCCCACTACAAAACCTGGTTTGACGCGCGTACCACGGAAAATATCGAGTCAGGCGTATCCTGCGCGACTTGCCACATGCCGCGAACGGAAACCGCCATCGCTGGAGAAAAAAGCATTGCTGTACAGCACAATCAAAACGATAACCTGCGCCCGAATGAAAAAATGATCCGCAGCGTATGCCTGCATTGCCACGGGTTAGGATTTTCGATTGATGCATTGGCCGATCCCGCCTTGATCTTAAATAACTTTACCGGCAAGCCATCGATTCAAATTGATAGCATCGAAATGGCGGTCAAACGCGATCAAGAGTTAAGCAAAAACTAAACCGGCAAGTGTTCATATCCTTGCCGGTTGCATGGATATGAACAAAACCATCCAAAAATATCAACAGAAATCATCCCGCAACTGCATCAATCCGGTTTGAATATCTACTGAAATCAATCACTTAGCATCAGTTCAAGAAATTGGTACTTTAATTGCATTTCATCTACATGTTTAAAACAGCCGAAAAATAAAATGGATGAAGGAGGCAGTTATGACACACAAAGGAATCGTACAAGGATTGGGATTTGGATTGTGCGCGCTCATGGGAATTTTTTTGGTGACCGCTTGCGGCAAAACAGAAGTCGTACAAGGGGGAATCACTCCTCAGAAAATGGCGGATGCGCTGCACGCTGTGATGGAGTCAGACCGCACCGTCTATACGCGCAATGTCGTAAACCGGTTGGTCAAAGAAGAAGGGGTCATCAAAGCCAGCGAGCATTGGGTGGATGAAAAGGCACTGCCGTTGCCCGCGCAGATGTTCCGCATGGGGTCGGAAATGGTTTCCGAAAAAACACAGGATTTTTCGTACACCCTGCAATCGCTATGGCCGATCAATAAACAGAACGCCCCCAAGACCGGTGTCGAAAAAGAAGGACTGCAATACATCGCCGACAATCCCGGTGAGAATTTTTATAAAGAAGAAACCTTGGGCGGAACAAAATATTTTACGGCTGTATATCCCGATGTAGCCGTTGCTCCGGCATGCATCGACTGCCACAACGACCATAAAGACAGCCCCCGCTCTGACTTTAAGATGGGTGAAGTCATGGGCGGCGTTGTGATTCGTATCCCATTGGGCTCATAACGTCATGAATACCTATCAGACAATAGTGATTGCCGCGGCAGTGGGAATCACCGGATGGTTTACGGGGTGCGGCGAGAGTTCCACAACCACCGCACCCCGGACAACTCCAACGCAATCCGGTTTGCCCGAAGCGGTATCGGAAGCAGCGTTTTTGGGCCGGGAAACGGTAAAAACAGTATGCGCAAGTTGCCATCTTCCCGGTTTGGCGGGCGCGCCAAAAATCGGCGATCAAGAAGCATGGAGCGTTCGTGTAAAAAAGGGATTTGAAACATTGGCAACTCATGCCCTAAACGGATATGAAGGAACCGGCGGGACAGTCATGCCTCCGCGCGGCGGCGAACCGTCATTAACCGATGAAGAAGTAAAAAACGCTGTTCATTATTTTATGGAAATTCATTCGGACAACAGGTAAAGGAGAATACATCGTGAGCGTAACCGAACAACAAATCGCATTGGTACAACATTCATGGGAGAAAGTCGTACCGATTTCCGGCCAAGCCGCGGAACTGTTTTATGGACGGCTGTTTGAACTGGATCCAAACCTCAAACCGTTGTTTAAAGGTGACATGAAAGAGCAAGGCGCCAAGTTGATGAAGATGATAAACACAGCCGTTCGCGGTTTAAACAATCTGGAAGGCATTGTACCGGCCGTGCAGGATTTAGGCCGCCGTCATGTGGATTACGGCGTACAAGATGAACATTACGACACCGTTGGAGAAGCGCTGATATGGACATTAAACAAAGGATTGGGGGATGAGTTTACGCCCGAAACCAAAGAAGCGTGGACAAATGTCTATGGCGTGCTTGCTGTTACCATGAAAGAAGCCGCTGCTACGAAAGTCTAACACCACTGCGTCTCCCTTTCGCTGAGTCATAACAGCTCGCTGACCCGGCAAATCAATTGGCAAGTACTTTCAACACAAACCGCTTCAGTTTGGGTAAAAATAATGGACAATACGATATAAATTAATCATACAGCCTGTGTTCTTCGAAAAAACTCGAGCGCGTCATGGAAAAAATCTGGAACCTGCCGGTTGTTGAATACCAACCGATTCAAGAAATTGATGAACCGGCTGATGCGGCTTTGATCTTCACTAAAACCGCTTTGGATGCGGTAGAGAGCAAACTTCCTTTCACCCCGGTTTGGAAAGCGGAAGTGACGCTGGCGGAAGAAGAACACTGGCAGCAAGTGATGCGTGGTATAGAGGGTGAGGTAGTCTATTCTATTGGAGGAGGGCTGGCGGTAGACGCGGCAAAGTATATCGCGCACCAAAAAAATATGCCGCTGAAATGCATCCCCACCGCCATGTCGGTCGATGCCTTTTTTACCTGGGCATCCGGTTACCGCCTGGATGGATGCGTGAAATACCTCGAAACCAAACCCCCGAATGTCACCTATATTGATTTGGACGTATTGGCGCAGGCGCCGCAAACCATTAAGGCGGCGGGCATTTGTGATGTATTATCGATCGCGACCGGTAATTGGGACTGGAAGTACGCGCACGAAACCAACCGGCTGGACGAAGAAACCCGTTTTATCCCGTATGTGTATGACAATGCGCAAAGCATTTTAGCTGGCACGTTGGATTGCGCCGAAGCCGCTGGCCGGGGAGACCGCGCGGGCATGAAACAACTCATCGATTGCCTTGCGCTGGAAGTTCAACTCTGCAATCAAATCGGCCATTCCCGCCCGGAAGAGGGAAGCGAACACTACTTCGCCTATTCGGTCGAGAATGCGATGGGCAAAGGGCTGCCCCACGGCGATTTAGTCGGGCCGGGAATACTGAAAATGGCGGAGATTCAAGGGCAGCGGGTAAAGCCTCTTGAAGATGCGTTACGGGCTTGTAATATTCCACTCAATTCCATACCGAACGATATCATACAACAAACACTGAAAGATCTGCCCGCGTATTGCCAAACGCATCACCTGCCTTTTGGAATCGCGCATACCCTTAATTCATAATGGAAATGACGATGAAACAAATAATTCGTTCTATGTTGGTTCTCATTCCACTTGCGCTTTTCATTCATACCGCATATTGCGGAGACTTGATACTCAACGGCCTATCTGTTATCCCGCACGTTCAATCGCATGAAATGAAATATCGGCAAGAAGCCGATTTCAGCCTTGGAGCGCGGGTACAGGTTTATTTGCGGAATTCTTCACAAGAGACCGTATCATTGGATGCCGGTTCCATGATCCGCTTACGAAATGAAACCCCACAACAGTTATTGGAAAAAGGGGAATGGTCTTGGCATGATTTGCCTTCGGCCTATGAAAACCATCCGTTAGAATTGCCTCTGCAAGCACTCACGGTTTGGTCATGGAACGGAAACGATGCCCAATGGGGTGAAGGTACAAAAGTAGATCTATCCATCCAAAACCATTTTGAGGATACCATCCAAATTCAAACACCGGATGTTTATCTTTCTTCCGTCACATTTACCGGAGAGGATCCCACTCCTAACGCCATGATTTTCCACATCACGAATGATTCCGCGTCAGAAATATCCCTTGAGTCATGCCGGTTATGGCTGCCCAAATCCAACGCGGAATGGCGAACTCTGTACGCGCAATCTTGGTTTGAAGATAGAAAAACGTTCCCGGAAAATGGCATGATTCCCGCCAAAGAAAAGGGAATCGCAATCGTAAAAACCGGAGAATTACCACTCACCTATACAGCGCTTGAATTACGCGTGAAAGATGGGCAAGGCAATCAAACCTCAATCTGGGCACATCTCCGCATTAAGCGTGAAGTATTTGACATCAGCGGCGGATGGGTCGCTTCCAACATCAACGGCAAGAATTCCCTCACGTTTGAGCCATACCTTAAAACCTTAAAACGAATGCACATCAACACCGGCCATATTGCGGATGTTCCCGGTTATACCGACAATCCGAAGTTGTATGAGAAATACCCGCTCAAATATTTCAATAAACTGGATAATTTTGAGCGGTACGATACAGAGGAAATGCTGCCCCGCATTCATGCCGTTGAGTTTTTAGGTGAACCGCAATACGGCGGCGGCACCCCTGTTCCCCCAATGGATGTTTGGAAAGCCCTCGTCCCATACCAATCTACGCGCCTGCCGACCAGCGTCACCCATAGCGAAGAACGCATCTGGCGTTTTTATGCCGGGCTCTCCGATTACCCGCATTACGATGCCTACCGCGTAACAGCGCCTTCTGCCGATCAATGGAGTAAATATGACCGCTGGGACGGTGAACGCATCCGCTGGGCTGCCCCGTTAGAAACCATCGGCGTGATGACCCGCAGTCTACGCGACTTAAACCGCCCCATGCCCATTGCGTATTGGTCGCAGGGTGCCCATCACGACTGGGGCCATTACGGCGGGCGTGAACGGACATCCCCTACACCAGATGAACTGCGCGCGCAGGCCTATCACGCGCTGGCTGCAAGAATCACGTCACTCTATTGGTTTAATCTCAGTTTAAAATCCATTGTCAAATTCCCTGACCTCATTCAGCCAATAACCGAAATCGGACGTGAAATGAAGATGCTGGAAGACTTTTTTATTCTTGGTGATTCCTATCACTACGAACGCATCCGCGAAGACAACTCTCCCCGATGGGATGTATCCGTCATCAACGCACCGCATGGCGCCTTATTATTCGCGCTGGATTTGGATTACAAAGCCGATTTGGATCATAAAGTGTTCCGGTTTCAAGATTCACGCAAGGCTTCTATTGCATTTCCACTTCCCCCCTATCTGCATGAACCCAAACGTGTTCTTCGGGTTAGCGCGAATGGTGTTGAACCCATTGCTTTCCAAATCACCGATGAAGGTATTGAAGTCGAACAGGCATTCAATCCTTTCAATATACTTGTTGTCACCCATGATCCCGAAATGCGGGACAAGTTAGAAAGCAAACGGCAAACGCTGATTGAATATGAAAACTCGTTTGACTTTGATCCGGCTAATGATCCGGATGATTTGGCGGCGCTTCGGGAACAATTGCAATAAAATATTGAAATTATAGTAATAGGTCAGCCGTTTGAAGAGTGACTTCCCCTCCCAAATCAGCTGATCTTTACTCAAAAATTCAGTAAAGCATTTGCCAACGATATGTTCATTATGGGTAGCACCGGCTTCCAGCCGGTACGTCTATCCGTACAACTTTATGTGTTTTAGAAGGGCGGTTTTTTAGGAGGGCGAGGCTCCCGCCGAGCCAGAAGGACCGTTCATTTCAATCCAAACGTATTTTTGGCAACACCGCTATAAATAAGAAAAGAGAGGCGTAACATGAAAAAAACCGTAGTGATGCTATTTTATCTAGTTATTTGTGTAGCTGAAACAAATGCCAACGAATGGCAGTTAATCTGGTCGGATGAGTTCAACAAACCCGGTCTTGCCGACCCGGCGAAATGGTCGTATGAGGTGGGAAAAATCCGCAATAACGAAGCCCAATATTACACCAAAGCCCGCAAAGAAAACGCGCGCGTGGAAGACGGCTGTTTGGTCATTGAATCCAAAAAAGAAGACTACAAAGGCGCCAAATATACCTCCGCCAGTTTGCACACCTGGGGCAAAGCGCATGTGCTGTACGGCCGGGTGGAAGTCCGCGCGAAAATCCCGACAGGCCGGGGGATGTGGCCCGCCATTTGGATGCTGGGAGTGAACCGCAACGAAGTCGGTTGGCCTGAATGCGGTGAAATCGATATATTGGAAAACGTGGGCTTCAATCCGGATGTGATTCACGCCAATGTGCATACCGAAAAATACAACCACACCAAAGGCACAGGGCGGGGAGACAAAATCAAAGCCGACGCTCCGTATGAAGACTTTCACATCTACGCGATTGAGTGGTTCCCGGACCGCATCGATTTCTTTTACGACGATCAGAAATACTTTTCCGTAAACAATGACGGCGGCGGCAAAGCCAGCTGGCCTTTTGACGCGGAACATTACTTAATTCTTAACGCAGCCATCGGCGGCGCATGGGGCGGCAAGGAGGGAATCGACGATTCCATTTTCCCGCAGATCTATAAGATCGATTACGTCCGCGTCTACAAACAGGTTACGGAAAACGGGGAGGTTGGGTCGGTAAGGACAATAGACTAAACCAACACCGCTTCTTCTGTTTATCTTTACCCCGTGCTTTGCATGGCGGCGGCAATCCCCGTCAAACTCAGCAGGATGGATTCCCTCCACCGTTCATCGTCATGGTTTCCGTCCTCGGACATCCGGTCGCTTTGCATCAAGAGCGCCACCTGAATTTGATTGAGCACTGCAACAATTGGGTTCCGTAAATCGATGGTACGCTTCACCACGCTGGAATGCGTTTGCTGCTCTTCGCCGATAATCTTATAAATCCATTCATGCGTTTTTTCAAATTCCGTTTCAATCGCTCCATGAATTTGGTTACGCACTTCTTCCGATTGCGTCCGCGATGCATACCAGGCGGCGGTGGGGATGTGCGTGCGCAGCAACTCCACCTTCGCGTTATCCACAATCAGGCGGAACAAATTCCATTGACGGTACATCTCTTGCAGCAAAGCAAGGTTTTTGTCACTGTCCCCCACAAAATGCTCGATCGCGCTGCCCACGCCATACCAGCCCGGTACAAGATACCGGCTTTGCACCCAGGAAAAATTCCATGGAATCGCGCGCAGGTCATCCAGCCCCGACATTTTTTTGCCCGAGCGCGAAACCGGTCGGGACGCAATGGAAAGATGGCTGATGTGCCGAATGGGAGTGGCTTCGACGAAAAATGGAAAGAAGTTGTCGTTGTCATAGATGAGTGACCGGTAGGTGGTTCGCGAAAAATCCGCCATCACCTTCATCGTGCCGGTCCATTCATCCCGCACGGAAACGGTTTCTTCTTCGGTCGAAGCCAACAGCACCGCGCCGATGATTTGCTCCAGGTGGCGGTGAGCGATCGGCGAAAAACTATAACGAAACGAGATGATCTCGCCCTGTTCCGTAAAGCGGATCTTGCCGTTCATGCTTTGCGGGGGCTGCGAGCGTATCGCCAAATACGCGCGGCCGCCGCCGCGTCCCACGGTTCCGCCCCGGCCATGAAAGAGACGCATTTCAATCCCATGCTCATTGAACACGTTCGCCAGCCGTTCTTGGGTATCGTGCAAATACCAGTTGGCCGTCATATACCCGCCGTCTTTGCTGCTGTCCGAATACCCCAGCATGATCTCCTGAAAATTCCCGCGTCCTTTCAAGACCTTTGAATACAGTGGATTGTTGAACAGGGATGCCATCAACCCTTCGCTGCGCTCTAAGTCATCAATCGTTTCGAACAATGGAACCACATCCAAATCGCTCTCAATAACTTGATTGCCGCCATTTGTATTTAACCGCACCAAACCGGCCTCTTTGCCCAAAACCAGCACTTCCAAAATATCGCTGATGCTGTGCGTCATGCTAATGATGTATGCTTGTACCGATTCCGGCGCAATAATATGCTGCCCATGCCGAATCACTTCAAACACCCGCAACAAGTTCATGGCTTTGTCGGATCCGCTCCAAAAGCGCGGCAGCAGCGGGCGCGGGTCGCTTAATTCATTGCTCAAGACTTCAATCTTTTCTTCTTCGGATAATTCTTGATAGGGTCTGTCATCCGGCAAACGGTTTGCGGCGTTGAACATCTCGTTCAATACCTCTTCATGCACCGAACTATGCTGGCGAATATCCAGCGAGGCCAAATGAAACCCAAAGGTTTTCACCTGAATAATCAAATCGCCCAACGACCCATCCAACGCCAGCGATTCCACACGGCTGTCCAAAAAACTATCCTGAATCAATTCCAAATCATGCAGCAATTCCTGCCATTGCGCGTAGGCGGAGGAAGGCGGTGAAACGTATTCGCCCACACTGTCCATACTTTCCAAATCATCCAAATGGCGGAGGGTGGACCGCAATTTCGCGCGGATGCAGATCAACTTCTGCGCGTACGGCTCATCCTGATAGCGCTCCAATAATTTCGAAGAAAGCCGCAGGGTTTGCTGATCGTCTTTTAACGAATCCCACAACGCCCGGCTGGCGGTGATTAGGCGCTCGCTTTGGGTGTATTTCCGCAGCAGGCGGTTGACCCGTTTGATGTAGATGTTGAGAACTTTTTGTTTATGATACAACAAAGTCTGCCAGGTCACTTCCGGGGTCACATTCGGGTTTCCATCCCGGTCCCCCCCCACCCAAGACCGGTAGCGCAAAAACACCGGAACCGTGAATTCCTGTTCGGGATACACTTTTTTCAGCGCGTACTTCACATCCCGGTACAGCCACACCACCAATTCAAAAATGGTGTGCTCCACAAAATACATGGCGTTTTGCCGTTCATCTTTTACGGTGATTTCCGTCCGGTTCAATTCTTCCGTAAACCAAAGGGATGTGAGCTGCCTCTCCAAATCGTCATGCAGATATTGGGTATAGTTTAAAGGTTCATCCAACTCACCAACCACATCGGCTTTGTTGAGATCAACCAGAATCTGCGCGATGGTTTCCAGTTTATCCAACACCGCGCGCCGCCGGGCTTCCGTGGGATGCGCGGTTAGGGTCGGGCAAATATCCAGCCGGTTCAGCAACTCTTGAATGGAGTCCGCCGAGACCCCGTTTTGCCGAAGCTGAGTGAAAGTATCCAATATCGATTCCGACCGCGGCTTCTCATCCGCGTTCAGTTGGCGGATGCGGTTCACCCGGATGATCTCTTTTTGTTCGGCCAAATTGAGCAATTGAAACAAAACGGTATACGCCCGCAATATCTTTTGCAGCAATTTCGGATCTTGCAATTTCTTGATGCGCGTAAACAATTCCGCGGGAGGAACCGGTTCGGATTGTTGAAACAGCGTTTGCGCCAATTCGGTCAGCCCTTCTTCATCATGCTGCTTCAATATCGAACCCAGCATCGTATCAACGGTTCGAATATCCCGGCAGTGGGCTTCGGATAGCCCATACCGTTCGGGATTCAAATCCAAAAACGCCTTCATACCTATACCCTCCACATTCCGGTGAAAGTCCTATTTTACCAGCATGTTAAAGAAATATAGGGCACAGAGAAAGTCCAGGCTGCATGGATGGTAACGTTTTAGAGGAGTTGCCAAATACATGTTCGTTTTGGAAGGGCGAGGTTCCCGCCGAGCCGGAAGCACCGTTCACCTCAATCAAAACATATTTTTGACAACCCCTATAAAAGGCTGCCGTAGTGGCACATTGCATTGCGCCCCCACAACCAATACAAAAACTTCTATCCAATCCTGAAACCCTCTAAAAAAACGCAGAAAACAAGAAAATAATGTCATTTGTCTTCCAACCGCTGCCGCTCCCGGGTCGTCGATGCGGTTGAAATACGCTTTTCCACTTCCTTCGCGCCGGTGCGTCCCGCGGTGGTCATGCCCGGTTTATTCCGCTTCAGTTTCACGTCATTGGTATCAATATTCTGATACAGTTTCGAAGGCCCTTGCTCCAGTTCACCCTGTTTGGTAAACATCCCGGCCGTTTCCACCGGCTCCAGTTCGCCCTCCGCAATCATACGTTTCAGCAGCTGCTTCAGGATTTCTACCGCTTCTTTCAGTTTGTCTTCCCGTTCGAGGTTGGTGGATTCAAACAAATCTTCCCCTTCTTCCTGCACCCGGCCGGGGATTTCAATCCGCTTAAAGTTATCGATCGTCAAATAGCCAACCCGTAAACACCACTCCAAATAATCTTTCTTTTTAGCGACGTATTCTTCCCATTCATATTCAAATATCAAATGAGCGATGGTGACGCTGTTGTTGAGCGAGTGAAGATAGGTCAACAAACGCAATAGTTGCTCATAGACCCTATCCTCACAAGGAGGCATTTCTTCTTTGGGAGCAACAAGATGAAACGGCTTGAATTCCTTGAAACCGGCATCATACGTTGCGGCGAATGTACCCCCGCAGATGACGCATGGCATGTGTTTATGCGTTTGAACCTTTTGTTTTTTTGGCGGCAGCATACTGTTTATTCAAACCATTTCGTTTTGGCTAACAATATATCTATAATGGCACAAAAAACCAACAGAATCCGTCAAATTTAATGCACTTTGTATGTTGTCATATTGCTTTACACTAAATCAAAAGGATATTTCCAAATGAAAATTGAACGCATAGACACATTCCCCGTACGCTATCCCACCAGAGGCCGCTTCAAATTTTTCGAATCACTCGACGGCAAACCACTGGGGCGCCCTGCCGTGTTAATCCGCATGACCGCCGACAACGGCATCACCAGCTGGGGCGAGGCG
>CAYVAZ010000005.1:0-13779 GCA_964449065.1 uncultured bacterium
ATGCAGCGAACGATTAGAAAAATGGGCATATCATAATGTAGTGCGTAACGTGAGTTGTTAATTATACTATTGTTTTTCCCATTGTTCTACATCCAATTGGCTGTTTTGGGCTTGCACAGGCCCGATGTATTCGGTGGCAACCACAATATCGTCGAACCAGACTTTACTGACGCGGCCGCGCGGGGCTTTGGTGATGTAGACGTAGGTCCAGATGTAGTTAATGAGAAGTTCCTCGGAGGTTCGCCATTGGAAGCCATTGAAGGTGTTATCGGCTTCGGCATCCGGCTGCCACCAGCCGCCCGCCCAATTGCCGTTGGGAAACCCATTGCCGACGTGGCTTACAATTTGGCCGTCTACTTCCCAAAGTTTTCCATCGATCCAAAAGGCTTGCTCACCGTTTGACGCATCCACAGGGTCATTGAGTTTGACCATCATTTCGACACAAATCCATTCGCCTAGTTCCACATTCGGGTGGGGTACGCCTGACAAAAAAGGCGTTCCCCAATAGTTGCCGTCACCGTGCACATTCATGCCTTGCCAATAGGTGTAAAAATCCCACTGCCAGTCACTGCCGTGGGGTTCGATACCGGTAGTAAACCGTTTTGCGCCGTCGGGTCTTTCCCCGGCACCGCCCTGCGGCCAGGGGGTGGAGGGATTGAAGCCTCCCAAATGCGTGCCGAAGTGATGGATGGGAGCGCACTCAGGATCGAATTTGACATAGGTGCGGGCAAAGATTTGTTTGTATCCGGGCTGGAGCCTGCGGTAGAGTTGCGCGCCGGTTCCCTGCCCGGCGGTATGGGTAATCAATAAGGATTGTTTGCCGCCGGATGCGGTGGGAACATCATCCGAAAAGGACATGTTTTGTTTGTCACTTGCCGTTTCCCAACGGGAAGCCATTGCGTTGATGGATTCTTCTTCAAAGTTTTCCACGAAGATTACGTTGGGATCGGTATCGATCCCCTGATCGCCGGGATACTTAGAAGCGATGCCATTTTGTATTTGCGGCAAACGTGCTTCTTGAGATGAAACTACTAGAGGATAAACGCTTATCATAATCGAGCAAAACATGCATCCTAATGTTATGTTTCTATACATTTGAATTTCCTTTTCGATTTTTTTTAGTAGAAGAAATAGGGGCACATTGCAATGTGCCCCTACCTACGAATTGCCCAAGAAAGAATTTAAATCGTTTAAAATTCCGCGAAGCCGTTGATCGAGGCATCGCTGAACGGTCCGTCTATCAACAGCAATTGCGTACCGGTAACGTCTTCAATGGTGACAATCAATCCGAGTTGGCTGTATGAGATTCCTTTGATGACGGCTGCCCCGCGGTCCGGGTTTAACTGAACAAATAAATCGCCGTCATTGTTGAGGCGGCCAAAATCTTCTTGACGGTAGAGCCGGATAGAGCGGGCGGCTCCGTTTTCACCTGCGGTAACAATAAAGGTATCACCAGTTGTCAAGCTGACTTGACCGGTGTTCATCCCTATTGGCGCATTCACGTTTTGAGGAAATACGGCGATAACTTCCGCGTCAAATCCGCTCTCTTCGATTTCCAAAATGGGTTCGCTGGGCCGGGGCGTAGCCGTCGGGCGTGGTGTTGGAGTCGCCGTCGCGGCGGGTGTCGGTGTTGCCGTGGGAGCCTGCTGCGGCAGCGATACTTTGGATTTTGCAAACCAGCTGATTGTGCCTTGATTTTCCAGACGCATAAAAGCTTCGATATTGCCGTCTTCATCCAGCGTGCGGTATCCCCGGTCCGTAATGGCAATATCCACAAAATCACCGGATAAATCGGCTTTGGAGGGCAGCGGAAGCGCTTTGCCGAAGTTGAGAACGATACCGTCTTCTTTAAAGACATAATATCCTTCATCAACAGGCTCAAAATCCACGACTTCATCGGTACGGAAGGTTTCAAAACCGTGGTTAACCGCGGTGCCGAAAAAGGCCATGGATCCATCTTCATAAAGAACGGTATAGCCCTCATCGTCATCCGTTAGTTCCATATCAACCGCGCCGTCTTTTTCTAGGAAACCGCGAAGTTTGGCATCGCCCACGGTGACGATGGTGCCGTCTTCACGCAAAAAGTAGAAGCCGCTGTTGGCAGTAAGTTCCATGTCCACAACATCCTGGCGGGAACTGACAGGATGACCGAAGACAATCGCGTCTCCAAAGGAATGGACGGTACCATCCTCTTCCACCACGTAATACCCCATGCCGCTATGCGTTAGGGTTAAATCGACGGCATCGGCGTTTTGGGGGAAGCCGCGGTTGACAGCGCTGCCGGAAAACTGGATTGTTCCATCATCCAATAAAACGTAAATCGAACGCTCGCCCTCGGCAATTTCAAAATCCACCGCTTCTCCAACGGCTTGACCGGAGAAGACTCCTATGATGACTAGCGATATACAACTATGTATCCATTTCATAATCAACATCCTTAATTGGTGATTTCAAACCGGTCATACACAAATTCGATGCGTTCCATGTAGCGGGTCGAGCCATCTACATTAAGCGGCGGGAAGGAAAAACTGCGCGGCCATGCGTTTAAAACGTTGATGCGTAAAGCCCGTGATCCGCGGGAATCAATGAGATCAATTTCAATTCTGCGCTTTTGGAAGTCGCCATCAATTACATCATCACGCCAATCACGCATTTGCTCATCAAACACACCATGCAGGACCAACGGTGGATAAGAGGTGGCCCCGGAACTTAGTTCATTGCCCTGTAACGTAACCGACGTTTCGTTTTCCAAGCCTTCGATCATAAATACTTGTCCGACCTGCGCGAGGCCGATGATCTCGAGATCAATGGTGGCGGTTTCGGGTATTTCTCTCTCGTCGAATGGGTCAAAATCCGACGGAGTAACACTGTCTCCTTCCGAACCGGTTTGTTGACCGATGGCCCAAGCACCGGTCAATACCAATGCGGCAAGCGCCCCAAATAGAAAAAGCCGTTTTGATTTGATCATTCTTGTTCTCCTTACAGAAATATTTTCATGTTTATACATTACATAAGAGTATGATACTGTAAATGGAAGAGATGTGTCTACATCCTTATGTGAAATGTTGTCATGACTTCATCACAGAACTCATTTAAAAAAAACAAGAATTCTGGTATTGTATTACCAATGCGGTTTTAAAAGGGAGTGATCATGGCGAAAGAGAAACTCAACGTTCTGGTTTTAATGGGGGATGACCATGCCACATACGCGTATGGGGCGTATGGCCATCAAACGCCAAAGACACCGAATTTGGACGCGTTTGCGGCAAGCGGCGTACGGTTCAGCCGGGCCTTTTGCAATTCGCCGGTGTGTACGGCAACACGGCAATCGTTGTTAACAGGGAGGCTGCCGCATTCGATTGGCGTAACCCAATTGCGTTCCGCGCTCTCAGCGGATACCACAACAATTGCTGACGTACTTCAGGCGAATGGTTATATCACAGCCGCGTACGGCAAGATGCATTTTAACAGCACTTTAAAACACGGCTTTGAGCACCGGCTATATCACCAACAGCACCGCGAATATCTCAAAGAAAATCCACCAAAGCCGGTGCCGGATGATATAGAAGCGCTCCCGCAATGGCGGCCGTTTCGCGATCACGCGCGGGTATGGCTCAACAGCATGAATATCCCCTATGGGGCGTATGATAAAGATATGCTCAATACCTGGATTGCGGAACAATCCAGCCAATTTTTGATTGATCACAAGGATGACACGTTTTGCTTATTCAGCAGCTTTAACCAGCCGCATTCGCCGTTCCGCTATCCGATTGAATATGCGAAAACGTATAATCCAGCGGATATGAAAGTCCCAGAAAAGGGACCGGAGGACGACTGGCATATCCCCGATATTTATTACGATTTGACGCATGAAGAGAAGCAAGGAATCAACGCGGCTTATTACACCGCGGTGGCGTATTTGGATAGAAATATCGGTATTGTGCTGGATACGCTGGAAGAAACCGGGCTCGCTGAGAACACGATGGTGGTGTATATTGGAGATCACGGCTATGCGCTGGGGCATCACGGCCGGTTTGAGAAACATACCTTGTTTGAAGAATCGATTCATTCACCGTTGGTATTTCGGGTACCGGGTATGAGCAAGGCAGGTCATGTTGCAGAGCAACTGACTGAATTCATCGACATCTTCCCAACGATAATGGAAGCAACCGGTTGTCAAATTCCTAGCGAAGTGGAAGGCAACAACCTGCTCCCCGCCATCCAAGGTGATGACTCCCCCAACCGGGAGATGGTGTTTTTGGAGTATTTTGAGAATGAAGAAGCGGGAATCCGGACCGACCGCTATAAATACATTTACGGCAGCGGCAAACGCATGAGGCAGGATGGGTATTATTCCAGCCGCGATCCGCACAAGCGGTATCAATTGCTGTATGATCTGCAACAAGACCCACAAGAGCATCACAACCTTGCAGAGGATAAACAATATGCGGATAGGATTGATCAATTTGAGGCGGAGATGATCCGGCGGTTTGAAGCGACCTCACCAATTAAAGATCGAATGCCTAGTGATTTGGGTGTTCATGATCAGTTGGATTTTTATTTGAAGGCGTGGGATTCGTATATAATGTGATGGCTAAAGTGTTGCAATCAACTATTTTTTCAGTTTGCTTAAATTGAGCCAATGCATTGGTAGGCTTTTCATGTCTTTAAAATCTGGGTCGGTAGATACGAATAATTCACATTTATTTGCTAATGCAATGGCTATATGTAACGCATCCATCGCTCTTAGATTCTCCTTTAAAGCGATGTCAAACGCTGAAGTAAAAACCGTCGATGGTGATGGAAGAAAGTGAACTTCATCAAAAATACTTTTGTAAGACTCAATGAGATTTGTTTCTTGTAAACGATGAGGTTTAAGAAGAACTTCAAGCCTCACCAGGCTTGAGTAGGCCAGCGTCCATTCTTCTTCAAGTATATTGAGTTGTTGATCAATGAATGATTGATACGTTTCGATTTATTCACACGAAGTAATCCAAACCGAAGAATCGATATAGGCAATCTTCAATTCTTCACCCTCTGATTTCATGCAAATCTTTCAGGATTTCTTCATAAGTACGACGCGGTATGTTTAAGGCTCTCGCTTTATCAATTTCTTTTTTAATTTCAGACCACTTGCCTTTACCGGAATCAGGAATGCTACCATCACAAAATTCAATGATTATTTCTTCTCCCTTTTTAAGAGAGGGAGATTTGACTTTCAATAAGCCTTCTGCTGAAACTTCTGCTGTCAAATACATTGATATCTCCTCATTTAATTATCATCTAATTTTATCTTATAACAAAATGATAATCAAATAAATATTTGCCGAGTATCATCATCGTTAAAGCATAGGATAATACTTGCTTGCGTCCTCCAGAATGAGTATCCAGTCTTGGCCGTAGCCGTTGGTTGGCGGGGTGTAGGTTTGGAAGCCTGTGGCATCCGCGGTGTGGATATGATATGACACTCCATAACGGGGATCAAACCAGGTTTCTTTAACGCTTTGGCCGCTGATTCGGCTGATATCGATGGAGAATTTCTCTCCGCGGGGTGAGTAAATAAAGGCAAATGAGTTGTCGTTCGCTAAAGCCGCGCGGATTTTGGCTCCACCGGTTGTAGGGCCATCGAGAATGAAATCTTGTGCGGGTACCAGTTTGGTGAAGGGTTTGGATTCGAAAAGCTTGCGCACGTGTCCCATCTGAAACGCTCCGGGATGATCAAGGGCTTCATACCAGGGAATGTTTGCTTCAATCACCCGGGGTTTATCCGGCTGCCACATTTGCCAGATATTGTTGTTGCCGTAAGTGTGGCCGCAGGCTCCCGCTAAGAGTGACCAATAGGCAGCGGTGCGGCAGTCATCATCGGTAAAGCGGTGATGGGGCGGATTGCCTTTCAGATAAAAACCGACCACGATGGATTCGTAACGGGGCTCGCCATCCAAAGTAGGTTTTGTGGGAGTCAGTTTATAGTCGTGTTCTGTGAATAATCCCGTATCATGATCAATGGCAGCGTGGGAAGATTGAAACATGTTGAAGTCGAGCCAGTCTTCGTTATGAAAGTAAGGGGATGACAATCCCGGGCCGCGTGGATGGAAGGTGATAAGGTGTCTGCCATCGTCACCGTCTCTCAATCCTGCTGCCATCGCGCTAATGATTTCATGCTCTTCATCCGAATCGATGTTTTCATCGCCGCCGAGTATCCAGATGATGGGTTTGTCTTTGTAGCGTTCGCCCAAATAGCGGCCAAATAGTTCTGCATTTTCTTTGTTAAAAATGGATTGATCATAACGGCGGGCGGTTTTCCAATACGAACCCCATGTCGGCAGCATGCCTACATACAGACCGAGTTCTTCTGCTTTGTTGACGATGAAATCAACGTGCCTGAAATAGGCTTCATTTGGTTGAGTTGGATCTTTATCGATGAGAGGAACATCGCCATACGGATTGGGGTCGGTTAAGCCTTCCAACTGAGCCAAGACGACGGCTTGGATAACGGTGAATCCTTTTTCGGCACGGTTGGTTAAGTACTGCTCTGCTTCTTCGCGGTTTAAGCGGTGAAAGAGTTCCCAAGCGGTATCGCCTAAATAGAAGAACGGTTCGTCGTTTTGGTATTGTAAATAACGGCCGTTATCTGTCACTTGCAGGGGTCGAAGAGATTGCGCGAAACCTTGTATTGATACGGTGAGTATGAGTATAACCAAGTGAAAACATCTTACAATTTGGATTCCATTCATGTTCGATCTAAGCATGAAAATCCCCCCATTCTATACGTTGTTATACATTCATTATTACGGGGCTGTGTATATTTAGGGAGGGATGCGGCAGAGAAAAACAACGAAAGCCGCGCAAGAAATACGCGGCTTTCCTTTCAATATTTAGGTTGAATTCATTAATACACGGACCATTCTCTTACAGTTACTGGAGGCTGTGCTCCTTCTTCGGTACCATCGGCCGTGACTGGTACACCGAGAGCCCATTGGATTGCACGTTGAAACATAATCGCTCCATCCGGCGATAATGCAACCAAAGCTAAATCCATACTGGTAGGATCAAAGGCTTGCACGTTAGGAGAAAAGCCTAAGAAAACGCGCCGATTTGGTGCCGGTTCCGCGCCGGCAGGAACCGGGGCATCATCATCGCCTTTATATCCGGATGCTCCTTCTTCCACAACAACCAAGTTGTACCGTTCGGGATCCACAATAAAACCTGTCTTCGTTAATGGAATTCCTATTGGGGCCAATGAATCCAGTGCCATTCCAGATAAAATTCCATTATCTGTAAACGTAATCAAAACGATTTCATTCATCTCCCACAAGCCGGTAATCGGGTGGGTATTATCGATCACTTCGATTTCAAAATCACCTGCCGCGTTGCTGCGTCCTGATTCCGGCGTGAGCCAGAGTCCGCCGGGACGGTCGACGCTGCCACGCATGAGCACATCTTCCGTATCTAAGATGGGGATGTTTTTATCAATATATTGATCGGCGTCCGCGGAATTAACGGATTCATGAATAAAGACCAAATCGAAGTTGGCTTCCGCATCGGAGGCATTGTCTTCCGTGCCCTGCACGAAGGTGACATCATATCCCAATCCAGGAATCACAACTTCGTTGTTTGCTTCATCAAAAAGTGATATGCCATCCGTCAATAGTAAAATATAAACTAAATTGATCAGCGTATCCGGGTCTCCCCCACCTACCATATAGACGCTTTGCGCTTTTACTGCTTTTGAAAAATGCCCAAATAACACTACACTCAAGATAATATAAAACACGGCTTTCTTCATTTTTCCTCTCCTCTACATTGAAATTGCAATTATTGAATCGATTCAATATACAGATATCCTAGCAGAAAGTCTAGCATTTTAATCAAATTTCATGCGATATTTCACTTAATCTCTCTACAGATTATTTGAATCGATTGAAAAAGAGGGGGGCATGGTGGTTGTATTTACCACATTGATTCAGGTAAAATTACTTTTCTCTAATCCTTTTTGTATATCTAAGAACAGATATAGTCTGAATATAAAACTTAAATAAGGCTAAACCGTTGCGAATTTTACACATATATAAAGATTATTATCCCCCGACCTGCGGCGGGATTGAGATTGCGATCAACCGAATTATTGAATCCACGCGCGATGAATGCGATGAAATCTCTGTTTTGATTTGCAACCGCAAACCGGGTACGGAGTTTGCCGAGGTGGAAGGGACTCCGGTGTATAAAGCGGGCGAGTGGGGGCGGTTTTTATCAACACCGGTTTCGCCGGCGTTTCCGTTTTTGCTGCGGAAACTCAAAGCAGAAATTTTGCACTATCACATTCCCAATCCCACAGCGGTGATCTCGCATTTGATGATGAGGCCATCCGGCAAAGTGGTGGTGCATTACCACAGCGATATCGTGCGGCAAAAGAATTGGATGCCTATTTACCAACCCTTTCGTCGGCGTTTTCTCGCTCAAGCGGACCGAATTATTACCACATCTCCAAATTATTTAGACTCTTCTGAGGATTTGCAGCCGTTTCGGGACAAGACTCGCGTTATCCCGTTCGGCATCCCCTTACACCGGTTTACTCGCAGCCCGGAACTCAATGCCAGCGCGCAAACCATCAAAAAGCGGTATGGAGAACGGTTGGTATTGTTTGTGGGAATCTTGCGGTACTACAAAGGGATCGAGTATTTAATTCGGGCGATGAAGCATGTAGACGCGAAATTGTTGATCGTAGGTACAGGTCCCCTCCTTCCGGACTTGATCGAACAAGCGGAGCAATCGGGGTTTAAAGATAAAATTGTGTTTGTGGGGCAGGTGGAATCGGTAATCCCCTATTATTTTGCATCCAGCGTGTTTTGTTTGCCTTCCATCTATCGTTCCGAGGCGTTTGGATTGGTATTAACCGAAGCCGCGGCATGTGGTTTGCCGTTGATTTCAACGGATATCGGTACCGGAACTTCCTATATCAATCTGCATGAAAAAACCGGATTGGTCGTGCCGCCGTGTGATGAACATTCGCTTGCGTATGCTATCAACTTCATTTTAAATGACCCGTTTAAGCAAGAGCAGTATGGATCGGCCGCCCGCAAGCGTGCCGAAGAACTTTTTTCTGTAGAAAAAATGGGACGAGACATCTTAAATCTGTATAATGAAATTCTCAAAGAATAATAAAAAAGCATTTAAAATCATGATTATTTATGGTATTATATATAGAATAATGATTTTGGGGAACATCAGAGTATTGGGACAGCATGATAAAATACAATAATATTTTAACGGTTTTTTGTTGTTTAGGTTTGGCATCACTTACACATTCCGCTGAATTGCACACTTCGGTAAACGATTTATCGCCCGTTCAGTTTGTGTACCCAAATGCCAATGGGAGCCGTTTGGGTGCCGGTGTCGCGAAAGTAGGAGATTTCAACGGCGACAATGAATTTTTAGACTTCGCTATAGGCGCGCCCGGATTTAACGGCATACTGAATGGGCGCATTCAAGACAAAGGGGCCGTGTTTATTGTTGACGGTAGATCTGTTTTATCTGGGAACCCGACGATTGATCTTTCCCATTCTGACACCAAGCAAACAATTATTACCGGTACACAAGACATACCAATCGGTTCATCAATCTCAAACGCGGGTGATATCAACGCCGATGGATTTGGTGATCTATTGATAGGATCCCAAACCGGCAAACAAGGGCTTTTGATTTACGGCCAATCCTCACCGCCAAAGCAAATTATTCCCGAACAATATCAAGAGTATGGTGTGGTAATTAAAGATACAGGATTCAGCACTTCTATTGCGGGAGATTTTAATGGAGATGGGTTTCAGGATGCCGTTTTTGGTTCTCCGTCCGCGGAAGTAATTATACAAAATAATCAGGAACTTGTCTTTGGAGGATTTACTCTCCTATACGGTAACACGGTACTCCCAAAATTGATCCAAGCCTTTATTCCTTCACCTCATCATTTTTACAACCGCGATACTCCCAATACTTCGTATGCCCGTTTTGTCTCAGGGAATACCGATATCAATACAGACGGATTCAGCGATATCATCATCACGGCATTTACGGAGGCCGGCGAAAAAGAAAACAAAGCCTATGTAGTATTCGGTTCTCCGGATGCGTTTTCAAGCGGCAAAGCGAAATACGGTTTGATCCTGCGCGGTATCCATGAATTCGTTTCTTCATGCGGTGATGTGGATGCTGACGGCTTTCCGGAATTGATAGCCGGTTTGCCGAACAACGAAACCCTTTTATTGAAAGGCAAAGCCAATTTGCAAGGTACCATCAATTTGAATGACTCCCCTTCACAATGGGGAATGGTGATACGAGGAGCGGACCGGGTTTACCATGCGGGAGATTTGAACGGCGACGGGTATCAAGATTTGGTCGCGGCCATGCCTCATGCCAAAGTTGACAATCAAGTAATGACTGGACAAGTGGTATTTTTATTTGGAAGACCGCAACTGCCTGAGGTTGTGAATATAGAAGAATTACGAAATGGCGGTTTGACTACAATTGATTATGTTTTGGTCAATGGACTTCAAGCTTTTGATACATTTGGAGCCAGCGTAGCAGCGCTGGGAGATATTCAAAATGACGGTTTTGGGGATGTGTTGATCGGCGCCCCCACTCAACCGCTGCCCGGTGATTCCAACCCGCAACGTTCCGGCGGGGTCTATTTAATCCAAGGTAGAGACTTGTTTTATGGTCTGCAGACGTACCGCAGTTCGTTCTCTCAGCGGGGCAAAAAGCAATAAGACCGGATTGAGTTCATATCCTTCAAAATTTCCTTAGATACAACAGCACTCAACTTTCAACCAATTCCAAGTATAATCGCATTTTTATTAATCAAACGGCGGGATAGCTATGAGCACAACGATGAACGAAACGCAAGATGTCCATATCGTGAAGATCAATCCATTGATTTCACCACGGGAGATGAAAGAAGCGTATCCCATGAGCGAAAAGGCTACGGAAACGGTTCTGGAAGCGCGGAATACCATCAAGAGAATGCTGCGGGGAAAAGAAGACCGCTTTTTGATGATCGTGGGGCCGTGTTCAATTCATGATGCCGGGATTGCGGAAGAATATGCCCAACGGTTGGCCGCTTTGCAGCAGAAAGTGAAAGACCGGATTGTTTTGGTAATGCGGGTTTATTTTGAAAAACCCCGTACCACTGTCGGGTGGAAGGGATTGATCAACGACCCGTATTTGAACGACAGTACAGACATCGAGCATGGAATAACCACCGCACGCAAGATTCTTCTAAACATAAACGATTTGGGACTGCCGGCCGCGACCGAATTTCTCGATCCGATCGTGCCGCAATACATTGCGGAATTGGTCACTTGGGCCGCGATTGGCGCGCGTACCACCGAATCACAAACCCACCGCGAGATGTCAAGCGGTCTTTCGATGCCGGTTGGGTTTAAAAACAGCACAGAGGGCAATTTGCAAATTGCTATCGATGCCCTGCACTCTTCCAACTATCCGCACAGTTTTCTCGGGATCGATCAGGAGGGGAAAGCCTCGATCATCAGTACCAGCGGTAATGTTTGGGGCCATATTATTTTGCGCGGCGGGCGTTCCGGTCCAAACTATGATCGCGAAAGTGTTGAACAAACCAAAACATCATTAGAAAAAGCACAAATCCCACCTTATGTCATGATCGATTGCAGCCACGCGAACTCCAGCAAAGATTTCACCAAACAGGAAACCGTCCTGCAATCCATCATCGAACAGAAACAGTCCGGTCAAGACTGCATATTCGGCGCGATGCTGGAAAGCAACATCCACGAAGGAAAGCAAAATATTCCTGCCGATTTGTCAGAATTGAAGTATGGCGTTTCGGTAACAGATGGCTGCATCAGTTGGGAAACGACGGAACGGATCATTCAAGAAGCGTATAAAAAGTTGGGGTAGATCCCCCTTATTTTGATTGCCAGTTTTTTACATTTGAACCACTGTTCTTCAACATAATTTCAATGTGGAAAAGGATTGGCCATCGTTTACCAGTAACAAATAACCGTTCGTTATCTTTGTCATAGGCGATACCGTTCAATACATCCGGCCGGGGAAAGCCGCCGATTGGGGGCAAGAGACCGCTTAAATCGATGATGGAGTTGACCTTTCCGCTTGCCGGATCAATCCGAACAATTGTGTCCGTCATCCATACGTTGGCATAAACTTCTCCTTTGATGTATTCCAACTCATTCAATTGGCGGATTGGATTGCCGTTCAACGTGACTGTTACATCGCGCACCAATTCAAACGTATGGGGATTGAGAAAGTGAAGCGTATCCGTACCATCGCTCATGATGAGGTATGTACCGTCATGTGTAATCCCCCAGCCCTGCCAAGGGTAAGCGAACCGCCGTAATTCCGCAAACGAAAATTGATCGTAAACAAATCCGGTATTGCTGAGCCAAGTGAGTTGAATTAACTTGCCTTCAAAGAGGGTTATGCCTTCTCCAAAGAACTTGTTTTCCAAATCGTGTTTTTGCAGCACTTCTCCGGTTTCCAACTCAACCCAGCGGAGGGAACTTTCCCCAAACTGGCCGGTACCTTCATAAAGCATCCCGTTTTCATAAACCAATCCTTGCGTAAAGGCATTGCGGTCGTGATCATATTGATTGACCACACGATAGGTATAAACCGGAATATCCGGTGGAGTTTGTTGAATGGTGACTTTCTTCGCCGGGATATCACCTTGCGGCAGATTGAGCATGAGATATCCAAAAAAAAGTAAACAAGACAAACTGTGCATCGATACAAATCCTTTATTAATCCACTTTTCCCATGGATTTTACATCATAGGACGGTTTTTGTCTGTACCACAACCAGCCGGCCAACATGTAAAACGGAACTTCATACAAAACAATAATCCACAGTTTCAATAAGGAACGTGTGAGGTTGCTCCACCCCTCCGAATGGGGATCGACGGCGACTAAATTGATGGGGCAAAACATCCAGTCGGTCCATGGCCAAAACAACGCGACTCCCAGTCCGTTGGTCGGGTTTTGATCGAGCATGGAGTCAACCAATAGATGAAGCATACCGCAGCCGAATGCGCAGAGCCATGCTTTAAGGCGTTCTGAAGAAAAGAACATGCAAACCAGGGAAGCAACAAAGACCACAAAAAATATATTGTGAGTGACCACCCGGTGAATGTCGTTAAAAAAGGGAAACAGGATAAACAGAAAATCAATATCCGGGATGATGCCGCCAATAATGCAAGCGGGGAGGATCGTTTTTGGTGTGAGTCTTGCCGTGATATAGGATACCGAACCGTGTCCTAAAATTGTCATGCTTTGCTGAGTCTCCACAGAAGTTTTTATACCGTCAGAACTTTTGATTATAATAGAATTGCACCGAAACGTTATGGAGGTGTTTAATTTGCTTCTTTTAACCCATGAACCCTATTCTGAAAAATTAAGAGCCGTTAGAAAAAGAAAAGGGTCTGATGTGTGATTCAGTTTTCGGTTTGCCTGAAGTGGTGGCAAAACCAAGAGTAGTTGTCAAAAGAACGTTTGTTTTGGGAGGGCGAGGCTCCCGCCGAGCCAGATGAACTGTTCGAATCAATCAGAACGTATTTTTGGCAACATCGCTTTAAATAATGAAAAAGCCCCAAATGGCCCCTAACATACCCCAAGGCAACACCCTGTTAATAGTTGTGGGTAAACCTCAGCCAATCTTGGGGAGGGAATTCGCATCCATCAAGATTGAATTGCGAAAAATCAAAGAATTTTGAAACAAGTAAAGAAACACAAGTAAAGAAAC
>CAYVAZ010000005.1:13879-42894 GCA_964449065.1 uncultured bacterium
ACAAGTAAAGAAACACAAGTAAAGAAACGCATTTACAGTATGCGGTAACCATGCAATACTGTATATCCTTTTGACAAAAAAAGGCCCCGGAGAGGAGGGACCTCCGGGGAAAGAGATGCACGGGCGCACATTACTGTGCGGGTGGAGCCGTTGGAGCGGCTCCATCTTTGTATACAGGAAAACTTAAGAAACCAAAGCAGGTTCTTCTTCCTGCTCGGTTTGGTTTTCAATTACTTGCGGCGTGTTTTCATCCGGTACCGCTTTTTTGTGTTTGTCATCAAACTTCATGGAATAAATGGTTGAGACTCCTTCTTGCGGCATGGTAACGCCGTAAATGGCATCGGCCACGCTCATGGTACGCTTATTGTGGGTAATCATGATGAATTGTGACCGGTCTAAAAACCCTTGCAATAACGTTGTAAACCGGCCGATGTTCACATCATCCAGCGGGGCGTCAATCTCATCCAAGAAGCAGAAGGGGCTGGGCTTAATCTCGTAAATCGCAAAGAGCAGCGAAACCGCCACCATTGCTTTCTCCCCCCCGGAGAGGAGGGTGATGGATTGCAGTTTTTTGCCCGGAGGCTGCACTTCGATTTCGATACCCGCTTCCATCGGGTCGCCTTCCATGAGGCGGATTTCGGCTTTGCCGCCATTGAAGATTTTGCGGAACATGCGGTTGAAGTTTTCCTGCACTTGGGTAAAGGTTTCCATAAATAATTCTTTGGTGGTGCCGTGCAATTCCTTAGCGGTTTTGAGCAAGTCTTCTTTTGCTTTAACCAAATCGCTCTGCTGTGCTTCCAAAAACTCGCATCGTTCTTTTACCTCTTCATATTCTTCAATCGCAAGTTCGTTCACCATGCCCAACTGTTCAAGGCGGCGGCAATAGAACTCTACTTTTTCATTCAATTCATCAGTGGTGCGTTCATCGCGTTCCAGTTCTTCTTGGTTGGTGAGTTTGCTGTAAGCCTCACTCATCCGTTCGTTCCAGTGTTCTTCTTCAACTTTGAGACGAATATTGTCTTGTTCGGTTTTGTTGAGTTCATCGCGCAGTTTTTCATGTTTTTCGGCGGTTTCGGTTTCGTCTTTGCTGACTTTTTGGATGTCGGCGCGCATTTCTTGGTTGACGGCTTCACATTTTTGCACTTCCTGCCAAAGTTGATCGCGTTCGCCGCGCAGGCGTTCCATGGTTTGCTTGGTTTCGGCGATGGCGGATTGCGCTTCCAAGCGGCGCTCTTCCTGCTGTTGGATGGTTTGCTTTTTCTCTTCGATTCCCTTTTCGAGTTCATCGAGATGGCGTTTGCGCATTTCGATATCGCCCATCCAGCGTTCGCAGTCTTTTTGTTTTTCCAGCAAATACATACGCTTCTCGGAAATTTCATCGGATTTGGCGCGGCGCTGGGTTCGGAATTCCGCAATTTGCGATTGCCATTCTTCTAAATCGCGGCTGAGTTCACCGTAATTGTTTTCCAATTCGGATAATTGTTCTTGACGCTGCGTTTGGGTTTGGTTGCCGCTCTGCAAATTGGTTTGTAGTTTTTCTTGTTCTTTCAAAATGTTCTGGTTGGATGTTTCGATATTTTCCAACTGGGATTGGGTTTGTTTGTGTTCGTGCTGAACGGCTTTGAGATCATTCTGCTTTTGCAGCAGCAGATCGCGGACTTCGTCGCGCTGACGGTTGAGACCGCTGAGTTCCTCTTGGACGGCAGTGATGTTCTGTTCCAACTCTGTACGCTCGGCATGTAACTTTTGCGCCTTCTCATCCAAGCGTTTAATTTCTGTGGTTCGGTCTAAGATTTGAGAGGCTTTGGAGAACCCTCCTGTGATGGTGCCGTCGCTCTCAATGACGTCACCTTCCATCGTAAGTAAACGAAACCCCGGGGGCAATACAGATTGAAGCCGGAATCCTTCTTCCAGGCTCGGAACCAAATAGGTTGATTTCAGCATGTTGCGAATGACCGGCTGAAATGAGTCATCGCAGCGAACCAAATCAGACGCGTTTTGCAGATTTTGAATTTCCACGGGTATTTCTACATCGGCCAGCAGTTCGTTCCATTGCAAAGGCAGAAAGGCTACCCGTCCCTTTTTTTCTTCACGAAGGCGGTCAATCGCGGCTTGTATGGCTTGCGGATTTTCTGCAAGGACGGCCTGAAGTTTCAGCGCCAACGCGGCATCGACGGCTTGTTCATATCCCGGCAGGACTTGGATGCGTTCGGCCACGTTGCATAGCAAATTAGAGAGAGGCTTCTCATCCCCGCGTAACAGGTAGCGCACCCCTTCTTCAAAGCCTTCAAGATTGGCTTGCAGCGCGCGGAGTGACTCCAAGCGGGAGTGGGCTTTTTGCCATTCGCGCTCGCATTCATTGAGGTCTTGCTTCCATTTTTTCTCGGACGCGTTCTTCTCTTCCAGACGGGCAAGAATTTCATCGTAGTGGCGCTGTTGTTCGCGGGTTTGACGTTCAACGGTTTCTTCATCGGCGGTGAGTTTGGCAACCTTTTCACGCAGGGAAGAAATCTGTTCCATAATGCGTTCGTTTTCATCAATGAGTTGAGCCAAGCGGTTTTGGATGTGTTCGCAATCGCGTTCCCACAAACGTTGTTGGTCTTGCAGTTCGCGAATTTGCTGTTCGAGTTGTACGCATCGCTTTTGTTTTTGTTGGCCCTCGGCTTCCATTTCTTGAAAGCGCCGGTTCATCTCATCCAATCCGGTTTGCAGCGAATGGATGGCGGTTTGCAATTCATTGATCTCGTTTTGCAGGGCTTCGGCTTGCTGTTCGGCGTGTTTGATTTTTTCTTGCTCATCTTGCGAGCGCGTCATATCCGCTTCGGTTTCACTCTCGAGTTTGGTTTTCATTTGGCCGTATTCGGTTTCGCGGTCGCTCAAATGCTGCAAATGGCTTTCCATCTGTTCGAGGCGCGCGTTTGCGGAAGCATAAGACTCGCGCTGGGTGCGGTTGATTTCGTCTTGCTCTTGCAGTTTGGCTGTGAGTTCGTTTTTCCGGGTACGGACGGTTGATAATTCTCCAGCAATGACTTGTACCTGCGCTTGCAAGCCTTTGAGTTTGGAGGTGTTGTTTTCCAAGTTCTCCAGCAATGTCTTTCCGGAACGGTGATGCAGAATGTATTCGCATTGCAGGAGTTCATGCTTGTATTTTTTTGCCAGCTCCGCCTGCTTAGCCTGGCGTTCCAGAGAACGGCGGCGGCGCTGCAATTCATTGAGGATGTCTTCAACCCGCAACAAGTCTTGTTCGGTACGGTCCAGTTTGCGTAAGGCTTCCATTTTGCGGTGCAGAAAGCGGGATACGCCTGCGGCTTCTTCGATAATCTCACGCCGTTCCTGCGGTTTGGCGTTGACAATCATATCCACACGGCCTTGCTCTAAAATCGAGTAGCAGTTGGTGCCGATCCCGGAATCCAAAAAGATATCGGTGATATCTTTGAGACGGCATTTGGTTTGGTTTATGAGGTATTCGCTTTCACCATCGCGGTGCAGGCGGCGGGTAATTTCAACTTCGCGATACGAGATAGGAAGATAATTATCGGCGTTTTCAAAGACAATGGTTACTTCAGCCATCCCTGCGGCGGCACGGTTGGATGTGCCGTTGAAGATCATATCACCCATAACATTGCCGCGCAGACGGCGGGGATTTTGCTCGCCCAACACCCAGCGGATGGCATCGGATACGTTGGATTTTCCGCAACCATTCGGGCCGACAATACTGGTAACCCCCCGGTCAAAGATAACTTCGACGGGATCAACAAAGGATTTAAATCCAGAAATTTTTAATTTTTGTAAATGCATCCCCGTGCCTCATTGATAATCTCAATCATTTTTATCATATTAACATGTATGAAGCATGACGTTAACGCCACAACAGCATGGCAATGAATATACGGTGAGAGAGCAATTGTGTCAATAGGAAAAACTGTATAAAGTAGTCTACACACAGTTCATCCACAAGATATAGTGTTATATTACATTAAGTTTAACTTCTACGAATAATTGAAGTTAGGTAAGATAACTTCAAAAAGCCTCTCATAAGTTATCCCCAGTGTAATTTTTATTGGAATATTTTTTTGCGTTATAAAATTGGTATGCTCTTTTTGGTTTAGATATACGTAAGTATAGATATAAAAGAGGGAAATGGTGGGTCATAACAAAAAGACCCACCGTAAATTATTTGCGTGCAGTTGAAACGATTATGTTGATGGTTCTGGATTTAGACCGAAAGGGGGAGGGGATGAGCCTTCTGCGGGCTTACGCTTTTTCTGTTTAATATCTTGCTTTTCTCCCTCTTGAGCAGCATTTGCTACAGGTTGTTCTTGTGAATCATCCGCAGTTTGTTCTGAAGAAGAGGCTGAATCATCTTCCGAAGAGCCGCCGTTTCTTTTGTTTTTCACATAATCAACTAGTTTTTGAACTTCATCGGCAGATAAGACTTCTTGCTGTAAAAGTCGGTCTGCCATTTCATCCAATATATCATTATTATCTTCCAGGATTTTCTTGGTCCGGTGGTAACATTCATCAACGAGGTAGCGCACTTCTTTGTCGATTTCAAACGCGATTTCTTCGCTGTAATCTTTGTCTTTGTAAAAATCTCTGCCTAAAAACACTTGGGTTTCATTGGCACCGAATGTCAGGGGGCCCAGTTTTTCACTCATACCAAAATTACAAACCATTTTATGGGCCAAATCGGTTACACGCTCTAAATCGTTTTGAGCGCCAGTGGTGACATCGCCAAAGATCATGCTTTCAGCAACGCGGCCGCCCAGTAAAGTAGCCATCCGGGCAAGCAGTTCGCTTCGGCTGGTTAGATAGCGTTCTTCAACAGGTAAATGCATGGTGTAACCAAGCGCACGCCCCCGAGGCAAAATAGACACTTTGTGTACCGGGTCGATTTCAGCAATTTCAAGACCGACAACAGCGTGACCCGCTTCATGGTAGGCGATAATTTTCTTCTCTTTTTCGGACATGCTTCGGCTTTTCCGTTCTGGACCTGCGGTCACCCGTTCTACCGCCTCTTCAAAGTCTTCCATCTGTACGGTCTCATGACCTTTTCGGGCAGCCAACAAAGCCGCTTCATTCACGCTATTGTATAAATCCGCGCCGGAAAATCCGGGAGAGCGTCTGGCGATAACAGTTAGATCGACATTTTTACCGACCACGATATTTTTGGTGTGGACTTTGAGGATGCCTTCACGGCCGTTGATATCGGGCAAGTCAACAATGATTTGGCGGTCAAAGCGTCCTGGGCGGAGAAGGGCCGGGTCCAACACATCGGGGCGGTTGGTTGCCGCAATCAAAATGACTTCTTCGTTGGTATCAAAACCATCCATCTCAACCAATAATTGGTTCAAAGTTTGTTCACGCTCATCATGGCCGCCGCCAACACCAGCAAAACGCTGGCGCCCGACGGCGTCGATCTCATCCATAAAGATGATGCAGGGGGATTGTTTTTTTCCCTGCTCAAAAAGGTCGCGCACACGGGAGGCGCCAACACCCACAAACATTTCGACGAAATCGGAACCGCTAATGCTGAAGAAAGGCACATTGGCCTCACCGGCAACGGCTCTGGCGAGTAGGGTCTTTCCGGTTCCAGGAGGGCCATGTAAAAGAACACCATGAGGTATTTTGCCGCCCAGTTTTTGGAAACGGCCGGGATCTTTCAGGAACTCAACAATTTCTTTGAGGTCTTCCTTGGCTTCGTCACAGCCCGCGACATCATCGAAGGTGACTTTATTCTTGTTCCCTTCGGTATTTAAGCGGGCGCGGCTTTTGCCGAAGGACATGGCTTTGCTGCCGCCGATTTGCATTTGCCGAAAGATAAAAAACCATACACCCAGTAATAATAGCAGGGGCAGCAAGGTGGTGGTAAACATAGCGGTCCACCAACCACTATCGGGATTGCTTTTATAGGTGAAACCGGCATCTTTGTTTTCTTGATAATAATCTTGCAATTGCGCGTCGATGGCTTCGACCTGGTTCCGCAGATTTTTCACAACATATTGTTGCGGTTGATCCCCCGTGGATGGCGTAACGTAGTTGCCTTCTATCTTTGTGTCATATAAAATGGCACTTTTAAGGGTGATATTTTGGGTGCTTTCACCTCTTAGAATATCGCGAAATTTGGAGAGTTCCCACTCTTTTTCATTTTGCGGACGCATGAGGCCAACGATAAAGATGATGATTAGCAATAATAAACCGTAGAAAATAAGTGTGCGGTTAAACAATGGACAGTTCCTTTAACACCTTTATGATTTAACTTCCATTCGCAAGATGTGCCGGATAAAAAAACACTCGAGCGGCGGTTTAAATGTGTAACGCATTACCAAAAGGGGTGAGACCTGCTGGAAATGATGAAGAGCCGCCGGAAAAAATGCGAATGAGTCAGCCTTATATAATAAAAATTTAAATCCATGTGTCAAGCAAACTGGCTTAATTGTAGGGCTTCTCTTTAAGGAGTTTCATTTGAATGGCAATTTTGGATACGATTCAGCAATTGATCATGCCGGTCTTTTATGAACTCTTGTTGGGTTACGATTCCGGTGATTTTTACGTTTTGGATGTTTAACCTCCTGAATTCCGGACAGAGTTGCTTAAAAAGCCGGCTTTCATCCTCTACAGAAAACCGTTCTCCTTTTACATAATCGCTGGTTTGAATGAGTATGGGATGTGCCGCTAAATAGGCGCTTTTGTATTGGGATAGGCGGGATATTTCGATGGCATAGACCGGTTGGCGGTGAAGGGTTTGGTGGTAGAGATGGGCACCGCTTAGACGGGTTGGTTCAATCGGCAATTCCAGTAAGGGGCCGTGAACATTTTGGTATAAAGAATGAGTTTCCGGTAAAAAATGCATTTTTGGCAGGCGCCATTCTGTTTCTACTAAAAATAGACCAAGAACAACACCTATGATTCCGTATTGCAATAGATTTTTGCTTTTTGCAAGAACAGCATGTTGAATCCAAATCAATCCCAACAAGCTAACCGCCAGCCAAACCACGAAGACAAAGCGGGCATAAACCCGCATGGATGTTAGACCGGGAATTATCTCAAATAGCATCGCAGGGGCTGGGACGGCCAGCCCAAAGATTCTTACCGGACGGTCAAACACTTGAATGAATGGTCCTAATGCAATGATAAAAAAAGCAACCATGAGCAAGAATAGAAACCGTTTGGCAGATGCTGAGAGCGGCAGCCGCTTCCAGTTCCATACAGCAATCAGAAAAAAAGCGAGTTGCAGCCATCCCGGATGCAGCCGGAACTCAGACCCGACAATGTTTTGCGATGAAAAACTATCCAACAGCCAAAGCGGCGTAACACTATGGATAAGTGTGATCGACCAAAACGCCGAATACATCATGGAGACAGTATCCGGTTCGGCCGGGTAAACCGGATTGGGGTTTGGAGGTGAGAAATACAGATAGAGCAATGGAGCAATTAACAGAGCAGGAAGAAAAATGACATACAGCATCTTGAGGAATGAGTATGTAGATTTGTGGGAGAGGATATCCGTACTGATTCGAAGCGCCATATAGATTCCTATGAATAACCCGAAATACCAGTTGCTGAATAAGGCCAGTATCCAAGACCATACAAATACCCCATATCCAATTGCCGTTTTGGAATGCACCCAGCGTTCGAGTAAATAAAACGAGCAAAGCAGCCATGCAGTCGAAAAAAGATTGAGATGTTCGAAATGGTTCCAGCGGAATGGATGGAAGGCTGCGATGAACCCCAACGCCATCGCAGCTGGGCGGTTGAGTCCAAACGTTTTCCCCCACAAGGCGGCAAACACGCCGGTTAGCACTGTCCAAGCGAAAAAAAGAACATTGTACGAAACCACCGGGCCAAAGATTGCTGTAACCGGAGAAGCGATGATGCCGTTTACGATGGAGAGTGTGTGAAAGCGAAGATCACACCCCCAGGGATAAAAGATGAGGTCACACCAAAGCGGGGAGACATGACGCTCGAACAGGGCATAATACACCCACCAAAGGTTCCATAGATTGGTGCCTTTGTCTCCCAATGGAACGGATGCCAAATGTCCGGTAGGATGAAGGCATAAGGGATAGCAAAGAATGGCCGAAACCAGCGTGAATACCAATGTGAAAAACGCTCCATCCGAGCGGATGAACTGTTGCAGCAGACTGGAGTTGTGCGTTGCCGCCGCGTTGGGATTGGTGTGGTTTGGGTTGTTCACTGCCGCTTTGCCTCAAGATATTGTTTGGGGCGATTCCCCCGAACTGGCCGCTGCCGCCTATCGTTTGGGGAATCCCCACCCGACCGGATACTCATTGTATATGCTGCTGCTTCATGCTGTACAGTGGCTGCCGGTAGGAACGGTTGCATACCGTTCGCATTTGTTTTCGGCGATGTGTATGTCGGCAGCGTGTTCGGTTTGGATGATTGTGCTGCTTCGGTTTTTATCCGCTTCCTTTCGACGTAATGATCTTTCCGCTCTCGTTGCCGCGAGTGCCGCAACCATTGCGTTTGCGTTGACTCCCACCGCCTGGTCGCAAGCGATCATAACAGAAGTGTACGCGTTTTTTATCCTGCTGTGTGCCGTGAATGTGGTTGTTCTTCAGCGGGCTTGGAACCGTCCGCTTCAATGTACCGCATCCATGCTGATGATTTTATCCACTCAAATCATCCACCACCGCTTGGCTCTGTTTTTGGTGGCCATGACAGGTCTCTTATGGATATACCGCTGCGTTGTTGTGCAAGAGAAATTGAGGCCATCCGCATTACAAATAACCGGTAAGGTATTGTTGGGGCTTTCTCCTTTCCTGCTGCTGTTGTATTTTCCCATACGCGCTTCATACGATCCGTTTTTAAATTGGTACAATCCAAGCGACCCGGCGCGCTTTTGGGATTACATCAACGGAAGCATGTATCAAGATGTCTTGCGTTCGGGGCTTCAACATTGGGATACACTCGTCAATTCCCAAACGGTTGCGCGGCACATTTTTATTTCATTCTGCGCGTTTGGTTTGCTTGGATTTCTCATCCTGTTTGGTTGGGGCGTTCTTATTTACCAACAGTTACGTTTAGGCATCCTTTGCATCTTTCTGTATTTAATCTACTTGCTGTTTGTCATGCTGTATAAAACCGGGGACTGGCAGGTTTTTTTGCTGCCTTTGTTATTGATTCAAACCGTGCCAATGGCTTTTTGTGTGATGCAGGTGTTTCAATGGATTGAACCGCGTTCTTCCATGTATTTCATCCGGTTTGGTTATGCATTATTTATGATTTTTTCTGTTATTCCGATGTTTGTGCCGGATGAACCTCAACGTTTTGATTTAGCATTATCGAGACCGGTTCATCAGCAAGAATTGCAAAAGCGGTTTGCGCTGCGTCAGGATACTTCGGCGAAAGTGTTTGCAGACCAAGTATGGAAGATTGTACAGGCGGGCGATAGCGTTGTCACAGGATTGGATCAAGTAACGGCGGACAATGAATTTTTTCCCCTGGCGTATCAGCACGTTGTTGAAGGCAAAGGGGACGAAAACCCGTTAATCGCGGCTAACTTCATGCGCTATGATTGGTATCGTAGTCAGCTCAACCGGAGGTATGATCTTGATGTTCCCATGAAAGGGAACGAATTGGCGCCATCCCGGCAAGCCTATTTGGAAGAGATATGGAAAACGGTGATTCATCCCTTATTACAGCGCGGAGGTATTGTGACCCCATCACCTAATTTACCGCCGGATTGGTATGCGAGAGTTCACATCGAAAACTATGAAATCAAAATGCCGCGGGCGTGGGTATCGCAAACCTACCGCATGTATTTGCCAAAATCGTATGTTCAGCGTTTGACACTTAAAGAAGAGCAGGACTCAAAAAATTGAACCTCATCCATACCAATCAATTCTATCAATGGGAAACGCGGTTGGCTTTGGTGCTGATTGTGAGTACGCCGCTGTTGATTTCAACGGCGACATACGATTCGTTTCTGCTGCCGAAATTTGTGGGGATGACGGTGTTGGCTTCACTTTGGTTGTGGATGCATTCTATGCAGACCACTTTATTGAACAGGATGCCGAGTGCTTTGGATAAACCGTTTCTCGCAATGGGGATGGTATTTGCTGCATCGGTATTGATCAATTTCACATCGGCGTTGCAGATTGAAGCGCTTTTGATTTGCGGCGTGTTTGTGGGATTGTTTTACGCGTTCCGCAGTTTGTGGAGCCGGGGGCTTTCGGAAGAGAAAGTCGCTTTGGCGCTATTGGTAACGGCAACCATCCTCTCGATTTATGGATTGTTTCAAGACGCTTGGGCGCAAACCGGGCAGCAGGATTTCTTCCCCACATCAGGGGGGGTGCGCGATTGGCGCGCGCGGGTAATTGCGACATTGGGCAATCCCAACTTTTTGGGCGGCTATTTGGGGGTGAGTCTCCCAGTTTTGATCGCGTATGCTCTGCGGCGTGAACTTGCCGTTTGGCAATATGGATTATGCGCAATTGCATTGATGTTAATTGTGGCATGTATGACGGTCACGTTTTGTGTGGGTGTGACGGTTGGATTGATCATCGCGGTCATCACCGGGATATTGATGATGTTATGGACTCGCTCGGTTCCCACATTTTCATGGGTGCGGGGGATGGTGTTGTTTTTGCTGCTGATGAGCGCGAATTTGTGGTATACGCTGGATAATCCCTATAACACACATGGAACCTCTTTGTTTTTGGAAGCCAAGTCGTCTCCGCATTGGGCAAGCGGGATGGGTGCGCGAAATTTTAATTGGCGCACCTCGCTGATCATGATGGAAGAAAACCCGCTTACCGGCATCGGCTTTGGGAACTATTTAACCAAGCATATTCATTATCAGGGGATCAACTATCAAAACTTCGGCACTGCGCACGACCGGGATTATGTGATTCCGGTGGATCAGCCGCATTTTCAATTGTTAGAGACCGCAACCGAATGCGGACCGCTGGGAGTGTTTGCCATCTGTTGGGTGTTTTGCGCATGGTGGAAGGCTGCATATAAAAGACTAAAACCGAATCATAAACAGAAAATCACTTGGCAATCGTTTTTAAGCGCGGTGGCCGCGATCGGTCATCCGGTTTCGGTGTTTCCGATTCAAAAGATTCAATCCCAAAAGAATTGGTTTGCCTGGGGGGCTTTTTTGGGAGTCATCACAGCGGTTGGGCATTCCTTTTCCAGCTTTCCGTTTCATTTGCCGGCGACTTCGTTGGAAGTTGTGGTGTTGGCTTCTTGGTTCGCCGCGAAGCCAACACAAATACAACCGAAAACCGTTTCTGTTCCGGTATGGAAAATGAGTACGGCATCTGTGGGCGCTTTGATCGTGATTTATCTCGCAGGGACACACTACATCTCGGATGTGTATTTGCGGTTGGGGAATGAATCGCAGGGGGTGACATCAATCGCGTATTTGAAGCAGGCAGTGCAGTACAATCCATATAGCTATCAGAATCACTTCGTCTTGGCAAACCGGTACACGCAGATGGGCTGGTATGATGAAGCGTTGAAATCCTATCAGAACGCATTGCAATATCAGGAAGATTTAAAGGCGCATGAGTATATGGCGAGAATTCATGCGCTGCAAGAGGATTTTGAAAACGCGATTGAAGAGCAGAAGCGGGTAATTGAGCTGAATCCGGTGTATCCGGGACATTACCGCGATTTGATTGGGTACATGAAGCAGGCGGGAGTGGAAGACGGAATGGAAAAATTGGAAGCAAAGGCGCAAGAATTGGATGAAGAGATTCAAGAGAAGTATGGGCGTTAATCAAATTTGGTTAGTATGTAATTCCAAATCTATTCGTCTATCCGGTGGGCTGCCGGAGTAAAAATCCGATGGATCGGTTCTCATTCTCCCGCAATTAGAGCAATTCAAGGTTGGATAGACAGAGAATGGGTATTGCACTTGCCGTAGGGGCACATTGCAATGTGCCCCTACAAAACATCTACGCAAATCTGAAATGCTCTAACATTGAAATGAAGTCATAGTAAAAGCGCGGCGCGCCCATTGTTTCACTCTACCATTCAAACATCCAAGCATCCCCATTCATGGCATTCTGTGGAAGAGGTTTTTCAGCGTCGGATATATTTCCAAATAGCGCTGGAATTGCTCGCGGTAGAACTGTTGGTGTTCGCTTTTGGGCTCAAAGGTTCGGCTGATGCGCACTACATTGGCAGCCGCTTCTTGAACCGATTTATAGACTCCTGTAGCTGTACCGGCAAGGAGTGCAACCCCCAAACATCCTGCTTCGGATACCGCGGGAACCGCGACCGGGATTTCCATGATATCCGCTTTGATTTGCAGCCAGTATTTGGATTTCGCGCCACCGCCTGTTGCACGCAATGTGTGTATATCTCCACCGGCTTCTTTTAACAGATCCACGCACATACGCATTTCATAGGTGAGCCCTTCGAGCAGCGCGCGGGTGACATCGGCTTTGGTGGTGTTGAGGGTTAATCCTAAAATGGCGCCTTTGGTTTTGGTATCAAAATGCGGCACGCCGGATGTGGTAAAATGAGGGAGCACCAATAATTTGGATGGTTTGGTGGCCGCTTCGGAGCACATTAAGTCATACACATCCTGGTAGGTTTGATTGGCGATTTGCTGCTCGTATTTGCCGAACTGATCGCGGTACCATTTAAACAAACTGCCGCCGGTGAGGTTGTAAACCAATGCCGTGTACAAACCGGGGCAGGTGTGATGATACGCGCAGATGTTGTTTCGCAGAGTCACTTCATTGATCATGAGTTCGGTAAAGGCCGGTGCGATGCATTCGACTGTGCCGATACCATACGCGGCAACTCCAGGCTCTGTGACGCCTGAGCCCATCATCTGGCTGGGCTGGTCGTGTCCGCCGGTCACGACTTTCACACTGCGGGGAAGACCGATTTCATCGGCGATGGCATCTTCTACCGTCCCGACCAATGTACCGGACGGTTTGAGTTCGGGAACGATATCGCGGTTGAGGCCTGCAAATTCAAGATACTCATCCACCCAGTCGGCCTTGTTAACATCAAAATACATGGTGCGGGCGGAAAAGGTATAATCGCTGGTGGGGGGGATGCCCAGGCGGTACATGACCAAATCTTCAAACCCCAATAGTGCTTTGGTGTTTCGCAGCACATCGGGCTTGTTGTCGCGAATCCACTGCATTTTGAGCGCCGTGTAGAGCGCGGCAAGAGGCTGCCCGGTTTTATGGAAAATTTCCGCGCGGCCGAATTTTTCTTCCCACTTTTCAACATAAGGCTCGGTGCGGCTGTCAAAACTGATCAACGCGTTGTGCAAAACATTGCCGTCTTTATCGACCGGAGTCACCGCTTCCCCCTGGCAGGAAACCGCTAACGCGGTAATGGGATCGTTCTTGGTTTCAGCCGCCACTTTGGCAATGCAGAATTTCACGTCTTCCCAAACGCGGTTGCCGTCCAATTCCGCCCAGCCGGGCTGAGGTGAATGCAGCGGGTATTCACGGTATGCGGATGTTAATTGTTCTCCATTTTCATTAAACGCAACGGCCTTGCAGCCGGTGGTGCCTACATCAATTCCTAACAAACTCACAGCAAGTCCTCCCAAAATAGTATTCGCATTTATGTATCATTATGGCGGATTTGTGGAATTAACCGAAGCACCGCGAAGATAGAAAACAGCGCAATTCCCCCCAACGCAACCGCCGGTTCATACTTTTGATAGATTACATATCCCGTGCTGAACAACGCTCCATAAACCGCCGCACAGCCGAAAAAGACCGCAAGCAACGCCGGTGTCAGGCTGAAATCCGGTGGAGGAGCTTGGGTGGTATCCACAATCTTTTTCCAGCCGCGTCCCATCGGACGGATTTTGTTGTAGTAGTTTTGCAGCACTTCTACTTTGGTTTTTGGGGTAATGAATGTGAATAAAACCCAAACCACAGTCGTCACCGCAACGCCAACACATAACTGTTCCCAACTTTTCAGAGGATCCATATTCAATTCCGGATACTGTGCGTTGAGTTGAACAACATGCTCTGCATGGTAAAACGTGAAATACACCGCCAAGCTGGATGCCGAAAGCATCGCCATGATTTCCGACCAGGCGTTGATGCGCCACCAGAACCAACGCAATAAATACAGCAATCCGGTACCCGCACCGATTTGCACGAGCAGGTTGAATGCCTGGAGAGCGTTGGTGAGATATAGCGACATGGCTGCCGCCAGCAGCATGAGAATGACGGTGATTACGCGCGCCACAAACACATAATGCTTTTGCGATTTGTTGGTGGCGATAAAGCGCTTGTAAAAGTCATCGACAATGTAGGAGGCCCCCCAGTTTAGATGGGTGCTGATCGTTGACATATAGGCCGCCGCCAGCGATGCGATAACCAATCCCAATAGGCCCGCTGGGAGAAAGACCAGCATGGCCGGATAAGCGATATCATGCAGCGGTTTTTGGGTGCCGTCCGCTAGGGTTTCAACTAACATGGATTCATCCACATTGGGGAGTTGTGTTTTGATATCCATAATATCGGGATACACAATAAGTGAACACAAAGCAACGATGATCCACGGCCAGGGGCGAATCGCATACATCGCGATACAAAACCAGAGTGATGATAACATGGAGTGTTTCTCGTCTTTAGCGGCCAGCATCCGTTGGGCAACATAGGCTCCACCGCCGGGTTCGGCGCCGGGATACCACGCGCTCCACCATTGCACAAACAAGGGGACAAAAAAGAGCGGGAGAGCGGCTTCCCAATTGGAGAAATCGGGCAGCATCGGCAATTTTCCGGCAATGGAACCGTTGGTGAGTAATTCATCCAGCCCGCCGACCTTTTCTAACGCATACAATGCCGCATACACGGAACCAACCATCGCAACAATAAAAAGAAGTAAGTCTGTGATGACCACCCCCCACAGGCCTGCCGTGCAGGAGTACAGCACCGTAATCACTCCACAAATGGCGAGGGTGGTGAATTTATCGATCCCCAAGGTCACGTTGGCGATTTTCATCGCGGCGAGGGTTGTCGACCCCATAATCAATACATTGAGCAGCACGCCCAAGTATATCGCACGGAATCCACGCAAAAATTTCGCGGCAAAGCCGGAATAGCGCAGTTCGTAGAATCCCAAATCCGTCAACACGCCGGAGCGGCGCCACAGATGGGCATAGACAAATGTGGTCATCAACCCGGTGATTAAGAATGCCCACCATACCCAGTTGCCGCTGACTCCGCCGGAACGGACAATGTCGGTAACAAGGTTTGGGGTATCGGCAGAGAAAGTGGTGGCGACCATGGATGTGCCTAAGATCCACCAAGGCAAAGACCGGCCGGAAAGGAAATATTCATCTAAGTTCTTCCCTGCCCTTCTTGTATACAGCACCCCAATCAGCAGAATAAAAACAAAATAGCCCGCGATAATATACCAATCGATTCGTTCGAGTTGCATTGGCTTCCCCTCCTAACGGAATGATAGCACCCTAATTCAACCGCAAAACGGAAGAAAATACAAATCGTATGGATCAATTCGGGGACGGCAAACTAAAAAAAGCATGAGATAATCCCATGCTCAAACGCATTTATTATGAGAATTTATATCAATTCAATTTCCGTTTGATTGAATCTCACTTAGAAGATTTTCGGTTTACCAAAACAAAAGTCGTGTTATCTGCGAGCGGCGAAAGGATAGCCCTTTTTGTATTCGCCGTAGGTGAAGTGCAGAATGTCTCCATTGCTTTGCAATCCATTGGAGGCGTCAAAAATAATGTTCGGTTCATGAACCGAACTGGGTCCCACACTGGTCATGAAAAATGCGACATTCCAGGTTTGGTCATAGATAGCCGCGTTTTGAATTCTACCGTGATGGGTTGCGCCTGGTTCGGCATGGTACTGACCAAGAAACCACTCGTTGTACCCCGGAAAATCTCTACCTTTTACGAAGATATCTGCAATAGAACTGGAGAAATAAGCAATCGGTGAAGTGACAAACTTATGCTGCGCGGGATTCCCATCCAAATGAGGCGGCCAAGCGTTGTTATCTAACTTATACATGGTATAGGCCTCACCCAAGCCTTTCATTTCTGCCTGAGCACGGGCATGTTTTGCGCGCATTTGGGCATTTAAAAAATTCGGGACGGCGATAGCGGCTAAAATACCGATGATAGCGACAACGATCAGCAATTCGATTAGGGTGAAACCTTTGTTCATTTGACGATCCCTTAATTTTGTGATATGGCGCCGAATGGTAAAGAAGTAAGGAAAGCAAGTCAAGAGGGTAATGAATGAAACGTATACCATTAGCACAAAACTAACGGCGTGTAAACAAAAACAGGTTACAAGAGGATTGAATTCTCTTTCGTAACCTGTTGCGTTTCGATTCCGCTAGATATTAGCTGCCGACGCGAACGATATCTCCGATACTGCGCAATCCGTTAGACGGCTGGTAAATAAAGAGTGGAGTGTGTTCCACATCCGGTCCCATGCTCCAAATGTAGTATACAGTACCACTATGGGTACCCGGCAATTCGATCACTTTACCCTGTTTCGCTAACGATTCCAAAGAAGGATCATTTGCCATCCGTGCCGGAGGAACAACCGGAAAATAATCCGCATGATATTGTCCGTGGCTCCACTGTAAGGTCCCAATTCCAACTGTGGTTTCTTTTTGAAAGGGATCGGTTGGCGGTGTGGAAATATATGCGACCGGTGTGGTCATCGGGTTGTTTTGCCATTCCGGATGTCCCGGTTTGTGCGGCGGGAAAATGCCGTTATCCATGCGGTACATGGCATAGACATCCAACCATGAGCGCATTTCCGAGTTGCATTTGGCAATTTGCGCGCGTACTTGCGCGTTCAAAAAGTTTGGTACAGCAATGGCAGCCAAAATCCCTATAATGGCGACAACAATCAGCAATTCAATCAAAGTAAAACCTTTTTTCATCTTCGTCTCCCCCAGAGGCGTTGTGTTACAACTAATTAAATAGTACAGAATTTACACCGGAAAAACAAGAGGGATTTAGAAATAATGAAGATAAAAACGGATTATCGAAAGAATTGTGAGAAATTTATTAAAAAACAAAAAGAAATTTCATTACTATTTAGGTTACAAATTAAGTTACAGTAGGAACTTTCTTTTTGGCTTTGGGTTTGTCATCATCCAAAGTAGCACCCATCACATCGATGCCGGCATTGGTCATTTGGGGTTTGTGGTTGATGAGGACATCCAATTCATCATGCGGACGGGGTATCACGTGAGCTGCAATCAGTTCGCCAACCCGGCGGGCGGATGCCGCGCCGGCATCGACCGCGGAAGAGACATCGGCCACTTCGCCTTGGATTTTGACTACCGCCGCGGCAGGGTCAGAAAATTCGATTTGAGTAAGAACAGTATCAGCGGCTTTTAGAGCGGCATCGGCGGCTTCAATCGCACCGACCAATCCACGGGTTTCAATCAATCCAAGTGCGGTCATGTTTCTTTATCCTTTTTTTATGATAGCAAAATTGTAGTTCAATTCATCCATTCTGGAAACGGGCATAATCCACTTTTCAATATTTTATGATTCCAGATACTTTGTCATTTTAACATGAAGACAAACTCCTTCTATCAAAAAGGGTTCAGACACGATGCGCCAACCTTGTTTTACGTAGAATTTTTCGTAGCCAACGCGGGCGTTGCACCAAAATAGGGGGATACCGGTTTCATCAACTATCGTCTGTTCTGCCAAGTGCAACAACTTGGCACCAATTCCTTTTCCCTGTACTTTGGGATGCGTTGCCATACCCCGTAATTGATAGGCCGGTTCATTGTCATATTCCGACCGCATCATCGTCAAGCAGCAATAGACTCGATTCTGCAGAAATGCTGCAAAATGGTGTGTGGTCTCATCATAATCGCCATCAAATTCCGGGGATGTACGGTTCGTACCTACGATTAACACATCATAGCGAAGTTGAATAATTTCAGTAAGTTTTGCCTTGCAGAAAACGAAAATACCAAGATCGTTGAGATCAACATTTGTGGATGGTGAAGGATGATTTTGATAATCGTTCATGGTTACCGGGGAAATACAATGTCAACCACTTTGTTCATACTTTCGATAACATCTTTTACCAACTTGATCTGCATATCCTGCTGCGCCCGGCACAAGATGACCAGTTTTTCAACTTTTTGCGGGGGATCATTATTGGCGCGGGCTTCTTCAACCAAGGCTTCGGTTTGCGCTAATACGGTTTGGCAATAATCCAGATGAGAGCGCAGAGTATTCATCATTTCGAGCGTGGACTCGATAAAGGGGTTTTTATCTTTTTGCGACTCAAACAATGTCGATACCGCTATTTCAAAGTCATCAAAATAGGGATTGCCTTCACGGCAAAAGCGCTGCTGTTTTCCATTGTTTGAATTGCTTCCGTTGCTGTCATGATCCATCTCGAATTTTTACTCCATCCGTTATGTACTTGTCATGGTATATTTATATATAAGATAGCATGCTGAAAAGGGTTAGACATACCTTACATCATTCGGTATGACTGTTAAGTGGATTTTATGTATCGTTTAAACGATCCAATAAATGCAATGCTCTTAGTGAAAGCTCTTTTTGGATTGTATTTGTTATTTTAGCCAGTTGTATCGCAGTAGGTAATAGCGACAAACGCTTTAACACGAAACCCGCCGATTTTGCCATCGAAGGATAGCCATTCGCATCCAAACAATGGAGCAATTCTTCTGACAACGGATGGTTGTGTGCGTCAGAGATTCCGCGTAACCATAAGAAGGGATCTTCACGCTGGGCCGCCATGACCGCGACCGCGTAGGATTCCATATCCACCAACGACGCGCCGGTGGTTTGATGCAGTTCGGCTTTTTGCTCAGGAGTAGACGCGATTCCGCTATGGCACAACAAGATATCCTCACAGCATTCAATTTTGCACGGATAAGTTCCCTCGATTTCATCATGCTGAAAATATTGAACCCGATTCCCCACAAAACATTCCTTCAACCCGCAACGGTCAGAGAGCGCACCGGCAAAGCCGTAGGAAATCCAAACCGCGGGAGTCATCGGTTGCACCTGCTGTAAGCGTTCCATCATGCGGTGAATGCCGACACCCGATGTGAGAATGGTAATATTGAAGGGAGAATACCGCCCGAAGGTAACCGGGTCGTTGGGTGTGGGAACCGAAATTTGCAAACGCTTACAAAGCGACTTCACTTCTTGCGGAACCGCGGCGCAAAAGATGATGTGGGGATGGCTCATGTTTGTTTCCGTAATCTTGTGATTGTCTATTTCATTGTACTATGAATCTTTTATAATGCGTATATTAAAGTTGCAACGATTCAATTCATTGTGAAGGATGTGACATCATGTCTACCGTACTCATTAAAGAAGAAGCCCACAAGATGGTGGAACAAATGCCGCCCGACTCGACCTGGGAAGATTTACGCCGAAAGATTTATGAGCATGAATCGATCATGCGCGGATTAAAAGATTGTGAAGAAGGTCGAACGAAAGATCAAAGCGAAATCATGAAGAAATATGGTTTATCAGCATGAAGATTGTTTGGTCTGAAAACGCTGAGATAGAACTTGATGAGATTTATGAGTACATTTCATTGGACTCGGAGTCCCGTGCTTTACAGATGATTGAAAGAATAAGAGACCGAAACAAACAAATTGCTCAGTTCCCATATTCAGGAAAAATGGTTCCTGAATATGAACAGAATGAAATACGTGAAATAATTGAAAGTCCTTATAGAATTATTTACCGTATAAAAGAAAATCAAATAGAAATATTAAGTGTCTTTCATTGTTCCTTGGGAAAACCACCTGCTAATCGATTATTAGAGGAGTAAACCATTGTTTGCAAATAGAAAAAAAGAATTTGCCGCGAAATTGTCACGGCTGCGCGGGGAGATGGAAAAGCACAGCATCGATAATGTGTTGATCACCGAGGCGCATAATTTTTCGTGGCTGTGCTGCGGGGCGGAAAATTTTGTCTTCTTTGCGGCATCGCAAGGGGCTGCGCCGCTGATGGTAACACTCGATAAAGTGCTGCTGGTTTCGAACAACATCGAATCGGTTCGCATGTTCGCGGAAGAGATGCAGGACTTAGATGTGAAAGACTGCCATCATCTATGGCACCTCTGTGGGGATGAGATTCAAGAGCACCTCAAACAGCACGTTACCGGCTCATGGAAAAAAGATACCGAAATTGCCGGTATCTTCATCGGCATTCAAGATCCGTTGATGGAGGATGAAATCGCGCGCTACCGCTGGGTGGGAGAGAATGCCGAAGAAGCACTGCGCATCACCTGCCGGCAAATCAAACCGGGGATGACAGAATACGAAGCGGCGGGGCTTTTGGCAAAAGCGGCTTATGAACGAAGAATTTACCCTGCCCTGATTCTCATCGCTTCGGATGAGCGGGCGTATAACTTCCGCCACCCCATCCCAACCGGTAAAGAGATAGAAAGCCACGTGATGGTGGTGCTGTGCGCGCGGAGGTACGGACTCATCACCAGCGCGACGCGTATGGTGGCATTAGGCACGATCGACGAAGAACTACACCGCAGGCATGAGGCGGTCTGCACGGTAGATGCCGCCCTCAACTTGGGCAGTAAACCGGGGATCACATTAGGCGAAGTACTGCAAAAAGGGATCGAAACCTATAAAGAAGTGGGATACGGTGATGAATGGAAACTTCACCACCAAGGCGGTACCGCGGGTTACATTGGGCGGACCAGCAAAGCGATTCCCGGCAATCCCAAACAGATCATGGCCAACCAAGCGGTGGCATGGAACCCCAGTATCGCCGGAACCAAAAGCGAAGACACCGTTTTGATCAAAGATGACGGATACGAAATTCTTACCCCGGCGAAAGAATGGCCGATGATCCAAGTGACGGTTGACGGCCAAACCATGGACCGCTGCGGATTCTACATCCCCTAACGAACCGATGAGTGATGAATGAGGAAATGTGAAATATGGCATACCAAGGCGATTTCACCCGCGTACATAAACCGGTCTTGTATGAGAATAAAGACCATCCCGATGTCGTAGTATTTCCTGGAAGGCTGCCGCCGAATGAGATCGCGTTTGTCAATATGCTGATCGATGATGTGGACGGCATTGTCGTCATGCGCACGGAAGACCCGGCCATCGGCAAGATGGAGTATTGGGTGGCTCCGGATTTGGTGGATGAATTTTTAAAATTGTTCGAGGCCATCAAAGCCCATACCGGCATCGATATGTCGTTGGGAGAGCCGATCGAGATGTCAACCGAATTGGCTCAATTCTACCAATCGCAAAAGGGGGAATAAGATGATCTGGGATCTGTATCAGCAATATCAAATCAGCCAGTTGGAAAGCAAAGTCGGAGGACAGAACCGTACCGGAACTTCCTCGAACGAGTATTTGGAACTGCGCGCGCGGCTGGATAAGTTGGCGTTGGTCAACATGGCGGTGTGGTCGCTGCTGAAAGAACACACCCCGCTCACCGAAGAAGATTTGGTAGAGCGCGTGAAAGAAATCGATCTCTCAGACGGCCAGTTGGACGGCAAGGTACGCGCGGTTCCGCAAACGTGCCCCAAATGCAGCCGCACACTCTCCAAAAAGCATCGGCGCTGTTTATACTGCGGACATCACATCACCGCGGATGATGCGTTCAGCAGCGTGACGTGAGTTTTTTCGTTTCAAAAGAGACTCTTCTGCAACACTCAAAGCACTTTCTATTAAAGTTATTTAGTGTTAGGCTTTATACACCAAACTTAACTAACTTTAATAGATATGAAATCCATAAACAATCCATATAGTCCCGGAGCCGGAACTCCACCACCTGAATTGGCAGGCAGAGAAGAAATAATTAACCATGTAAATATCACTCTGGAACGTATCAAACATGGCAAACCAGCAAAAAGTCTTATTCTGTTGGGACTTAGAGGTGTAGGGAAAACAGTACTTTTAAATCAGTTTGAAATCATGGCCGAAGACGGTAAGTGTAAAACCGCATTTTTTGAGGTTGACCCATTTTTGTCATTTCCCAATCAAATCACACCTCAGTTATACCGGTTATTATTGCAATTAAATCGAATTAAAAAGGTTGGAAACGATATTCAAAAAGCGTTTCGGTTGTTGCGGGGCTTTGCCAGTGCATTTCAAGTCAAATACGAAAGCATCGAGTTCGGAGTATTAGATGAAAAAGTCACTGGAGATTTGATCATAGATTTGACGGATCTTTTTGTTGCTATCGGGGAGAGCGCCAAATCGCGGAATACAACCGCAGTTATACTTATTGATGAAATTCAGTATGTGACTCAAAACGATTTAAGTGCAATAATTATGGCACTTCATAAAATTTCTCAAAAACAATTGCCTTTGGTACTGCTGGGAGCAGGTTTACCTCAATTGGCAAAACTCGCTGGAAACGCAAAATCCTATGCGGAAAGGCTTTTCGATTATAAGCATATCGGTCGTTTGGATATACAAAGTGCAAAAGCAGCCCTAGTTAAACCTGCCAAAAAAGAGTCCGTTCTTTTTCAAGAAGATGCGCTTATAAAGATTGTTGAAGAGACAGAATGTTATCCGTTTTTTCTGCAAGTTTGGGGTTTACATGCTTGGGAAGTTGCGCCAACTTCGCCAATTACATTAAATCATGTTAAAAAGGCAACCAAAATTGCACTAGAAACATTGGATAAAGGTTTTTTTCAAATTCGATTTGACAGGCTTACGGAAAGACAGCAAGAATATGCTAGGGCCATGACTAAAGTTGGACTTCAAGCCAACTCGTCGGCAGTGGCAAATGAACTGGGATTAACTGTAAAACAAGCTGCGCCAATCCGTGATGAAATCATTAAAAAAGGTATGGCTTATAGTCCAAGACGGGGGTATGTATCTTTTACGGTTCCAAAATTTGATGACTATATTAACCGAAGAAAGAAATAAGAAAGATTCTTATGAGTCCTATCAAGGTTGTCGAAGCAAGAGCACTAAATGATTATAGAGTGTACCTTCGTTTTAATGATGGGATAGAAAAAGAAATGGATATTTCACCATTTTTGCATGGCCCTGTTTTTGAAGAGGTCAAAAATAACCCCACTGTTTTTGAAGATATTCGTATCGAAGGCGGTACGATTGCCTGGTCAACCGGGGCTGATATCGATCCATACGTTCTCTATTTCGGCGGTACAAAAGAAGCCGAAGCATATTTCATGAAACAAATGGCAAACCGTTAAGCTCAATCAAGCCGATTGCTTTTCGGTTTGAGTGGAAATTAATGGTTGCAATTCTCCCGCATCATCCCGTTCATACATCTCCACCCGAACAATTTTTTCAATCCGCAAACTGCTGTTGGTCATTTGCTCGAGGCGTTCGACCACCGCTTCTGGCTTGGTGAATTTACCCCCTACATTTTGGCAGGTGTATGCAATCCGCAGCAAACCGTTTTCTTCGGCTATGGATGAAGAGTATAGTTTTAACTCATCCACCACTTCAGGATGGTTTAACGTATCCTGCAATTTCGGCAAGAGGTCTACGGCAGGTTGATCCGGCAGGCAGAAGACCGCGTATTCAAACGCCTGTGCGGATGCGGTTACCTTTTTGGTATTGTTGCCGATTTCCTCAAAAGCAATGAACAAGAGTCCACCGGGGCGGAACGCGTTTAAGTGCTCCAACATGGCATCTGTATCATAAGTTTTAATGGTTTGGATATCGACATACTCACCGAGGCTTTCCACACCGACAGATAACGCGCTGGCGAAGGTGATCTTTGCTTTGGGTGAAAACCCTTGGCTAAAGGCCAGTTCGATTCCGGCACGGCGGAAGACTGATTCCATCATCATCATTAAATCGTGGTGAGAGACAAATGCCGCGCCATCGGTTTTGGCGTATTTAATGCGGTAGCGGTAGGTGCGGTTGTCTTCGATGTTGGATTTCAACTCAAACGCACTGATGTCAGGAACGATATCGTGTTCCATATTGTATTTCGATTTGGGGGCGTTTTCGCTGTTGGGTGAATGAACCGTAACCACTTCATCCCCGTCGCAAACTTTGCAGACGCGGCACATTTCGTTCCCGCAATGGCGGCTTTCGCTTTCCCGAAAGGTTTTTTCCCACTCGCGCCACAAATAGCGCTTGCTTAAACGCGCGGAGGCAGGGTCCCAAGGTAAGAGATCATCGTATTCATAATAGCGTCCGGCGTATTCTTGAATTTCTCTGCCCGCTTCGCGGAAGACTTCTTCCCATAATTTGTAGTTGAAGCATTCGCCCCATTCGTCGAAACGGCCGCCCCGTTCATATACTTGCTTGATGAGCCGGCCCACTTGCACATCGCCGCGGGCAATGGCGCCTTCTACCGCGCTTTTTTGGGCATCGTGCCAATTGACTTTGATTCCTTTATGGTTGCGCAAACGCGAATACACATACTGCACGCGGCGTTTGATTTCGGCTTCGCTGATTTGACCATACCATTGATAAGCGGTATGCGGTTTAGGAACAAACGGTGACAACCCGACATGAATGTTGGTGCGGTATTGTCCTGCTTCTTTGAGAATTCCCTTCACCTTCAGGACCATATCCACGATACCTTGCAGGTCGTCATCGGTTTCTGTGGGCAAACCCACCATAAAGTAAAACTTGATTTGGGTTTGGCCTTTGGTGACCGAAGCGCGAATTTTGGCATAGATTTCGGCGTCGTAGATGAGTTTGTTGATCGCCCAGCGCAGGCGCTCGGTTCCGGCCTCGGGGGCGAAAGTTAATCCCGAACTTTTGACTTTGCCGATTTCCTGCGTGACCCGTGCGGGAAAACTATCGATCCGCAATGACGGAAGCGATAAAGATACCCGGTCGGAAGCGAACTCGTTAATCATGCTGCTGCACAGTTCGGGCAGTTGGGTATGATCGGCAGTGGATAACGAGAGCAGGCCGATTTCATTGAAGCCGGTGTTTTTTAATCCTTCTTTGGCATCATTAATTAAGCGTTGTGGAGAGCGTTCGCGTACCGGACGGTCAATGTATCCCGCCTGGCAAAAGCGGCAGCCGCCGGGGCAGCCGCGCAGCACTTCTACCGCCAAGCGGTGGTGGATGACTTTGGTGTTGGGTACTACCTGTTTGGTAGGGTAATAGGCATCTTCAAAATCCATGACGATGCGTTTTTCAACAACTTTGGGAATGCCTGCATGTTTCGGTTCCGCGTACACGGTTTCTCCAATTCGATTGGTGACCGCTTCATACATTTGCGGGACATACACACCGGGAATTCGCGCCAGTGCGTATAAGATATCAAAGCGGGATGCGTTTTGTTCGCGTAACCGGTTTACGCATTCGCAGATTTCCAGCACAACATCTTCGCCTTCGCCTAAGACGAAGGCATCGATAAAGTCGGCCATGGGCATGGGGTTGTAGGTACAGGGACCACCCGCAATCACGATAGGATCCTCTTCATTGCGGTCTTTCGATTCCATTGCGAAGCCGGATAGGTCTAGCATAGTGAGAACATTGGTGTACATCATCTCATGCTGCAATGAAAAGCCGACGATATGCATTTCCTTCAACGGCGTTTGGGATTCCTGCGTGGTCAAGATTTCGTTATTTTGTTTGAGATGTTCTTCGCGGTCAGGCCAAGGGCAAAAGGCGCGTTCACACCAAATCCAATCCTGCTCGTTCAGCAATCCGTAAATGATTTGCAGCCCTAAAAACGACATGCCGACTTCGTACACGTCGGGATAGGCAAACGCAAAGCGCAAACTCGCGTTTGGTTTGGATGTTACCGCGTTCCATTCTTCGCCGGTATAGCGGACCGGTTTTTCAAATGCGTCTAATCGGGTTGCCGTCATGATTTATCCTATCGGGATTGAAATATTACTAATTTTCTCAACTTTCAATTCTAGCCCTGCCTCTTACAACGTAAATGGGCAATCCCTATTATGGTATGGAGAAACTTCCACGTAAGTTTCTCCGCGTTTCATCCCACGTATTCGACCACTCAAATCAACCCACAGCGCTTACAACCATTTTTTTCGGCCCGGTAAGATTTTTTGAAACAATTCGCTTTGCAGGACGTACTAAGTAGTAAATTCGATAACATATTGAGCGCTCAATAACATCGTAACTTTCATGGCAGGAGAAAAAAAATGAACGCATGGAACCGCGCCCCAAAAAAAAATATAAAATTTATGGAACAAAACCACGAGTCCCGGGCGATCAATCAATCAAACGGTATGAATGAAAGCCGAAGTGGATACCGCAGATCTTCAACACGCCCGCAGGGCTATCCAACACGGTTGCGATACCGTACCGCTGACGCAGATATTCAGTGGTTGGATTAAGAACAAAAACACAACTTTCATAGACAGGGCGAGTATTGCAAAATACTTCCTCCCCTCTATCCTTACTCAATGGAGTTCTCCCCAACAGGAACTCCATTTTTTTTGCCCTGGATTATTCATGACTCAACCCTTATTTTTCATCTAAAATTTGACACAATAAAATAATCGATAAATTTTATCCGAATGGATTGATATGAATATACAATTAAACCGGCGATCATTATTGACCCTGATGGCTTGTGGTATGGGTTGTACACATCCCACCCGTAAAACTTCATCCTCACCCAGTTTTACGATCCATAGAGACTCTTTGCAATGGATGGAAAAAACCGCCCGACAATCCATAAAGGGGTGCCAGAAACAAGCGGATAATGGAATCACGATATACACACCGGATGGTGTGGGTAACTATGGCGCATTGTGGACTCGTGACTTTTATTACATGCTGCAAATTTTTGATGGATTTGATCAAGATAAAGTAAAAGAGGCTATCCAGTATCTCATTAATGGAATTCGGGAGGACGGTGTTGCTCCCGACCGGAGACGCGTGGATGGAATTCCTGTCTACGAAGCCGGGGGCATGGGAAAACCTGTGGCACTACCGCCATTGGATAACGCGGCATTTCTGGTTTCTTTGGTGTATCTCTATTCTTCCAATACGGCGGATTTGCAATTCGCGAAAACCGTTCTTAATAGCTTAGACAAAGTGATGCGGGCAATTCCTCGAAGTGAATACGGCCTGGTTTGGAATGAATCCGGCGCGCCCCACTCTCCTTATGGGTTTACGGATACCGTTGGTAAAACCGGGGAATTATTGTTCTGCTCGCTGTTAGATTGGAAGGCCTCACGGGAACTGATTTGGATAAGCCAGCAATGCCGGGATACGCAAAAAGCAACATACTATTTGCAACGCTCAAAACGCGTCGAATCCAATATCGGCCGATTGGCGGACCCCAAAACCGGTTTATTCTTTGCCGCATCGCATGATTGTAAACAAATCGATGTTTGGGGAAACGCATTTGCGGTTGCGATTGGATTCCCTCTTCATGGGAAAGCGAATGAACCGATCGTACGCTTCTTTGCAGACCGGTATGACCACGTTATTGAGAAAGGGCAAGTCCGTCATTTGGTTCAGGGTGAATACTGGGAACGCATGCTGCTTCCTATAGAACCGGGAACCTATCAAAACGGCGGGTACTGGGGAACGCCGTCCGGTTGGGTTCTTTCTGCTCTCGCAAAGGCCTATCCACACCTCGCGGCAAAAACATGGAACGACTTGGTACAAGACTATCAAACCCGCGGCATCCATGAATGGATTAATGGCTCTGAAGTGCGGCTGCCGAAATATGTCGCCTCGATAACCAACCCGCTTGCTGAAATGCGAAAACTGATTAAACATGGTATCGTTCAAGTGATTTAATCACAACAATCCTGTTTTTCACAACCGATGAATTTCCAGCATTTTCGTTTAAAATATGAGAAATCTTTTTGAAGAAGGGGAAAATTATGCTTAGCGATACTGCCGCTATCCGTGAATGCGTCAAGAATACCGTTAACAAAACCACAATTGTGGATATGCATACGCACATTTACCCAGCCACTTTCGGCGGCTTGTTATTGTGGGGAATCGATGAACTGCTTACCTATCACTATCTAATTGCTGAAGTGTTTCGAGCCACACCCATCACCTATGAAACGTATTGGTCAATGAGTAAGACCGAACAAGCCGAATTGATTTGGGACAGTTTGTTCATCAAACGCAGCCCGATTTCGGAAGCCTGCCGCGGTGTGCTGACCTGTTTAGAAGTATTAGGGATCGATTCATCCGAGCGCGACCTCAACAAAATCCGTCAATACTTTAAGGAACAAAACGTAGAAGATTATATCGAAACCGTGTTTCAAAAATCAAATGTATCGTATGCCGTAATGACGAACGATCCATTCGATCCATACGAGCGGCAAAAGTGGCAGGAGGGCGCGGAAATCTCAAACCGCTTTAAAGCCGTGCTGCGGGTCGATCCGGTTTTGCAGGAATGGGAAACCACCGCCGCGAAAATGAAGGAATGCGGTGTGGAACTTTCTTCTACCTGTGATGAATCGTCTCTCAATGCCATCAAGAAATTTTTGGATGATTGGATCAAACGGATGAATCCGCTTTATATGGCGGTATCGCTAACACCGGATTTCCGCTACCCGGATGATTCCTCCTGCACCAAAGTAATCGACAACTGCATTCTCCCCTGCGCGCGGGAGCACAACATTCCATTCGCGATGATGATCGGTGTGAAACGGCAGGTGAATCCCAGCCTGCAACTTGCTGGAGATAGCGTCGGTAAGTCTGACATCATCAGCGTGGAAAACATCTTGGCCAACAACCAAGAAAACCGCTTTTTCGTAACCATGCTCAGCCGGGAGAACCAGCATGAGTTGTGCGTGACGGCAAGAAAGTTCCCCAACCTGATGGTCTTCGGCTGCTGGTGGTTTTTGAATAACCCCAGCATAATTGAAGAAATCACCCGCGAACGGATGGAACTTATCGGGCTCAGCTGCATCCCGCAGCACTCGGACGCTCGGGTACTGGATCAATTACTCTATAAATGGAAACACTCACGCCGTATAATCGGCAATGTATTGGCGGATAAATATGAAGACCTAGCGTTAACCGGTTGGAAAGTATCCGAAGAAGAAATTAGACGGGATGTTGAATTGCTGTTCGCGCAGAATTTCGAGAGTTTTGTTGGAATATAG
>CAYVAZ010000006.1:0-38880 GCA_964449065.1 uncultured bacterium
AAACCATTTACACAATTCGATTCGGGACATTGGAAATAACAAAAATTTTAACATTTTAGTGGTGGTGTTGGATGCGGATGAGTTTTCCTTGCAAGAACGTATCGATGAAGTGCAAAAAGCCGCCGCCCATTCTGAAGTGCCTTTAGAATCTGTATCACTCGAAATTGTGGTACAAAACCGCTGCCTCGAAACCTGGCTTCTGGGTAACCGAAAACTGTTTACCCACCAACCTCACGATACGGAACTGTACCGCTATATCCAGCATTATGATGTAGAACAAAACGATCCCGAACACATGCCGTTGTTGAATGGATTTACCAGCCATGGAAAGTTTCACTATGATTATGTAAAGCGAATCTTCCAGGAACGCAACATCCGTTACACAAAAAAGTATCCGGGGCAAGCGGCTGAGCAATCGTATTTTGATTAACTGCAAAAACGGGTGAATGAAACGCGGCATCTCCAATCGTTTTCCCGCTTCCTTCAATTATGTGAAAGATTTTAATGCCGCAATATATCCCCCCTTCAACTATCTTGATTCCCAGCACCAAATATAATATTAATTCTACTACAAACCGAAAAATGAACTGTCCGTTTTCGGTATGAACGGTGGTGTGCCGGACAAAGCCGTTCGATTGGATTCTGGTACCCCCCCTCTTTGAAATAATGCGTAACCATCGTTTTATGAGTGTTGAGTCCATCCTACCATGCTGATGGATTGCCAAAAATATGTTTTGATTCAATCGAGCGGTACTTCCGGCTTGGCGTGAGCCTCGCCTTCCCAGGGTTCGCGTCGCGAGTGGTGTGCTAGGTCGGCTTTATACGCCCCAACAAAGCAGTAAATCATGCCTGGGAAATTCTTGGGGAGATAGATTGTTGGCGGCAGAGATTCGGCGGATGGCTTCCGCAATGGCTCTCGCGTCGTCTAATGCGTCGTGTGCTTTCCCCGCATGGGTTGTTCCGGTAATGGAAGGTAAATCGGAAGAAATAACTTCTTTGGTATTGGTGTAATGAGATAAGAAAGGATTTGCGTTCAGAAACCGGGTTTTCTCAACCGGCAACGTGGTTTGATGCAGTTGGCAGTTTTCTTCCAAAACCAAATAATCCTCATGATTGCTTATCAATGGGGTTTCGTTTCCGGCAAATTGCAGAAACCGCTCTAAAGCGGCCGGAAATAGAAAGCCCTCTGTTTCAATTGCCGCTTGGGTAATCCCCGTAAGATTGATGAAGTATTCACTCAGTTGGGGATTGATTTGCGGTTGAAGCAAAAGAGATAAACAATCCGTTTCTGGAAATCCATGTGTCAAATCCAACTTGACCGCGCCGATTTGTACCAGTTCGCGGTGTTCCCACGGTTCGGACCAATCCCGTTGAAACGAACCATCCCACGCGGTGTATTCCGTATCATATATAATGATTGAATCCATGATCAAAAATAGCGCGAGGCGGCCGACTGGAACAGATTGGCATCGCCTTTTCTCTCTTGATTGAGTCCCCACCATCCGAGACGAAACCGGACCGAAAAATCATCTCCCAACGTTGGATGGGCGGTGTGCTCGAAGCCGATGACCGCAAAAAAGTCGTACATATCACGCAGCAGGCCGACATCGTTCTGGCGAACGATACTGTCATCCACATCCAAGCGGCCGCGGTAAAACGCTTCCCACTTGTTGGAAAGCCGGTAGTTTATGCCGTACACTACATCCTGCTGTTCCTCGGCATCAATCGAAGGAAACCGAAAGGTGTTGTAACCGACATCAAACGAGACCCGTTCATGAGGGTCAAAGCGGGCGTAATAGAGTGATGACCGCACATTTCCATCATCCATATCAAAGCGCAGAGAGTTCCCCAAGGTAACCCATTCAGCCGGATAGATTTCAAACTCTTCCACCAAATCCGAAAAGCGGTGATCGGAATTGTTCGCGGTGTCATCAAAAAATTCAAAGCTGTCAAACCGAATATCATCATCCGGCGCGTAATCGAATGAAAACCCGGCTGAGAGCCGCATAAAATCGCCGATGGCGCCCGCCGCGCTCTTGCCTTGAATGCGAGACCGCAGCATCAACCCGACATGATGCGTCTGAAAGCGAAAGTCATCCACCGGATCAATATAGGGAAAGCGTACTCCCGGGCCGGAGGTGAGCCGCTCCAACGCGGTGTCCGGATCAAAGAAACCATAACTGATTTCCGGTTCGATAACCGCGCGCATTTTTTCATAGCGGTCCAGAAATGAATCGATGTTCATCGTTCGCCGGGTGGATACATCCAATCCGGCTTGGAGAATATTGCGAAACTCCGAATCGAAATTGAACTCAGTAAAATCACGAATGCCGGTAGACGGATCATCCACCGAACGGGATGGATCGCTATAATACGTCCCCCGGTATCCCAGCCAGGGTGTTACCGTGAATTGTTCCGGCAAGTAGAAGGGATGTTCCAACAGCACATTGGCGTCAAAGCGGTCCACTTCATCGCGAAAGGAAATTTGGTCAAACAACGTGTTGCGGTCTATGGGAAATGTGACCCCTTCCTCCCGGCGAAAGCGGCCGTAATCCAATTGCAAACTGCCAAACAGCCCTGTTTCCATTATCCGCGTGGGGAATTGTTCGAAATGGATTTGCGGTTCGCGTTCGATAAAAGGCAGGCCGGTAAAGAAAAAATTGTCAAACCGGTGCGCCCCGGTAATGCGGATACTTTGCTCATTGAAGTATTTTGTCACGGATACGTGCGATACAGACTCCCGTTCCAACTCACGCTCGTTCAAATCATCCGATTGAATCACATCGCGGTAGTCGTCAAAGTATTCCGAGTCGGACGCGAAATGCCCTTTGGCGGAAAGGTGCGTTTTGTAAGGCAGGTTTTGATTGTATTCGCCGGCGAGCAAAAAGCGGTCTTCGCCGTCGTGGATGTTGTCGTTATCCGGCGCTTGCTGTTCGATGTGATAGCCGTAAACATACCCCTTCGGCCCGTATTCATGATCGACATCAAAGGTATATTTCGCGCCTTTGCCGAAACCAGCGTCGGTAAAGTAATCGCCGTATACATCCACCATGTGCTGTTTGGTCAGTTCAATGTTCACCCGGTTTTGGATGGAGGCGCCTAAATCCGAATCAAAGCCGAATTCGATATAATAGGTCACGCGGTTTTCGCCCAGAGAGCGTTGGTAGTATGGAAAAAACATCAGCGGCCAGCTCTGCACCACTGTGGTCATGTTGAACATACGCATTTCATCGCCGGGGATAATGACGATGCGCTCGTAGTCGAAGTGATAATGCGGTACAGGCAAATCGTTGGGAGTAAACCAGCCGTCGTACAGCCTGTATTCGCGAAAGTAGTCTTCTTCGCTGTCTTCGTCCACTTCGCTGGCGGGGATCAATTTGTATTCCATGCGACCGCCGGTAAAGTACACGCCCTCCGCCAACTCCGCTTCCTTGGGATTGGTGAGTAAGCCTTCATTCTTTTCAATATCATACCGCGCATAATCCCCCCGCAGAATGTAGCCTTCATCCCATAGACGTACATCCCCTGTGGCCTCCAATATCCGATCGGCTTCGTTATAAACAACGGTATCCGCCGTTACAGACCTTTCGCCCCACAGCACGGACGCGCGGTTTTCTTCCGTGGCTTGCAGGCTAAGGATTTGCGTGTCTACCTGGTATTCATACTGCCCGCTTAAAATCTCCACAGACAGCAGTTCCCCATCATCCGACGCGGTCTGTGCAGACACGAGTATAGGGGTGATCCACAAACAAAAAATTAATAAGCGTAGTGAAAATTTCATTCCCATCTCATACCATTTATTGCCTATTTTGCAACGTATGTTCTAGTACGTTGCCCTAGGTTATGTTAGAGAACTCCTTCAGAGTAGGGCTGCCAGGTGTTTGCAATACGTTCGCTTGGATGAAAGTTGGACTGATTGACTTCCCGGCTGGTAACCGGTACGACCCAAACGCAAACGTATTATTTTCTCATTCCGGTTCGTTCATCACATGCCACAAAACAACGGCATGTGTAGTATCAACGTTTAAGGGGATTGGTCAATCGCTCCACAATCCATTTGGGGATGCGTTTGGGTTTGACCGTCCCTTTTTTTCTCTCACAACATACCATATTTGTCATACAGTTGGCAATCACCAGCGGTTCTTGGATGTCTTTACCGCGCGCGGGGCACAGCACCCGGTATTCAAACATCATCGAGGCGGATTTTATATCGGTGATGACGGTTTCTACTTGCAAAACGTCATCCAAAAAGGCGGGAGAAAGGTAATCGGTTTCGGCGCGGCGGCAGGCGAATAAAATGCCTTCATCGGCCAATTCTTTTAACGACAACCCAAACTCTTCCACATAAAGCGCGCGCATCTGTTCTATCATTCGCAAATACTGCGCATAATACATAACACCGCCGGCATCGGTATCGGCGTAATACACCCGGTAGGGAAAGGTCTTCACCGGAAAGATGATTTCATCACGTTCGTTCATGGGAATTCCACTCAACTTCGCCACGGTAATCTTCGCGGGGATACTGGCGCGCTTGTGTTTGTTTCCGTTTTGGGGATTTAAGCAGGATATCGATTTTTTTGTATCCTGGGCGGCCTTTACGCTGGAACACCCCATCACCGAAATCTATGACGACCCCACGGTGTTTGATCACGGGCTTATTAACTATCCCCCGCTTTATCTATACATTTTGGCGATGCTGGCAAAGGTATACACCTTCTGTTTTGATAACGGTTTGGAGACAAAAGCCTTTCTCTGCTTTCTCAAAAGTGTCACCGTGTTGTTCGAGGTATTCACGACATACCTGCTTTATAAATATGTGCGGGTGAACCATAGCGGGGAGCAAGCGCGGTTTGCCTCGGCGGCGTATTTTTTGAATCCGGCGGTGTTGTATGTCGGTTCGTATTATGGGCAGGTGGACGCGATCTTTACATCGCTGTTGTTCGCGTCGGTGGTGCTGGTGTTGATGGGCAGAGCCTTTTGGAGCGGGTGTTTTATCGCGGCGGCATTGATGGCAAAAATCCAAACCGTGCCGTTTGTGCCGGTGGTGTTTTTTATTGCGCTTTGCCGTTCAACAATAAAAGGAAATCAGAGTTTATTGCCTGCTTTGCCCCCCCCCGCCTCCCTTACTGAGGGGGGGAGCAACGACTTCGCTTTATTGCGTCAAATCACAAAAGGCGGAAAGTGGACCGCATTGGCCTGGCAGATTGGCGGCTTTACCGTTGCGGGTGTGATCATCCTGCTGCCGTTCATCCTTGTTGGCAAAGCGGGGTTGGTTTATGAGCGCTGCATATCAGAAAACCTGGCGTGGAGTTACGCCCTATCTGTCAGCGCCTTCAATCCATGGTTTCTGCATCCTGACCCCAACACGTGGGATTACCGCATTTGGGGCTGGCTGTACGGCAGCGACGGCATGGTCACCGCGCATCCGCTTATCCTGATGCTGACATACAAAAATCTTGGTTTGGCGCTTTTGGGATGTTCTTTTTTGTATGCGCTCTATCTCATTTGGAGGCGGTGCGATAAAGAGATGATACTTCTCGCGTTCGCGTGGGTTTCGCTGGCGTTTTTTATGTTCCCCACCAAAGTGCATGAGCGCTATTTGTATCCCTTCTTTTGCTTTTATGTGATTTTGTATGCGGTGCAACCGCGGCGGAAGTGGCTGTATTGGGGATTCACCCTTACCTATCTGATGAACCTGATGGTGATCTGCCCGTTGATTGGGGACATTAAACAGCCTGAGGATTTTGATTCTACATTGGGGGTATGGATTGCCGGGATCAACGTCATTCTGTTGGCGGTGTTTGTGCGGCAAGAATTGATTCAATCCGTTTGGGGCAATTGCTGCAAGCATTGGCGGGTGGCGCTGGTTCCCGCGGCCGCGGTTATTGCCGTTTTTTTCATCTTGCAGCGTTTTGAAAAGCCGCCTGCGGAACCGGACGTGCTGTATCTAAGTTCAATCCCCCCGGCCTTGCCGCCCACGCAGGATTGGCCTCCGATACCGCCTGAGTATGGTGGAGAGCTGCCGCATCCGTATTTCCTATTGGGGAAAAACCACAGCACCGGTGTTCCCCGCCCGAATGAGTTGCGTATTTACAACACACTGTTCCGCTATGGCTTGGGGACACATGCTGAATCGGAGATTGTCTATGACGTGCCCGGTGCGTATACCCATTTTGAAAGTTACATTGGCATCGATTATGAGACCATGCCGATGTATAAGGAACACCCCAACCGCGCGACCGCCGTGTTTGAAGTGTGGGTCAACGGGGAAAAGCAATACGAAAGCGGGCTCAAAATCCCGGCGACACCGCCGGAGTTGGTACGCATCCGCCTGCCGCTGAAGCGGGCGGTGAATCGGATAACGCTCCGGGTGAAAAACGGCGATGGGTATGTGTTTTCCGATCACGCGGATTGGGCGCTGGCGCGGGTAATCGAGTCGTTTAAGCCGGCAGGGGACCGTCAGTCGAACTCATGATTAGCAAACTTTGTCATATTCACCAAGAGCCAATAAGAATATCATCTTTATCCGCTTCTTGAGACGGTCGAACCGGCAGACAATTCGGTTTTCAACGTCTATGGTACATGACCAGTATTCTTTCAATTCACCTTTTAGTTTGTGAGTGTTTAATGAAGGGTCAAAAGGAGATTTTATCAATTGCAAAAGTGTGGTTTCGATTTTAGGTTTCAGAAATGGTTTTTGACGGATGATCTTTTTGACTTGCTTTACAACCTTTTTTTACCAAATCAATCTTTGCATCACTCAACGTCTTTCATAAAATCCATCTACAATAAACCCTCCGAAGAAATTAGCCTCTATGTCAATAAACTGCTAACACTCGCCAACCCCCCCCAGCCTGGATATCCTCTCCAACGAGTAAATCTCCAACACACCCGGTTATTCAACTCTGAAACGCTGTGACGTATTCCATAAAACCCGAAGAACCATTAAGCCTATCCGGCTTTGTTCGTCTACATTCATTTACGTATACGTCATGTCAGCAACGGGGATAAAACCACCTACTTCTTAAGGAAAAAAAGTGTATATTATATCAACAATAAGATGTAATATACTTCATGCTTTTACCCCCCCCCAATATTTTATTTGACACAATCAAACATAAATGTTACATTTCTACTATAACATGCGTTGTACATCAATCATGGATGGGGAAAATATGCCATGAAACAGGTGCTTATTGTTGACGACAACGAAAGCCATATCCGTTCGGTTCGCGCGGTGTTGCGGGGAAAGATAAAGGTAATGGCTTCGGAAACCAGCAAAACCGCGATGGAAAAAGCCGCCGCCAACTCCATCGATCTCTTTTTGATTGATTTCCGCCTGCCGGATATCAATGGCGATGAGGTCTTGCAACGGCTGAGGGAAATCCACCCCCGCGCGCCCGCTTTGTTCATCACCGGTTTTCCCGAAGACTTGCTGCAAAGCCCGCATTACCACGGTGAGGTCTATTTAACCAAACCCGTTTTCCCGGAAGATTTGGAACGGTTTATAATGTCTCTTTTGGGCCTGCCCACAACCGAACAAAAGCAACCACCGGCGGAAGCATGGAAACCAAATGCCGGTAAAGGGATAACAAAGGAGAAAGCCAAGCCACAAGCAAAAGAAAGAATCAACAGAAGGAAGCGTTTAATTGAGATTGTTAGATTGATAAATAAAGAACCGGATAAGTGGACAGAGCAACGGCTGAGCGGTAAATTCGGTGTTTCCAGACAGCAAATCGGCCGGGATATAGCTGAGTTAAAACAGATGGGATATGATCTCGTATTCACCGGAATCGGCTGGAAATTGCTCAAATCGGAGCCGAAATAAAAAAATCCGCACCCCCGCGGGGGTGCGGCCTGCTATTTTTCGCTTGACAGCATGTTTTTACCAACCAAAAATGGTTCCAATATTTGCAAAGGATATTGGAACCATGAAGAATTTCAAAAAACGTCCGTTTGATTTCAAAGTCTGTTTCATCATTCCGCTAATGATGGTGATGATATTTTCAACTTGTAGCGGAAAGTATGATGAGCAGCCAACGATTGAAATCCGTGCGGCTGCCATTCAAAACGGGAGTATTGTAAGCGAATGGAAGTGGGGAACACTTCATACTGAGTGTATAGACCGCCGAATCGTTACCGTGGTAAACCGTCTTAACCGCCCGGTGGAGTTAACCTCTTTCCGCACCGCATGCGGCTGCTCAGTCATTAATGCAACGCCAACGCTTCTCAAACCAAACAATGCTTTTACATTTGAGTTTCTTTATGACCCCCGCGGCAGAAGCGAAGGCAAAAACACCGCATCAGGAACAATTGACATTCAAGATGAAGAATTAAGGGAAATCAATGTTGTATTTGATGTCATTGTCAATCGTCTTGCCGTTGCTCAGCCTCCCCGTGCAAAATTTAACCTGCCGCTACACAGCAAAGCATCGGAAACCATCACCATTGTGAACGATAATCAGAAAGATTTAAAAATCGGCAAAATTGCTTGCGATGTTGAGGGCGTTTCTTTTGATCTAAAAGAAGGTATGACGATTCATGATACTTTAACATTTGAGGTTAGTGCGGTTTCGGGCGTAAAGAGTGAAGACCGTTATGGAATGCTTCAATTGTTTGCCAACAGCAATGATGAATGCCCGTTTCTTTCTATGCCGATTGATGTCAATGTATATGATGATTTTGACGTCAGACCGAAGAAGCTTAATATCGTTGTTAACGATTCCATGCAAGAGATAACCCGTGAATTGCAAATGGTGCATTTTGACCATCAAGAGGTGGTTCCGGCTTACTTGCCGGATGGAATCAACATTACCAGAATAGAACCTTCACAAAGACCATTAGTGCAAAATCCCTATAAGTCAGGGTTGTTGCAGATATTTGATATCAAATTCAATTTGGATTTGTTGAAAGATCAAAGTGAAGTTGTACTGCATTTTTCTGATGGGAAAAAAGAAGCAGCCGTTCCTGTCAATATAAAAAGGCTGAATCTTTCATTTTAGGTTAAAAGCATGAAACATACCAAGTATGATATTCTTCAATTTATTCTGTATTTCCGGGTGTTCCTGCGGAGCCTTCCGCCCGCTCTAGGGATATCGTTATTCTTATTACTCACATGGTTTGAACAACCGTCTTACCGTTTACCAAGCAAAGAATTGCTTCAACTGATAGACACCATACAAAAACAAGCGGATGAAATAAAATATTTGCAATATGAAGAAAGGTTTGATGTAAAAACACCACCTTATTTCAACACTTTAGAAGAAGCAGAGGATTATTCACGCTCAGATCTCATGAAACCGGTTTGGGATGGTACTTATACGCCATCGAAAGTGGATAACTATAAAGAAACATTAGACTTAATCTCCAAATTGATTGATCACAATGCCCGACAGTTATACAAAGGCAGTACAAAACCGGACTCTCATCGTTATGCCTTCAAAATACTTGGACGTAAATCTTTCCTACTTCATATTTATGATAAACAAGGAATGATTGAATCCCGTATAATACGTGATGGAGTTGACGCAATGATGTATTATACCCATCCAAGAACCGGACGTACTGTTCCTGAATTATTGATGGTCAATGCGTCCAATACAACTCGGGTTATGAATGATTTGTTTAGTATTGAAAAGCTATTAGAGGATTTGAACGAATATGAATGGATGAGCATACCAATGTCAAATCATGAAACTGCTTGGATTGGATTTGGTATCCCGGGATATTTTGCGGAAAAACTTCGATTTGAAATCCATATTAAGAACCATGATGGATGGCTGGTTCCAATGTATGTAAATACATCATCTCAAACGATTCCTTCCCCAAAAGCTACTCCAAATAAACAAGCAAAAGTAGAAAGAAGAGAAGTACTGTTCAGAAATTTTAAGAAACTTAGAGATAATATTTATGTTGGCGATAAATATCAAATCTTAAATTGGCACAAGTTCAACAATCTTCCCATGATTCAATTTATAAGAAATGTTATCGTCACAAATATTGACTCAAAAAATATATTAGATAAGTCTGACATTGATGTTTTATTCCCTGCCAATACTAAAATAGATAATTTATCTTATATAAATTATGATCGTAAAGTTTTGTCAAAAGAATTATTATTCTCAGAACTATTGTCGAATAAACATAATTAGCTAAGGAGGTGGTGTCTATGGATGTTCAAGATTAGCAATCTAGGACTTTTGATGTCGAAGGTGGAAGTCGAAACAATAAATATAAGTTTGAAAGGACAAGACAATGGAAAATATTGTTCAACACCGTATCTTGATCTTGATGCTCGTATTGGTGGTAGGTGCATTTTTTTGTACCGAATAACTCATATTCCGGCTATCAATGTGTTCAAGGATGGGAATCTAATCAAAGTGGTTGCACTCCCGGTCATCTAAATACATTTTGTATAGAAGGTAAAATCCTCACTTGCTGTATGTCAGGTGGTAGCGGTACTGAATGTTCTAACACAACCGGATTTGTCTCAAGAGTTTGGCATGATTACAGTACTTGCACTTCTAATGTATGCCTCTGGCGTGGTGGTGGAAATCGTTATAGAGGAGGTAACTTTTGTGGTTCCGCTGGTTTTGTCACAGATTTAAATGGCTGCACGGTAAATTGAGGTATTACATGCTTAACACTTCGTTAATTTCAGCGCTTGCTATATTGACTTTGACAACAGGAATATTGCTGTATTTTCCTGCGGAAGACGGTGATATATGGTGGCATATCGCTGTAGGGAAAGAAATTGTGGAAAATGGAGCGATTCCTCAAACAGATTCGTGGACATTTACCGCGGACGGTCATGAATCTTATTACCATTCATGGCTGTCCGCTGTACTTTTCTTTTTTATTTGGGGTTTGACTGGCGACATAGGAATTTTAATTTGCAAATATGCCGTTCATTTAACAACTTGTTTTTTGGCTTTTTATACAGCCCGCCGTTGGCTTTCCGTTCCTTATTCCGTTTGTATTCTGTTTTTCACTGCATATTGGTTGTCTACCATTTCAGTGCGCCCAGATATATTCAATCCTTTGTTTACGCTTTTATTATTTTCTATACTCACAAAATCAAACGATGTTAAAATGGATGCAGCAGGGGTTGTATCGCTAGGTTTGTGGGCGAATTTGCAAGGCGGATTTATCATCGGACTCATTCTTTGGTGTGTATGCCATTTTGTTAAAATATGTTTTTCTATTATCAGCAAGTCTTCAGTGAAGACCATACTATATTATGCCGGTATATTGTTAATCGGTATATTCGTGACGTTGATTAATCCTTACGGTATGCAAATATTTACAATAATCCTGGAAGGCTCAAACCATCCCACAGCGGATTGGGAAAACATGCGCTTTTTTGCCGGGCTGAATGTTGATGTTATCACGCTGTATGTATTTATTGGGTCTGTTTTGATTCTACTCGCCACGGTACCAATGGCAGAATCGTTGGAAGACCTCTTGTTGCTTTCTTGCGGTTTTGTCTGTTTGGGGATAGCGTATACAGCGGTACGCTTAAACTGGCTTCTCGTTCTTCCTTCTATAACATCTTTATACTCAGTACGTTATATTGGATTACGGAAAGCGCCTGCGGATGAACCGCCAAATAATATTGAATTATTTTATGACAATATTTCATTAAAGCACTATATTTTAATTGGGTCGGTGTTTGGTTTTCTTTGGTTTCAAAAAATCGATTATCAACAATGGCACACCCACCGTTTACCGCTTTCATTTTTTAACGGTGTGGATGTGGAGGAAATGAGAGGCAGAATATTTTGCCCGCTGGTATGGAGTGGCAGGGTTACCTTGCTGACAAATGGTAAGGTCAAAACCTACATTGACGGTAGAATGTTTCTTTACCCGTATTTGTTTTTCCGGGATTATTTGCATATTTTATCTTACCAGGGATTGACCGAGCATCAAATCAAAGCGTATCAAATCAATTATTTACTACTTCCAGTTGGCTCGGTTCCTCACTTTTCTGCTTCTTCCATACCGCTTCAATGGGATGTACTGCATCAAGATGATTCTGCTGTGTTAATGAAACGAAAGGACACATAAATCATAAGATGCAGGTTTGAAAGGAATTCAATCATGATAAAAGGTGCCTTCACTCTCATTGAACTGCTCATCGTGGTTGCGATTGTCGGTATCCTCGCGGCAATAGCAATCCTTAATTTTCGTAATGCACATGTCCGTGCTCAAGTCGTTCAATCACAATTTGACCTTAAAAATCTGGATATTTCGATTAAACAATTAATGATTGATAAAAATGTAATGTTGGTTGATTTGGATGATAGAAAATATTCGTGGGCTAAAAAAAGGATTGATAATGTCTTTCACGGAATCGGACATGAAAGATTATCATTTCCTGATTTTAATATTATCATGTCGCCTTTAACTTCTCCTACTCCATATTTAAATCAACTTCCTGATGATCCTTTTATAACTAAACTTCAGAACACTGATGATGAATTTAACTTTTATTCACATGATACCTATATATATATTGATAATGATCCTGCAGAAATAAAAAATAATGATTTTTCATCTATGAAGTATTATAAAAAGAGTGACCCTGTTTTTCATGATCCAATTATATTAAATGAAAGTGAATATTTATTGCATGGTATGGGACCTGGTTATACACGCGTTTTTGATGGTGAGAATGAAGTATATTTGTTCCATAATATACCCTATCAACCAACCAATGGTGTATACAGTTTTGGAATTATGATGCTGCATTCAGGCGAGGGGTTGATTCAATGATGAGTGATCAATGAAACGGAATCAATCTCATTTCGTCTGTTTCATTCATCAGTCCGCAATCTTGAAATCATCAGCTGCACCGAAAATCTTACCCCCGAATCTTCTTCGTCAGCATCACTTTCACCTGATCGGGGCTGGCTTTGCCGCGGGATTTCTTCATGACCAGGCCCATGAGGAAGTTGAGGGTGCTATCCTTGCCCCCCTTGAACGATTCGACCGGATCGGGGTTTTCGGAGATGACTTCGTCAACCCATTTTTCCAACTCGCCGCTGTCACTCACCGCTTCCAAGCCTTTTTCCCGCACGATCTTGGCGGGCATGGCCCCGGCTTGCAGCATTTCTTTCATCACCTTCTTGGCGATGTTGGTGTTGATCTTGCCGTCCGCGATCAGCTGGGCGAGTTCGACAAAATGCGCCGGGGTGATGGGCAGGTCGGATATCTCGCTGTCTTCGTCTTTGAGTTCAGCAAGGACATAGGTCATGATCCAGTTGCTGAAGGTTTTGGGTTCGTTGCGCTGCTTGCAGCATTCGTCAAAGAAATCAGCGACTTTGCGGTCGGCGGCGATGACCCCGGCGTCGTATTCGGGGAGACCGTAGTCCGCCGCGAAGCGTTTGCGCTTGGCGTCGCGCAGTTCGGGCAGAGCGGCCTTGAGTTCATCAAGGTAGGGCTGCTCAAGCCGGATGAGCGGCAGGTCGGGTTCGGGGAAATAGCGGTAATCCTTGGCGCCTTCCTTCACCCGCATCGAGCGTGTTTCGCCCTTTTCGTCATCCCACAAGCGGGTTTCCTGCACCACTTTGCCGCCGTCTTCGATGCGTTCGGTCTGGCGCGCGTATTCATACTCATACGCGCGCAGCACGGCTTTGATCGAGCCCACGTTTTTGATCTCCACCTTGGTGCCGAATTCGTTTTGCCCCGCCGGGCGTACCGATATATTCAACTCAAAGCGCAATGAACCTTCCTGCATTTTGCAGTCGCTGACTTCGATATAGCGCAGCAGATTGCGCAGGGTCTGCATGAAGGCTTCGGTTTCTTCCAGGCTGCGCAGGTCGGGCTGGCTGACGATTTCCAGCAGGCTGGTGCCCGCGCGGTTGAGATCAACCAGCGTGATGTGCTTGCCGCCGCGGGTTTCGTGGATGTTTTTGCCCGCGTCTTCTTCCAGGTGGATGTTGTGGATGCCGATGTCTTTCTCGCTGCCGTCCTTGAGGCGGATGGTGAGACGGCCGCCGCGCGCCAGCGGCCGGTGTTCCTGCGAAATTTGGTAGTTCTTGGGCAGATCGGGGTAGTAGTAGTTTTTGCGGTCGAATTCGGTGATTTCGGGGATATCGCAATCCATCGCGAGCGCGACCTTGAGCGCCATCTCCATCGAGACGCGGTTGAGCACCGGCAGCGTGCCCGGCAGCCCCAGCGTGATGGGGTCGGTATGCGAATTGGGTTCGCCCCCGAACTCGGCTTTGCAAGGGGTAAACACCTTCGATTTGGCGATCAGCTCAACATGGGTTTCCAGTCCAACAACGGTTTCAAATTGCATGGCAATACCTCTGTAAAATATGAATAGAATAATTTAACTCTGACAACTTTTTGAAGTAGGGGCACATGCTAATTGAGATTGTTTAAAATGAGTATCACTGATTACCACCGCAGTCCCTACGTTGGCAATGAGAAATAAAGTAGCCTGCTTAGATAATAGGGATTAGAGTATATATTTGCCGCAATCGATTTCGAAACAGCCGCAGCATTCTAGAACCCTTATAGAGGAAAGGGTATGCAAGATTCAAATACGGACTTTTTGATTGGTTCCGTTTTCTCTCGTTTACAATTTCCAATCTTTACTACAGGTAAGGATTATCAGTTGTATGCAAAACATTTGCCTATCAAATTCCATGCATTTCACAATACATAAATCCCTTACACAATTTCTTCACTGAAAGTGACGTAGGGAAAGCATTCGGGAATGTGAGAGTCGTAAACACCATTGCGGTTCCAGGCCCAGCCGGGGTGGGGTTCGAGGTAATGGCCGCAGTGGTTCATGCGTTGGAAGCGGGAAAACTCAATGCGCCATACATCGCCCTCTTTGGGGGGGAGCGGTCTTCCGTTGGCGAGATGCTTCATTCCATGCCAGGGGAAGGCGAGTTCGGCGGTCCAGCCTTTGTCGATATCGTTGTTGTCATTGATAGTGCCGTCAACATGTACAGCGGTTTTGATGCCGGGAAAATCCCAGTCACGGAATGCCCAGCGTTTGCCGCGCGGGTGTTTTTGAAAGCGGCTGCCATCTTGGAAACCTCCCAAAATATCGATATCTTGTGTGAGCAGATCAAATTCCGGAATATCAAAGCAGCTGCCTTTTTGATAGGCATCCTGCCAGATAAAAAATACCTCATAGATGGTGCCCAGTGCGTTAATTTCGAATTCGTAGTAGCAATCCCCGCCATCGATGAAGACCTCGACATCGTTTTCCATATAGATGAGGGAATCGCGTTCGGTCAGTTCAGCCTGGATAAAGGGTTCTTCGATCCAAAAGCCGATGTAAAGATAATCTTCATCCCACAATGCGGCAGCGCGGGTGTCGTAGAAGCCGGGGGTGCCGCCGACGAGATCGACGAAGCGGGGGGATTTTTCGGCACGCTGCCAAGCGGGTTCATTAAGTTTGCCGTCGATGACGAGCGGTTCTGCTGCGCGTTTGCAGATATAGCGTGCGATTTCGTTATCTGAGATGGCGTTGGGATGAGACATCATTTTATGCTTTTTGACTGGTTTCAGAATTGTAAGAATTAAGAATATAGCGTGGCTTCTTACGTTGTATAGACTTACGTTGTATAGAATAGTGTACATTTAAATGAGAAAGAGTGGAGAAAAGAAACGACATGAAGAAACGCGCGCCAAAATGGTTGGCAATGGTGGATGAAAAAAAAGTGGGTATCCGACGGGTGCTGTTGAATTGGTACCGCAAAAAGGCCCGTGATTTGCCCTGGCGGCGCAGCAAAGACCCGTATTCAATCTGGGTATCGGAAATCATGTTGCAGCAGACCCGTGTAGAAGCCGTTATTCCCTATTTCAACCGTTTTATGGACGCGTTTCCCAGAGTAGAAGATTTGGCCGCCGCCAAGCAAGACCATTTAATGAAACTGTGGGAAGGTTTAGGCTATTACAACCGCGCCGGCAATTTGCTGAAGGGTGCTGTTTATATTGTGAAGGAATTAGAAGGCCAAGTTCCCCAAACAGTGGAAGAGTGGTTAAAGGTGCCAGGTGTGGGTCAATATACTGCGGGGGCGGTTACCAGCATCGCGTTTGACCGGCCGGTTCCCATATTGGATGGCAATGTAAAGCGGGTATTGTCACGCCTGTTTGCGGTGAAGCGGAACATAGAAGATACCAAGACAAAAGAGGCCTGTTGGCTGGCAGCGGAAAAACTTGTCCCGCAAAAGCATGCGGGAGATTTTAATCAAGCATTGATGGAGTTAGGCGCAACCATATGTTTGCCCAGTCAGCCCAAATGCGGTCGTTGTCCCGCATCAACATATTGCGCGGGTTTTGCAAGCGGCCACCCAACAAACTATCCGGTGAAAAAAAAGAAGGCTAAGGTCCCGCATGTACAGGTCGTGGCGGCGGTGATTAAAAAGAACGGGCGTTTTATGTTGGGCAAACGGCCTGAAGGAAAACTGTTGGCGGGGTTGTGGGAGTTTCCCGGAGGGAAAGTGGAACCGGGTGAGACGAATGAAGCAGCACTAATCCGTGAGTTGCAGGAAGAATTAGGGATTGCGGTTGCGGTGAGCGGGAAGCTGGCTGAGGTCAATCATGCCTATTCACACTACCGGGTAACCCTGCATTTTTATGTGTGCCATATCATAAAAGGAAAACCGAAGACGTTGTATCACAGTGAATTGAAGTGGATTCCTAAAAGTCGGTTGGATGAATTTGCACTGCCGAAGGCCAATTTAAAGATGCTGCATTTATTGCCATAGGCAGCATAAAATTTAAAACTCTTCTTCCTCATCGCTGTCCCCTGTGGTTTCAAGCAAATACACCCTAGTTTCGAGCTTCTCCGCCCGGTTGACCACGGTTTCAATATCGCGGCGGGACTGATCGAGGTCGGTTTTCATTCGTTTCGCGATTTTTTCCAGTTCCGCGACGGTCACTTTTTCTTTTTGAGGATCCCGGATTTTCGTGGATAAATTAAACCATAAATAGCCAATACCGAAAATCAGCAAAAATTGAATAAAATCTATTATATATTCCAACAGAAAGCTCCTTTGGTTTTGTCATAGCCAAAAGTGAGAGAAAACTTCGATTTCTAGAATCAGACTTAGCAGTCCTTAAAATGGCCTTGAATAATAGGCCAAAAACTCTATAGGGATTTTCCCTACATAACTCATTTATCATAGCCTTGAATCAAGAAGTGTAAATCATCATTCGATCTGGATGAATGTCAAGAAATCCAAGGTGGAAAGTGGAATAAATAACCGGATACACATATTACGGATTCGACGATAGCAAAGAGGCGGCTTGCGGCGTGAAATCCATACAAACCAATGTAACATCGTCTTCCAATGGTTCTATGTCAAGAGGGTGCTCGACATGGCGGGTAAGGTCATGAATTACATCTTGTAGAAATTGTTTTGCCGGTTTGTGGAAGTTATTAGCCAATTGCTCTTTAAGTCGTTCTTCCCCATAGCATTCCCGTGCGGGATTGAAGCATTCCACGATGCCATCGGTATACATCAGCAAGCGGTCTCCAACAGAAATGGTAATGGTACATTCCTCATATTCGGGCGTATCGATAATCCCGAGCGGAAGTCCTTTATCGACAGAGAGTTCTTCAATTACATTGGATTCTTGCCGGTACAACATCGGTGGCGGGTGGCCGGCAAGAGAGTAAGTGAGTTGATTGGTTTCCAAATCAAAGCGTCCTAAAAAAAGGGTGACGAATTCGCCGCGGCGGGTAGTGTCAACCAGTTGCTCACTCAGTTCGTAGAGGATGGATTTCGGGGATTCTCGTTTTTCGATCAATGAATGGGCGATGGTGCGGGTGATACCCATGATGAAAGCGGCCGGGGTGCCGTGGCCGGCAACATCCGCAATGAGGATATAAATGGTGTTGGGTCCGGTTTGGATAAAGTCGTAATAATCGCCCCCTGCTCTGCCGTTGGGGCTGTAAAAGGATTGAATTCTGAGGCCGTCCATCTCCAGCCCTTCGTGGGGCAGCAGTTTTTGCTGTAAGTCACCCACAATTTTTAATTCTTCATCCATTTGGTTATAGGCTTCTTCCAGTTCATTGGATGTGGCTTCAAGAGATGAATTTTTTGCCTCTAATTCTTTGGTACGCTCTGCCACTTTGGTTTCCAGTTCGCGGTTCCATTCTTCGATTTGCTGCACGTATTTCTTGGCTTCTTCTTCGCGCATCTGCAATTTGGTGGCCAGCTGTTGAATGACTTCGCTGAGAGTTTGCAGTTCATCGCCGGAACGGACTTTGGCATCAACATCGTAACGCCCTTCACTCAGCAGCGATACCGTGGATGCTAACCGGCGCACGGGCGCCGTGACCCCGCGTGAAAGAAGATAGCCGATGATCAACATGCCGCAAAATACCAGAATGCTGAACCACAGCACGGATTGATCAAGATAACGGAACAAGTCCATCGTGTCATCCATTGGAGAAAAGAGGATATACGCGACTTTTTCATTGCCGTTGTTATGGTGGAGATACGATGCATAAGCCATATAAAGCCGATCGTCAACCGACATAATTTTGGGCTCAATCAGCAAAGAAGAGCGGCCGTTTTCAATTGAAGCAAACCAGATACGCCGAAAGATATTGTTTTGCAAACCGGATAGTGAAGAGGTCAATGGGGTGCCATCCGCCACAAAGCCGATTTCAAAGGGACTGTTCTTTTGCAAACTCACCGCCAATGTGTTATCGACGGCAAAGCCGAGGGTGACCGTACCACTCACTTTTGGATTGAGACCGAATTCATACACCGGGACCGTGCTAACCGCAAACAGACGAAAGCGGTTTTTATGTTGAATCGTTACGTATGATTCTAAAGGTTGATTGGATTGCAAAACGCCGAATGGACGGTCACCGGCTATTTTTTGCAGATCGGAAGTTTGGTCAATCCAAATTTCCTCATCATTTTCACTGATGGTAATGAATCCATCAATAACATTCCCTTTGCTGTCCGTGAAGACCAAAAACGAATGAGGATGATTGGAGGGATAATACATCCGTAAAAAACTTTCCATCATTTGCCCCTGGTTAAGCAGTTCCAACGTTTCGCGAACATCAAATTGCCCGGCAACGAGGAGGGCTTCGTTACGCAGCGACTCGGTTTTGGCTTCTATTAAATTATGGAAGAGGGATTTGAAATCCTCAAATTGAACGCTTTCTTTTTTCAGGATTTGATCGGTTACCACCGACTTAATGTGTGTCGTAACCAGCTGCATCAGCAACAAAAAGAGCGCCAAAAACAGCAAATAGACCTTAAACTGAAATGGAATGCGTATAAAACGTAGCATAGATTTGTGTTCGGTAGACCAAAGCCGGTTTTTTAACATGTCGTTGCGTATTTTGTTGTACACTACTATCCTGAAATTGTTCGGTAAATCAAGTTGAAATTGTATCCTTACTTCAACACATTGCAGGAGCGTTTGTCATTAACCATGCGTGCAGCCCATTCCAATAAAAAGTTGCCGATCATATTCGGCTGCACGGCGATGCCGATTTTTTTACTCTATGTATATCACAATCCGGCAAGATGGGACGCACTTTTTTACTTTTTCTTTCCCGATTCCTTCTATTATTATAATCTCAGCAATGAATTGAACCTTCTGCACATTGCTTTGATATGGCTTGCCGGGTATGGAGCAGGCAAACTCCTGTTCCGGCTTTTGAAGCCGCCGCAATCTTCTGTTCCGAATTGGATTATAGCAATTGCTGCGGGGTGGGGACTGATTGCGTACTTAATGTTCGTGTTGACACTGCTCCACCTTCTACATCTGTTTCTCATTTACGCTGTTGTGCTTTTGTTTGCGGTATACGGTTTTTGGGATTCCCCCATCAATTTTACGTTCTTACGGAACGGTTTGGGTTCGGGATATTCATCCTGGAAATCGATGAGTTGGTCATTGCGTTTCATCGCGGTCATGATTGCCGTTACAGTGTTTTATGCGGTGATCTCATCATTGATGCCGCCGACGCAGTCGGATGGGCTGCGGTATCACCTCACCGTTCCCAAGTTGTATTTGTGGGAAGGGGGTTTTTACCTCATCCCCAATCTCTCGTTTTCCAATTTTCCTTTTTTGATTGAGTATTTGTTTTTGATCCCGTTGTCGCTGGAACAGAATTCCATACCGAAGCTGATTCATTGTTCTTACTTTATACTGACGTTGTTTTTGTTGTTTTATATGGGAAAGAAAACCGGTGGCAGCGAATGCGCTTGGATATCAGTTTTGCTGGTATCGGCAACACCGTTCGTCCCGATATTTGCGTCCTGGTCGTTTATTGAATTCGGATTGACGTTTTATACACTTTTAGCATTTGCATTGGTTGTGGATTGGTGTGAAGCGCGGCGGGATGACGCAACGAACGCATCCTGGAACTGGCTGCTGTACGCCGGCATGGCGGCGGGGTTGGCAGTGAGTTGCAAATATACCGCGCTGGCTTCGGCGGCGGCGGTTGCGGGGTTTGTGTTTCTTTCCAGTATTGTCTACAAAAAGTCGTATCTTTCTTGGTTAGGGTTCAGTGTTACTGTGTTTTGGATCGCGGTATTGATCTCGCTGCCATGGTTTTTGAAGAATTGGATTTTGCTGGGAAATCCGGTGTATCCTTTTGCTGGAGGCGTGTTCCCGACACCGGGATGGTCGGAATTGAATGCAACGTTCTTCGCCTATCATGCCGGGATCAAAGGGGCGATGAATGTGTTTAAACAGATGCCGATTTGGTGGCAGATTGGCGATATTGTTACGCTGCCGTTTTATGCCACCTTCTTTCCCGGAGAAATTTATCATCAACCCTACAACTTCGGTTCGTGGCCGTTGGGGGCGGTTTGGCTTGCAAGTGTGCCGTTGCTCTTGCTCAACCGGCAATGGAATATTCGGACTGTGTATCATATTCTCTTCGCGGTGTTTTTATTTCTCTTGTGGGCGCTGACCTACCGGGATACCCGCTTTTTACTTCCTTGCCTGGCTGTGTTGGCGCCTGTCAGCGCACTGGTTTTATGGAATGCCTGCCGCTGCTGTGTATGGCCCAAGATATTGCTGCTCGTCTTGATTGGCTACAACCTATGCCAAACATCGGGACTGATGATGCTGGAAGCGTATGCCCCCTGGTGGGTGGTGAAAGGAATGACGACCGAAGAAGAATTTTTGCTGACACAAAGCCCGGATACGCGCATCCGCAATCATGCCTTTCAGTATTTGGAGGCGAACACCAAGCGTGATGAAACAGTGCTGCTGCACGGCATTGAACAAACGTTTTATTGCCCCAATGACGCGGTGTTTGCCGACTGGTTTGATACCGACCCGCTGATTGAAATGTCTTGGGAAGTTCCATCCGTTGAGGAATTGATTGCCGTGCTGAAAGAACAGGGAGTTCAGTATATCGTGCATGATTATGGCAACATTCATCGGTACAACACACCCCGGCAGCCCTACTACCGCTTTTTTTGCTTACCGCAAGAAAAGAGTTTACCCCTGCTGAACGAGTGGGTTGCGAATGAGAAAAACCGCGTGCTGTATCCGGCGGTGTATAAACTGTGGTATCCTGAATTTATGCGGCGGTTGAACCGGAGTTATGAAACCGCCCCGAATGTGCAAATCCTTCAAACCTTATTGAACGGGGGAGTGTTGGAAGAAGTCTACCGCTTTGACCCGAATGAAAATGATCCCACCGATGGGATTAGAATATTGAAAATGTAAAACGTGTTGTTCCACACACAATTACATGATTAAAATCAACGGTGTAGTTTGGAGTGATTTCGTAATATGAAAAATGGTGTGAGGGATGGATAAACTCTAATGTCTCTTCCTGTGTGTTCCCCAAAGGATCCGTATATGTGAGAATGGCGTTTCCGTTCGAACTTACGTTCCAATACAAAGGATAGTATTTGCATTTCTCGTTATCCGCCAAAGTTCCAATTGAAAGATTGACTTCCGCGTTTGCCGATTGAAATTTGATCATCACGTTTGATAGTGTTGAATCACTTTGATTGCGGATGGTGATGGACGGCCCAAAGGTTTTCGCGTATTCCATTTTTATAAGGTTATAGAATAATGGAGCGAGAAATATGGAACAAAAACCGGAAATGAGCAAAAGATTACGGATCATTCGTTTTTACCTTCTCCATCGATTGGAATTGCCAAAACCAGTCATACAACGCCTCGTAATGATACACATCTTCCCAAATTCGATGGCCTTTGTCTTGCAGCAATGTGTAGTTGATGTTTTCGTTGTGGTCTTTCAATGCCCCCATTAATAGCAAACTGTTTTCGACCGGGACGACTTTGTCTTTCTTGCCGTGAAAAATCCATACCGGCAGGTGGGTAAGATTTTGCCGTACCGCTTTCGGGTCGGCGGTCCCGGCGATGGGGACGATGGCGGCAAAGCGGTTGGGGTAAAAAATGCTGAGCATCCATACCGCATCCGCGCCGTCGTCGAAGCCCGTGAGATAGATGCGCGAGGGATCGATCTCAAACTGCTGCCGCAGCGTGTTGAGAAACGAGATCAGTTTGGTGGCTTCCCATTCGTCGGTACCGGAAATGGGGGCGGCAATCAAATAGGGGAACTCATCCTGCGAGACGGCATGGGTAATGGGGCTTTGGTTTAAGGCTTGTTCCTTACCATCTTCCACGGATTGGGCTTCGTCGTGCAGATAGACAATCAGCGGATAGTTCTCGCCAGGCGCGCCGTAGCCTTTGGGAATGTAGCAAAGGAAGGGGTAGACCTCCAAGCCTTCATACAGCATGGCGGTTTGTACCGGTTCCGGAGCGTGTTCATCTTTAGAAGGCCCGAGATTGCGGTAGATCAGCACATAATACAGGCTCAATACAATCAAAAAGATAATGAGAAAGCGTACAACGATCATAAACACATCCTGAATGTTTCTTTATAGTGTATCGCATATGATTTTACTTTTCCGAATATTTTTGGATAATAGGGATATCATGAAAATAACAGAGGAGACCAAAATAATGAAGAGAGTAATGACCGGCATATTTGTGATGACACTGTTCACGGTATTCAACCTGCCTTTACATGCACAGGAAACGCTCAACATTATCGCGTTAGGGGCGCACCCCGATGATTGTGAGATTAACATGACCGGCTGCGCGATCAAATGGGCAAAAATGGGGCATAAGGTCAAACTGGTATCGACCACCAACGGCGATATCGGGCATTCGGTGATGGCGGGCGGCCCGCTGGCACAGCGGCGGATTCAAGAAGTAAAAGACATTGCGGCAGAGTTCGGCTTTGAGGCGGAAGTGCTTGACAACCACGACGGCGAACTGATGCCTACGTTGGAAAACCGCAAAAAGATCATCCGGCTGATCCGCGAATGGAACGCTGATTTGGTACTGACCAACCGCACCAACGATTACCACCCCGACCACCGCTACAACGGTATTTTGGTACAGGATGCGGCGTTTATGGTGACGGTGCCCTTTATGTGCCCGGATACCCCGCATTTGAAAAAGAACCCGGTCTTCATGTATTGGCCCGACCGCTTCCAAAAGCCTTATCCGTTTTCACCGGATATTGTAGTACCGGTGGATGATGTGATCGAGCACAAATACAAAGCGATGGACAAATTGGAATCGCAGTTTTATGAGAGAGGCGCGGGCGGCAGCGGCGACCCGGCGGATTTCTTTACCGGAACCTGGGCGGAGAAACTCGACTTCTTAAAACGCCGCTTCGACCGCCGTTTCCGCATGAAAGAGGATTGGATGCCTGTATTGAAAGAATATGTCAGTGCCAAAAAGGCCAGGCAGGTAAAATATGTTGAAGCCTTTGAAATCTGCGAATACGGCTCTCAGCCATCGAAAGAGGATTTAAAGAAACTGTTCCCGTTTTTTCAATAAAGTATGGTTGTTAAGATTGTTACACCGCCATTGGTTATAGCCGATAATGAAGGCTGAAAAATGGATGCCTGGAACGAGAAGGATTTGGTGTGGCATGAACGAATTTTATCCTAAACCGCAGCAATAAATTGGTGAGAAGTTGAGACGAACATGGAGGTGAGGGAAAGACGTCATTTGTAAAATTGCGGCAGGGAGATGCTGAAGCACACAACTTCCCCAGCATGGATATAAATTCGATTAATACCAATTTTATTTCGGATTGTTCAGACAGAAAACCGTTGCGTCTTTCTCACGCTGAGGCTTAGCGCCGCGCTTACTTCACCATCCTAAATAGAAACGGTATCAAACCAAGTTGCAGTGAAAATGTTCTTTATGAATTGCTTTACTATTGTAGGGGCCGCTTCCCGTGGCGACCCTGATGTGGGTAACCACTGGGGGTTACACCTACCAAAATAACAGATGCAATCACACGCTTTTTTCGCAACCTGGCAGAAGACCAGTAATGTTAAGGATCCATTGTTCGCATTCGCTCGCGCAATTAATAGAGATACAAAAGAAGAAATACCGTAAGAAACGCCCATGGAATTCATCTGAAATTTGAGATCTATACCAAGCCCTGCTTTTATTGTCATTCATACTTGAACGCGTCTAATTGTGACCGTAATAGTATTGGCTATGGCTTTTGTGTTCTAACTTTGGTTCGATATTCTCAAATTTAAATTCGGGTGAGAAAGCATGAATGACCTCATTTGGCAACGTGATTTTATGATTTAGATGAGGCTTCGTTTTATTAAGAATAAGACAAACATGGCTATTTTTCGAACTGGTTTGTTTAAAATGGGCAGCATAATTCTGTACAATGTTTGGGGTCATTTCCGAAAAAGACGCGCTATTCCAAAGTAAATCTATGTTGACGTTTAAGTGTTCAATTTGCCACGGGCAAAGGCACAATATTTCCATCTCGGAATGATCGGTAAATTCAATGGTATGCTGTTTCCGGGTGGTTGAATAATCTATGACACTATTGCCGAAATGGTGCTTTAAATATTGAGTCGCGATGTAAATCATTGGAGGGATATCAATATAAACAACTTTTTTGATGTTTGGAAACATGGTTAGCATAAGATGAGGCCAAGCACCGAACCCACCCCCAATTTCCATTATATTTGTTAACTTGGATATAGGAACATATTGGGAGAAATTGTGTATACGAATGATAAAATCAATATACAAGCGGGCATAAATAGTATTATTAATTTCCACAGTATCTTCGCAACCGCCATGCATCGTGTCGGGGATGGCATAGGTTTGGATGACTTCATTGAGCCATTGGCCAAAGCGGCATTCGTAATATTGACTTTTATAATAACGGGATTCATGAATATAGTTTAATATGAGTTGCTTGTATAATTCAATGATCACGTTGATTTTAGGAAAGTTCGTTATCATTTTCATCATTTTTGTTTTTATGCTGTTGTGGTCTTCTAATAATTGCAGAGGATCTTTTGTAATGGTATCTGCATATCCTTTCCCGATTTCTGCATAGTTCCTGAAATTTGATATTCCATATTGCTGGATTCCGTGTACGACTCTTTTTTGGTATCCTTTCCAATAATCACCAGGAAGATAGATATCTTTTTGATTGTATTGATCTTGCACCATCAGATCAAGTAACTCTTGATTGTCTTTCATTATTTCTCCTGAATTCGTTGATAGGGTTTGGTTGAATTGAATTGGATCATTTTAAGTTCTTTCCTTAAATAATATACAGAATAACTCCAAAATTGCATTTTTAAAATCAGGATACTAGCCGAATTTATAGGGAGTTTAACTCCCTTATTGAGATTTTAACAGCCGGTGGATCGCCCAACTCATCCACCACCTTATCGGCTTCGGAAAAATCTTCATCCCGCGTATAACTGCTTTTGGTGACGAGGCATTTCATTTCGGCGGCTTTGGCGGCCAAAAGGCCGTTGCGGCTGTCTTCAATCACAACACAGTCTTTCGCGTTGAGCCCCATTTCCGTCTTCGCGAGATTATAAATATCCGGCGCGGGTTTTTTTTTCTCAATCATATCCCCCGCGAAGATTTTAAAATGCTCTTGACGGCCTTCACCCAACATGCGTTCCACCACTAAGGTGACCGCCCGTACATTTGAGGTTGAGCAAACCGCGATTTGCAATCCGTCCGCAATTATTTCATCAACCAAACGGGCAACACCCGGGCGCAGTGGGAGCTGGCCGGTATCGATGATGTTCATAAAGGCATCGGTTTTGATTTGATGCATTTCTTTAATGAAGGCATCCTGATCGGTTATTCCTTCCGGATAGCCGTTTTGTTGAAAAAAATGCTTCATGCGTTCCTTGCCGCCGGCAATCTGCAACAGTTCTCCGTAGAGTTCCACATCCCATTCGATGCCGAGCCCTTTTTGTTGAAACGCCTGGTTAAAAGCCACCCGGTGGCCGTCGCGTTCAGTATCGACCAATACACCATCGCAATCGAATAATACGGCTTTCAGCATGATGCAACCTTTTCTTTTTTTGTTTGATTTGATAAAGTACGAGTACAAATCATACACGAAACCGGGGATCAGATGAAACCTTCCAAGCCCGATTATACTATCCGAACCATGCTGACTTGGGATTTGCCGGCCTGTCATATTCTGAAAGAACAATTGATCTGGAACCAAACCTTTTCGGATTGGAAACGCTTTTTATCTTACAACCCGGAAGGCTGTTTTGTCGCGGTCGCGGAAGAAAAAATTATCGGCACGGTTTGTACGATTGCGTATGAAGACAAGTTCGGCTGGGTGGCGATGGTGATTGTTGACCAAGAGTTCCACCGCATGGGCATCGGGAAGGCGCTGCTTCATGCCGGTATTGAGCATTTGCGGAACCGGGGCCTAACCGTGAAGTTGGATGCGACCCCGGAAGGCAAGTTGTTGTATGATTCATTGGGGTTTGTGGATGAATATAAAGCCGCGCGCTACGCGGGAAAGCATTTAACTCTGGATAAGCCGGCGTTGGAATGCGAGCCGGTAACCGCCGCGGATTGGGATGAAATTGAAATATTCGACCGTGAGGTATTCGGCGCCTCGCGGCGCATGGTGTTGGAATCGTACTTTCAAGGCTATCCGCAATATTCGTTTTTGGTGAGGGTGAAAGGCAAGATCGAGGGATACATTACCGCCAGAGACGGCTCGTTCGCGTTTCATCCCGGCCCGTGGGTTGCGAGATCTCCTGAAATTGCCAAAAACTTATTTCTGACGGTTATCCATCAACGCAAGACAGAGGATGTTTATGTTGACGCCTTGGATCAGAATGCAGCGGTAACCGGCTTTTTGCAAGAAATCGGTTTTACCATCCAACGGCCTTTGATCCGCATGTATTTAGGGGAGAACAATCATCCCGGCAAGCCGGAGTGGGTATGTGGGATTAGCGGCCCGGAATTGGGGTAGACCGTTCATGCTTATAAATTTGATAATGAATATCAAACGTTTTGGCTTTATTAATTAGGTCACGGGCAGAGGAGTAAGTAGGCAGAATGAACATCATATCATCCGCATTTTCTTCCGCATCATCTGTTGAGGAGTCATGCGAAGAGCGGTATTGCAGCATTTCCTGCGTAAGACTCGCCAAAAGTTGATGGCGGCTTTCCATAGCCAAACATGTGAGGATAACGTTATACATGGTTTTCACTTACGAAATAGAGTAAAGTGGTGATTTATAGTTGTTTATCATTATGGATTCGTTAGTGTTTAATTCAGGATTATTTAAAAAATTCGTAACAGGTCAGCGATATGAAGTGCATTTTCAAAAAAATCGAATAGATTTTCTCATTCCTCCCCCAATGCAATGGGGGAGGTTAGGTGGGGGTTAAACGCTCAGTGCTTCAAACCCTCCCCTAACCCCTCCCACCTTTGGGAGGGGAAATTTCTCTTCAAGCGGCTGACCTATTACAAAAATTCTGTGACTATACGTTATAAAACATTTTTATATCTTTTGATTTAATCTTCGGTCTTTCGGATGAATGATGAAGAACTGTATTGTTAGTTTTCGGTTAAGGTTTGTTGCACTGATTTGGTGCAATCACTAATGTGGACGGCGGTTTTGATGAAATGCATCCCCCAATATCGGCTCTTTTTTATTGAAATGAATTGTTGTAGATTATGATCAATTACTTCAACCCTGCACAATTGAAAAAGGCCTCTTAACTTCACTATATATGTATGTATATCATTATTAATTTGTGTTAAAAACGGCATAGTCGCCTTGAATGGAATATGAAAGAAAACCGGTTTCCATTGCAATTCAATCCCTCCGTCTGTTAAGGAAAGTTTTGCATACTGGGATGATTTGTGAAAATCGAACTCAATATCCCCTTTCAATTTGTTTATCCCCCATTCCTGAATACCGCCCCGCATCGCGGCTTCTGAATCCACCGCCATTTCGCGAATCCAATAGCCCTGCTGTTTTCCCGATTTCGCATACGCCCATACATCGCCCCATTCATGCCATATACTCTCTTCAACGGTAAGAGGTGTGGAATATTTAGCGATGTAAAAACCCGACGGTGTTTTGTTGGGGATGATGGATGTGGAGATAAACGGTTGTGGGAGATATTTGTTTGCTTTATCCCTCGGTTTCAGTGTAAAAACCATTAGCCCTTCGCCCCGCAGGTTCCAGGGTGTAGGAGGGTAAAGTATATCAGTTGGCATGATGAAGCCTCAACTGCCCGCAGGCGGCATCAATACTGCGTCCGCGGCTGAAGCGAATGGTGGCATCGGTGCCGTGGGTGCGGAGAATCTTTTGAAACTCTTGAATGCGTTTGTTGGGTGTGGGTTGAAACGGCGCGCGGCTGACGGTGTTGAAGGGGATGAGATTCACCAGCACCGGGAACCTCTCGCAAAAGCGGACGAGACGTTTGGCATCGGCTTTGGTGTCGTTGACCTTATCGAGCATGAGATACTCAAACGTAATGCGCCTGCCGTTGAACTTGTGGTAATACTCCAGCGCGTCCATCAGTTGATCCAGTTGGTAATCTTTGGCGATGGGGATAAGTTTGGAACGGGCTTCATCGGTGGTGCCGTGCAAGGATATTGCCAACTTTGTTTTCCAGTCTTCTTTGGCGATGCGGTAAATTTCCGGCACTAGGCCGACGGTGGAGATGGTTACACTGCGGGGAGATAATCCCAAACCATCCGGAGAACAGATCGTCTCTAAAGACCGTTTTACACCCTGAAGATTGTGCAGCGGTTCGCCTGTTCCCATAAACACCAAGCGGGTGACGGGCACGCCTTGGCGGACAAAGTACATGATTTGGCTGATGATTTCACCGCCGGTTAAATTTCGCTCGAGACCGCGCTGGCCGGACGCGCAGAACTTGCAGGCAAACATGCATCCGGCTTGGCTGGATAAACATAACGTGAAGGCGTTGGCATTTTCACTTTTGGATATCTCTCCGCTTTGAGGATCGGTGCTGACTTTTTTGAAGTACCGCGGCATTTTCACGGTTTCAATGCCTTCTTTGTCTTCCAACTCAAACAGCACCTTTTCGGTTTCATCGGATTCGGCGTATTGTTGTGAGACCGGTTCCGGGATTTGCAGGGTGAACGAACCGGTCAGACTTTGCCGCAGCGGTTTAGACAGGTCGGTCATGTCATCGAAAGACCGGGCTCCTTTTTGATAGAGCCAGTCCAGAATCTGTTTGGCCCGGAACGGTTTTTCTCCGGCTGTGGCAACCCATTCCTTGAGTTCACCGGGAGTGGAATCGTATAGGGATGGCTGAGGCATTGGACTCTACTTACCTGTATGGAATGACAAACGCGCTCGAACTGAAATCAACGATAGACATGTTCATTTGACTTAGTATAATTAATGTGACAAATTAAAGAAGTAAAGGATGCGTCATGTTTCGATCGATCATTAACGATTTTAATGCCTGCTTGGAAAACGATCCGGCCGCTCATGGGTTTTGGGGCGGGTTGGAAGTAATTTTAACCTACGCGGGCTTCCACGCGATGATCATGCACCGTTTCGCGCATTTTCTGCATACCACGCTGCATCTGCCGCTGCTTCCGCGCATTATCTCTCAGGTGAACCGCTTTATTACAGGGATTGAGATTCACCCCGGTGCCCGGATCGGCCGGGGTTTGTTCATCGACCACGGTATGGGGGTGGTCATTGGTGAGACGACGATTATCGGCGACAACTGCGTCATGTTTCAAGGCGTGACGTTGGGCGGTACCGGCAAAGAAACCGGCAAACGCCACCCGACCATCGGTTCAAATGTGATGATCAGCGCCGGGGCGAAAGTGCTGGGGAATGTTTATGTTGGTGACAATTCCAAAATCGGCGCGCAATCTGTTGTGTTGAAGGACGTTCCTCCGAATTGTACGGTTGTGGGTGTGCCTGGACGGGTTGTCGTGATTGAAGGACAAAAAGTCAGCCGCGGCTGCGATCTGGATCAAGTCAATCTTCCCGACCCGATTATGGAACGCTTGGAAGCCCTGCATAAAGAGATTGCCGAACTCCATAAAGATGTTGATGAGCATCAATCCAAAGACCTCATTTCTTCGAAATAGCACGATAGTTCATGAGTTCCACTGCAAAAAATCCGATATGGGTATCGTTCCCGCGCTGGATCGAGGAAAGCGGTATCCCCGCCCTTCTTGCTGAGCAATGCCACCCTCAAGCTTGGTTGGTGTTCCGTAAGTTGGTGGAACTGGACTGCGACGCGAATTTAACCCCCGACTATTTTTTGATTCGCTTTGAATGGCTGTCCCGCTGGTTGGGAATTCCGGTTGATACCGTAAAAAAAGCCCTCGACCGGTTGGAAAAAGAACAGTGGATTGAGTTGCGCCAGATTGAAGAAAACGACGCGGAATGCCGAATCGAAGTGCCGATGCAATCGCCTCTGACCGAGGCGGAAATCCGGGTGCGGTTGCATGAATCCGGTGTGCAGTCCAGCCGCTATATTTTACGCTATTTGCATGATATAGAAGAGCTGAACCGGTCGGAAAAAGTCATCTTTCTCTATCAGATGATTTTTGGATTGAAGTTTACCCCTAGAATTGTGGAAGACTTGGAAGAGATCGCCAACACCTTTGATATGGCGGTGATCTATGAAGTGTTTTCGGAAGCCTACACGCGAAAATCAAAAAGCTTGTCTTGGATTCGCAACCGTTTAAATAAGAAAGCGGTGATAGAAGAATAACGTTTTTAGAATTCTCTAATTGACTCAGATACGAATTGATTCAGATATGAATCCCATCTACACTTTAACGAAACATCAATGATGATAAAACAATGAAAAAACTATCGACTTTAAGCGAACGGATTGAAGAACTGCTGCAGAAAGTTTCTCATGAAGATATCGAATCGCTACCGGAAAACGACCCGGACGGCCGCTGCGAAACGTGCAGCGGGTTTGGATATGTCAAGACGCCGCGCGGGATCGTCGCGTGCGAGTGTACCCGGCGTGATGTGGCGCAGTTTGAGATTGCGCAGGCACGTATCCCCAAACGCTATGAAGATGTTTCGCTGCGCACATCGGAAATGCTGCCGGATATACGGGAACCATACCGCAAAGCGCGTGAGTATGTCATTAAATATTCTCCGAAAGAGAACAAAGGTCTGTACATCTTCGGTTCAACCGGTTCCGGCAAGACGCATTTGGGGATCTGTATACTTAAAGCATTGATCGAGCAGGGGTATGACGGGGTTTTCTATAACGTCATCGATTTGCTGGATGAAATCCGTTCTACCTTCAACCCGGATGATTTAACCAACACCAAAAGCCGGTTGGAAAAAGACTTGCAGCGCCAAGTCCTGGTCTTGGATGATTTCGGCGCGCAAAAGACATCCGCCTGGGTGGCGGACCGGCTGTACGCGATTATCAACAAGCGCTACCAAGACTGCAAAACACTCATTATCACCTCCAACTTTAAGTTGGAGGATTTGAAGATGAAAACCGATTCTCGCTTGTATTCACGCATGATCGAAATGCTCGATCCCATTGAGTTTAAATCGAACGACTTTCGCCGGCGCAAAAATATCCGGGGGAAATTGTGATGAAATCTTATAAGAATAAAAATAAGATTGAAATTTTGATTTGTTTGATATTTGGATTGTTTGCCGCTATCCCCTTTTTTTCACTTCTTTTTTGCTATGAGCTTTCGGTCAGGTACTCAGTGCCCTATATTTTTGCATTTCATTTTTTTCTTGGATTTGTATTCTGGTACGAGAACAGGAATGGGGATAATAATACCTTTTCAAAAAAATAATGTTTGATGCGTGGCTAATATGTCTTTCGAAGGCCTCAAAATTCTCCCCCAAGTTTGCTAAAGTTTTCCAAAAAAATTAGTGGAGTATTTGCCAACGATATGTTTGCTATGGGTAGCATCGGCTTCCAGCCGGTGCGTCAATCCGTACAACTCAATGAGAATATACTTGAAAAAAGTTGTTCAAACAATTTTTTTTTGAGGAGGGCAGGAGCCCCGCCCTCCCACTGTAAAACCTTTTAACGATTTGGGGGCAGCCACACCGTGGCTGCCCCTGTCGAATGAACCGGTACATCATTTTTAACTGAATTACTTCACGCTGCTGATCCAAGTTTGGGCTTGTTCGACGGTGACACCGTAGTCGGGGATGGGGAAGCCGAGGGTGTCTCCGTTGGCTGTAAATCCGCCGCCGTCTACATCGACATAAATCGGGTTGTTGTAGGCGCAGGGCTGCATTTTCGCCTGCCAACTGGTACCCCAGCCGGTTTTGAGGTCATAATCTTCGCCAAAAGCGACTACGATGATGTGGCTGTCTTCTTGCAGCGGCACGTTGATGGTTTCATCAAACTGCACTATGCCGTCTTTGAACAGTTCGGGATGAGTAGAGCGTTTAAAGTTGACATCTTCGCGCTGACGGCCGTTCACCAAGACCTGCACACGGTCAATATCCACCCAGGTGTTGCACTGCACTTTGACATGCAGTTTTAATTCGCCGTTGGCCAGGGTGCTGCCGCCCGCGATGGTGCCGTCTCCGGTCTCGACTTCAAGGTAGGGACCGTTGGTGATGATGACACGCCCGGCTTTGGCGTTGACAGCCATTTCTTTCCAATCGATTTCAGACGGTTTGTCGGAGGAACTGGGGATGTAGGTTCGTATCCCACCGACACCGTTGCCGTGTACACGGTGGGCATCGGCAACCGCGACGCTGGTATAGCGGTGGCCCTGGTTGAGCAGTTGCAGCCAGATGAATTCGCGATTGTGGCGTATGCGGGGGCTGCCATCGAAGTCTTCGGAAATCCATACCGGTGTTTTATCCAAAATATGAATGTGCGCGGTGCTGCCGCCTTTGTTTACGATTTCGGCGCCGTCGATGAGAAATTCGAACCCTTCATAGCCGCCATCGCGCAAGCCGTCGCCGTTTTCATCAACAAAATCGCGGACCATGTCGGGATGGTTTACCTGCACCCAGCGTTCGGGGATGTTATTTTGGTAATGGCGCAGCGTGATGGCGTTTAAGCGCGGGTCATACTGCCACTGCGGGGCGCCGCCGTCCTGCTCAAGCGGATTGGGCTCGAACGGAAAGGAGTTGAAGTGCTGATTGGGGCCGGTTAATTCGATCCCTTGCGTGGTGCTGATTTCTTCACTCAGGCCCAGTTCTTCGATGTAGGGCGTCCAGTCAAACAAGCGGTTGTGTTCGGTGGTGGGAGCGAATTCGATTTGCTCGGCGGCGATGTTGATGACGCGGTCATAGGTGTTGGTGGTGTTGTCGCCGCTGGGGGTGGAATGATTGTGAAAGTCAGCGCTGACCCAGCCCGGTGTATTGATAACACGTTTTAATTTGCCATTGATGGTTTCGGTTTCGCCTTCTTCCAGTTTGATTTCCCGCTCGATGTGGTCATACTCCATGCCGCGGGTGACGATGATTTTGTATTCGCCCGGCTCCAGTTTGACGGTGAACTTTCCGGTTTCGGAATGATATTGATCCAGGCAGCCGTGGGCGCGGTTGTCGGGGCCGAGGTAGGGAGATTCGGTTCCGTTGATGCCGATGAACTGCGCTTTGCAGGGGGTATCCTGATTGCGTTCATTGCGGATATCAAATGCGACCGCGGAGGCTTCTTTCATGATGATATCGAGCGTGGCGGTTTGGCCGTCGCGGATGGTGACGGTGGATTCAACCGTGCCTCTGCCGTGGTCAAAGGTTTTGATGTTGTACTCGCCCGGCGCCAGGCGCAGCTCAAATTCGCCTTCATCATTCGGGTAAGCGTGAACGGCTTCTTCGCCGAACATGAAGGTGATCTCGGCGGTGGATACCGGATCTCCGCCTGTGTCTTTCACTGTACCTTCTAGCATACCGTAGGGATTCATGATGGATTCAATATACCCCTTTGCTTCCATTGGAGACCGTCCGATGGCGAGACCGCGGGCGTAGGTAACTTCTTCGCCCGGTTCCAGTTCGATGGAGTTTTCGGGGGCGGCGTATTCACCCATTTCGATCCATCTGTAGGCATAGCCGACTTTATCGGATGGGTCGATGGCATCGGCGACGAAGGTCTCGCCGACTTTTTTGGCGTTGCTCAAGCGCGTCCATACATCATTGGTGGAAAAGGTTATGGCTTCATCTGATTCGTTTTTTAATGTGGTGATGATGAACAGGCCTTCCCAGCCGTCCTGGATGCGGTAGAGGTGGCGCTTGTAGAGCCCGCCGTTGCTGGCGGCTGTCACAACCGTTTCTATTTCGGCGGCATCACTGTCGGTGCCGTCATCAACGATGCGGACATACGAGACCGGACCTTGCTGGTTGGAGGGCGCGAAGATGGTGAGCTGGTCGTTGTCTTCATCCAAATAAGTTAGATCATAAACACAGCCCGGCGTAATCGCGCTCCAAAAAGTTCCCATGTTGGCTTTGCGCAGCGGCTTGTTGCCGGAGATGACCGCTTCAACGACATCATTGCGGAGGATAAAGTCTCCCAGGATGCCGTCGGCTTCTTTGCCGCCGGGTAGTTCACCAGCGTTGTGCATACCGATTTCAAAGGCTTCGGGTTTGGCGTGAACCTGCGCAGCCGCCAAACAAAACAAAGTGACACTAAATCCTAATAAATACTTCATTTTTTTTCCTTTCAATTGTGAATGGGTTGATGCTATAAATGTCCAGTAAATGAAGGTTCAAATCAAGGTATATATGAAAGAAAAGGAATTAGAAGTTTGTGAAAACCTGATAGCAAGTTATCAATAAGGATTGGAACACGAGTGGAAAGATCGATCCATCAGTCAATAGATTATCCGCGAAAGAGATAGCGAATGATTGGTAACAGGTCAGCGATATGAAGTGCATATGCAAAATATCGAATGGATTTTCTCATTCCTCCCCCAATACAATGGGGGAAGCTAGGTGGCAATGTCATTGACTTAAGGAATTAGAGCAATTTAAGGTTGGATAAACAGGAAATTGGTATTGCACTTGCCGTAGGGGCACATTGCAATGTGCCCCTACACACAACGTCTACGCAAACCTGAAATGATCTAAGAGTCCTAAGTCAATGGCATTGGGCTAGGTGGGGGTTAATCGCTCAGTGCTTCAAACCCACCCCTAACCCCTTCCACCTTTGGAAGGGGGAATTTCTCTTCAAGTGGCTGACCGATTACAATGATTGAAATGCAATGCATATCCTGGTAAATTCGTACCATCCAAAACTTAGAATGATGAAGAGGAAATTAAATGCGAATACTTTTTTTATTGTCTGCATTATCATTGTCTATAACAATTGCGTCGCCCATTGTTTGTGCGGAAGATTGGCCGCGGTTTTTGGGGCCGAACGGGAACGGCATCTCGAATGAAACCGGCTTGATTGATAAGTGGGGAGACGAAGGACCGGCAATCCCATGGCAGATGGATTTGGGCACCGGGTATGGCGCGCCATCGATTCTTGATGGCAAACTGGTGGTGCATCACCGCGTGGGGAATAAAGAGATTGTGTTGTGTTTGGACGCGGAAAGCGGGGACGAGATTTGGAACTATGCGTATCCATCGAATTTTATTGATCCGTATGGGTATAACAATGGCCCACGATCAAGCCCTTATTTGACGGATGAGTATTGCTACACATTCGGCGCGGAAGGAAAGTTGACTTGTGTATCGATGGATGATGGCGGGTTGGTTTGGCAGCGGGATGTGTGGAACGAATGGGATGTGCCGGAAGCGTTTTTTGGTGTAGGAAGCAGCCCGGTGTTGTACCAAGATAAGTTGATTGTGATGACGGGCGGACAGCCGAATGCGGGGCTATCGGCGCTGAATCCAAAAACTGGAGAGACAATTTGGGAAAGCGTTGGCCGGAACAACTGGCAGGGCAAGCCGATGCTGACTTTTCGCGGCAGCCGCAAAGTGGATTGGGAGACCGATTGGAAAATCGCGAGTTATTCAACCCCCGTGATTGCGAATGTGCATGGTAAAAACACCATTTTTGCGTTGATGCGGCAGGGGTTGGTTTCGGTGAACCCGGATGATGGAGTGGTCAATTTCAGCCGGTGGTTTCGGGCGGAAATGAATGAATCGGTGAATGTGATGACCCCGCTGGTGATGGATGACCATGTATTCATCTCCAATTCATATTACCGCACGGGGTGTTTGGTGCTTAAAGTAAATGAAGACGGCAAGCGTTTTGAGGATGTGTGGAAGAGCACCATTTTGGAACTGCACATGAACACGCCGATTTATAATGACGGATATATTTACGGCATCAGCGGGCGGAACACCGGCGACGCGATCCTACGTTGTGTGAATTTTAAAACGGGCGAACTGCAATGGCAAACGGATGGGATCAATCATGGTGGTGAGGCGGGAAAACGGGCGCGGTCATCGGCGGAGATTCAGGAGCGGTTCGGCCAGGGATCGGCCATGATGGCGGATGGGAAGTTGATTTTCATCAGTGAGTATGGCACGTTGATTCTGGTTAAGGTGAATCCTAAAAAATATGAAGAGATTTGCCGGTTTAAGATTGAGGGATTGGATTACCCCTGCTGGGCGGCACCGGTGTTGGCGGATGGGTTGTTGTATTTGCGCAATGGGGAGAGGCTGGTATGTGTGTCGATGAAAGGCAGGGATTAGGATTAGAGATTTGATGAGTGATGAGTGATGAGTGTGGGTTGCTTATTTTAGTTGGAATGGAGGATATCGAACCCCCTCTATCCTCATCGCTTCGGACATCTCCTCCAATAATACCATTTGAAATAAAAAATGTCCGTTATATTGGTAGGGCTCAACACTCTTACAACCTTGATTACGCTTTATGTCAAAGCGGGTGCAAGCCTGAATCCAACCGAAAGGCTTGTGTCCGGTAGCCCACCAGTCATACCGAAAGCGGACATTCCATATTTCTTTTGGTATAAATTGGTGGAGACAAATTCAGTGCAGTAGAACCCGAAGTGTTCTATTAGAAGGAAGAAATATTTAATCCATCAGCTTCATTTCTTTGAGGATGTTGATTACGATTCCACGGCAGGTGCGTCCGGAAGCGTTTTCTTGCGCCTCGATGTTGGCGGCGAAAATGTAGACGTCTTCACCTGTTTCAAGGTATCCCCCGTACCAGCCCCATTGAGTTTCACCTTCTATCCATCCAGAACCGGTCTTGCCGCGCAAGACAAAATCATCACCCGTTTTGTAGATCATGATGTCTTTGACAATATCGATGTTCCGCTGACCGATGGGGAGGTTGTTGAAATACAACTTTTGCAGAAAGCGGATTTGCTCCATGGCGGAAATTTCGAGCGAATCGCCCAGCCAGAATTGATTGATTCCACCGGAGATGTCTTTGTTGCCGTAGTTCAGTTTGTTTAGGTAGTCCCGCATTTTCGCTGTACCGACTTGGCGGGCGAGCTCTTGATAGTACCAGACGGCGGATTGCTTGAACGCGGTTTTTAGCGTGTGGTCTTTGTTCCAATGCTCGTTCCAGCGTTTGGTGCCGTCCCATTTGAAGAGGTGGTTTTGGTCTTTAATGACGCCGGAATCAAGCCCGATGAGCGAGTTGGGGATTTTGAAGGTAGAGCAGGGAGAGCGTCGCTTTTCGGCCAGTTCCGGATTATGGATTTGGAAGTGCTTTTTGTTTGTATCATACAGGACAAAGGTGCTTTCGCGGTAGTCTTTGAAGTACGGCGAGAGATCGATGGTTTTTATTTCATCCAAGGCTTGTACTTGTAGGCTGAAGAGAATTAGGAAGCAGCAGAGAAATTTGTTCATATTATTGTTCCGGTTTGGATGTGAGTGACTGAATGAACCAGCCGATTTCTTGTTGTAAGAACGCATAGGCGTTTTGAAAGTAACCTTCTAAAACGGTGTAATCGGTGACCGGGTCGAAAAACTGGGCGCTGTTTTCTAGGAAGAAGAGTTTCATATCGCGGTAGTAGGGTTCGATGCGCACGTTAAAGGTGGAGTGCTGCTGTTGGGTTGCCGGGAAAACGAGACGGAAGCCGACACCGGTTGTGGGGCGGTTGAAGGTTTTGAGGTGATCGGCTACCGAGGGGATCATCAGGTTTTCCATGCTGGCGTTGGCTTTGTTGGGGCTGTTGTGCGGCATCAATGTGCGTATCAAAACTTTAGTATGCAGAAAAACCGGAACGTTGAGGTGTTCGCGCAAGGCGGTAAAGATAGTGCGGCAATCCTCACAAAAACTAAAGAAGGTGGCCTGGGTCATGTCGTCGCGGTAGACGATACGGTCGCCGGCCAGTGTGAGATGGCGGTTGTTCCCATCGGCCATGCGAGCGCCTTGGCCTTCGCCTGCGAGTTTAAATTCATTAAAGCGGCAAGGGTCGGCCAGTTTCATATAGACTTCGCGCAGTTTATTGCTTTCCAGCGCCAATGGGGGATAGAGGGTTTCGACGCCGAAGGTGAGAGGAATGAATTCGGGCGCGGCTGTGTGTGAGTCGGTCATAGAGTCATCCTGAATCGTAATGGTTACTCAACAATATATTCAGGATTGGTTGTCTCACAAGGTATGGTTTAGATTGCCGCTGTTGTTTTACCGAAAACGCCCCTTCTCACCGGA
>CAYVAZ010000007.1:0-37629 GCA_964449065.1 uncultured bacterium
CCCTACCGTTCTACCTTGCGGCAGCATTCTCCGTTGTTTCGTTGATGATGGTAATAGAAGGGGATGAAGAAGGAACCGGAACGGGTATTCCTTCTTCTTGCAAGATTTGCATATGCTCTTCCATGCCCCATTTTGCCTTATAGATACAGTCTTCGATGGAGTGCCCTACTCCAGAAAAGCCTTCCAATTCGGTTGAGTAGAACCCGAAGAAGTTGGGGTCTTCCGTTGCTTCAATTGTGAGGGAGTATTTGATGTTGATCATTTGATTTTAATTCCAGCGGATTTTAGAATTGCGTGGCATGTCCCTTTGGGAACCTCTTTTGCACCGTGATAATCGATACGAACCAATCTGTTGAGCTCTTCATTTTTATAATAACGAACAGATCCTTTTTCTTTAACAAGAACAAAACCATTCTTCGTTAATAATCGAATCAGTTCGTTGAATGTCACGACATCCTCATTATACAAGAGAATTTCAGAATCAGCAACAAACTTCCCTTACACCACCCGTAGATTATTAGCAGCAGAAAAGCGTTTAATCTTGCTGAAGGTTTTCGGGGTGCAGGGGCCTTCTCCGGTGGCGCCGGCGATGGTGTAGGCGGTCCAGCCTTCGCCTCCGTAGCCTAGGACCGCCCCGCACGAACCGTTGGAGACAAACAGGTTCACTTTGATCTTTGTGGCGAAATAGGTGATGCGGTCCATGCGCTGGCTGTGGATGATGGCGGTGTGGCCGAACCCGTGTTCGGCTTCGACGGCGTAATCGACGGCCTGCTCGAAGGTATCGCAGCGCACGCAGCCCAAAATCGGCATCAATAATTCATTGACCACAAAGGGATGGTTGCGGTCCACTTCCGCCAGCAGCAGTTCGCAGTTGGAAGGCACTTGCAGGTTGATGCTTTGGGCGATCTTGGCGGCATCCTGCCCCACCCAATCGCGGTTGACGTGGTTGTCTTCGGTCAGCACCACTTTCATCACGGCTTCGACTTGGCTTTGGTTGAGCAGATAGGCCCCGCGGTTTTGCATCGCGGTTAAGAATTGGTCATACACGCTGGAAAGAATGAAGGCTTCTTTTTCGCAGATACAGGGCATATTGTTGTCGAAGGTGGCTCCTTCATAAATGCGGCTGGCCGCGGTGGGCATATCGCAGGTTTCATCGACGATGACCGGCGGGTTGCCCGGTCCGGCGACGATGGCTCGTTTGGGGCTTTCCATGGCGGCGCGAACGACGGCAGGGCCTCCAGTGGCGACCAGCAGTTTGATATCGGGATGCGTCATCAATTCTTTGGCGGTGCGCAGGGTTGGTTTGGATACGGATGTTAATAAGTTTGCCGGGGCGCCGGCAGCGACCAACGCGCGGTTGATGTCTTGCATACATTTCAAGGTACATTCAACGGCGCTGGGATGCGGCCCGAAGACTACCGAGTTCCCGGCGGATAGCATGGCGATGGAGTGGTTAATGACGGTCGCGGTTGGGTTGGTTGAAGGGGTAATTGTGCCAATCACGCCGAAGGGCGCGTACTCTTGAATCATCAAGCCTTTGTCGCCGGTGACGCAGGTGGTGGTGAGTTCTTCCACGCCGGGGGTGAGTTCATACGCCAAGGTGTTTTTGACAACTTTGTGATCGGCGCGTCCCATGCCGGTATCGGAGACGGCCAGTTCCGCCCAATCGCGCGCGTGCTGTTTGGATGTATCGCGAATCACTTTGATGAAGCGTTTTCTGTCGTTCAGCGGCATGTCTTCCAATTGGCGCTGGGCATAAGCGGCGGCTTTAATGGCATCATTGACGTCCTCAAACACCCCGTCGCGGCCTCCGCTGACGGCGCCGCCCGCGCAGGCGATGGCGGGTTGAGGGCCAGTGGTGCTGCCGTTTTGTTTTTGCAGTTCCTGCACAACTTTTGTGACGATTTCGGCTATGTTTTGTTCGTTCATTTTTTTATCCCTAATATGTGTTTCTTAGTTTTGTTCTATTTTTCGCATACTGAACTTCTGGCTCGGCGGGAGCCTCGCCCTCCCAATGGCTCGCTTGCGCGAGTGGTGGGCTACGCTTCGCTTTGAGCCCACCCTACAAAAAAATCTCTAAACTCTAATATCTAATCTCTAACTTTGTTTCGGTACGATTACGACTTCGATTCCTCTGCGTTGGAGGACGTCCAATGCGAGAGGGGTGATTAACCCGCCGCGTGAGACTTTCACGACCGGACCGGGCAGCGTTTCGGCATCTTCTTCAGTAATGAGAGTGGAGATCAGGTCTGCTCCGCTCTCGGTGATATTTAAAACGATTCTGGTGATTTTCTGAACGGTTTCTTCAGCGGATTCAATGCGCATTCCCATGGTGCCCAAGTGGTTGCGGTAGTTTTGCAAGACATCTTGAATGCCGGGCACGTTATTCCCGCACACGATGCATGCGGTGGGAAGCAGGCCCTCTTCGGTTGCATAAACCGGAACCTGCTGTGCCAATGCCGCGATGGTGACGTTGAGATATAGGTTATCGGTGATCCCCAATGCGAGTTTGGCGGCGCTGTTGCGGCTCATCGATGGCAGAAAGACGGCGCTGTAGCGTTTGAGATCATACATCAAGTTCCAGATTTCTTTAGGATTTTCAATCGGATTGATCCCCAGGCGTTGGATTTCTTCATTGCCGATAATTTCACGGCCATTGGATGAGAAGATGCCGTCGAGGTGGATTCCTTTTTGGCGCCAATCTAAAAACGCGCTGCTGATGACATCCCACTTTTCTTTGGCCCCGCTAAGAAGCGATAGGATTGCGGGGCCGTTTGGTTTGGAAATCGTTGCTTGGGGTTGAGGTGTTGATTGTGATGCGATTGACGGCTGCGTAGATGGATTGAAAAAACCGCAGACCGGGCCCTTGCACGCGTTGGGGTAAACGGTTTCGGTGGGTGAGGGCGGCAGCATCATGCTTTGTTCGAGTTCGCGCTGCGCCATCACTTGCTGTACGGCATCTTGAACGATTCTGTCTAGGTATTTTAAATCCATTCAACTGAAATCACTTCTCCGTATTTGGTTGTTCATGGTGGGTCATAGAGACGCGACCGACCTAACAAATTTGCAGATACAAGTGGTGGGCTACGCTTCGCTTTGAGCCCACCCTACAAGAGCCCATCCTATAAATTGAGCCTTACATAAATGAATCCTATTTATACGATAATTTCCACCATCTCGCCGCCGCGCAGTCCGCAGGCGTTGCCGTCATCGGTATCGAGATGCATTTCATCCAAGTGTGCTTTGTGTACGCGAACCTGGCAGTCTTCCAGCAAGGTCGTTTTATGGGTTTTCACCCGGACTTTTACGGATTGATTATCCGTCAAGCCCCATTTTTCCGCCGAATTAGTTGATACATGGACGTGGCGGTTGGCGAGGATGACACCTTTCTCAAGGTGAACGACACCGACCGGGCCGACCAAGATCAAGCCGACACTGCCTTCATGGTTTCCTGATGGATTCACAGGGGGATCAATCCCCAAATAAATCGCATCGGTTCGTGAGACTTCAACTTGCGTTGCCGGGCGCAATGGCCCAAGCACGCGAACCTCACCCATGCAGCGCATCCGTGGGCCGACCAGCGTTAACGCTTGCTTGGCGGCGTATTGTCCCGGCTGATAGAGATCGCGCATCGGTTCAAGTTCGGAGCCGGAGCCGAACAGGATATCGAGATGCTCACGGCAAAGGTGAATGTGGCGAACCGAAATGTTGCAGGGAACCAACTTCTTACCGGCGTTTGCCGGAACATGAACCGGGGACGATGGCGCATGCGCGGTTGGCGATGGAGCGGATACGCTGGAGCGGTACCGCTCCAGTACCTGGCGCGTCACTTGTTCGATTAGTTGCGAATCGATTTTAGTACTCATAATCCCCCATCAGTTATTCATCGTTACCATTCAAAACACATTCCAGTACATGCGAAAGTTCTGGAACAAAAATCTGAAGCGCCCGTGTTTGCAGGCGCTATGTGTTTGGATACGACTTATTTAGAGGGCAAAATACCTTCGATATCTGAATGAGGACGTGGAATGACATGAACAGAAACCACTTCACCAACTTTGCGGGCAGCCGCGGCGCCGGAATCGGTGGCCGCTTTCACTGCGCCAACATCTCCGCGAACCATTACGGTGACAAAACCGCCTCCGATTTTTTCTTTACCAATGAGCGTTACATTTGCGGCTTTGACCATGGCATCCGCCGCTTCGATAGATCCAACCAACCCACGTGTTTCCACTAAACCTAATGCTTTACCTTCCACGGGAATATCCTCCAGTTATTTTTCCAATGTTTTACAGAGATTATTTGAGTTTATAAAAAACAATTGAATTCAATCACAAGGGCTTTCGCCGCTGCAAACCCAAGAGTTCTGTAAGATATTGGTTTTTTTCTTTGTTAAATATCTATTGCCAAAACATTACGTCCGGTTCGCATAGATGTCAAGCCAGAGCGTTCAATATCGCACATCTTTGCTGAAAAATAATAGAATTTCCAGTAGATTGTCAAGTAAATTATCTTGACAAAAAGAGCATCTCTCCCGGTTTGAATTCATCAAACGTTGCCTTTTGATAATCGCTGTACACCGATTGGATTTCGAAGCCGCAGCGGGCGAGGAGATGTTCGATTTCGTAGCGAAAGAAGTAGCGCATAGGGTAGGAGGTAGTGAAGGTATTTGATGAGCCGTCCGTCTCTGTGATGTGGTAAGTGTGTTCGGCATGGACGACTTGAAGGTTGGGATTGGGGGAAGTGTTTTTTTGTGTCCGTTGAATTGTTCTGCCATCGGGGATTTTTACTTTCGGCTCATTGTGGATAGCGTGGGCTTCTTTTTCGTCAAGAATGCGTTGGAGAATGGGATTGAAGAGGTCGAGGATTAATAGGCCGTTTGGTTTAAGGTGCTTGGATACGCATTGCAGGCAGGCGAGTTGATCTTCGATTGAAATGAGATGATGGAAGCCGCGAAAAGGTATGGTGATGAGGGAAAATTGCTCTCCAAGATCAAAGTCGGTCATGTTGGCTTGATGGAGTTGGATGTTGTATTGGATTTCAGATGAAAGAGATTCCAACTTTTGGCGGCAGCGATTGAGCATTGGCGTGGATAAATCAAGCCCAATGATGGATATGCCTGCTTGGGCAGTGGGGATGAGAACCCGTCCGGTGCCGCAGCCAAGTTCGAGGACATTCCCGCCTGCTTGTTTTGCTTGGTTGACAAAGAAGGCAATATCATCGCGCTGGTTGAGTGGCTCAGCGTAGTCGTAATAGTCGGCGACGATTTCGGATTCATAGCCTGTAAGGGTCATCGGTCATCCTGATCGGTTTCGCAAACAAACTCAACCGACTAATCTCATCCCTGATATCCCAACAAAGATATCCCAACAAAAAGGAAAATGGACAATAACATGATGGCGTATATTTTGGAGCGGGAATCTTACCTGTAGAGCATATGTTTGCAAGTTGGAAGCGTGCATATTTTTGACTTTTTGCCGCTTCGTCATCACTCATAACCTGTCACTGTTTTCAAATTCTGGACTCCCTATCATGAAATACTGACAAAATCTAAACCGAATAATGGAACCCAAACGTTGTAATTCGCCGATAATTTTCTAAAATAATCGTGATCGTATTAATCATTCACTCAAGAGGAGAATTTTCATGTACAAACTGATCTTCGGATTCGCAGCAGTCGCAATGCTTATTGTTATCACCGTGCAGTTAAACGCAGTCGGCAGTGCCCTCAAAGAAGGAGAGAAGTCCATTTACGATTTCAAAGTCAAAAACATCGACGGCAAAGAAGTATATTTTAATGAGTATAAAGGCAAAGTCATGGTCATCATCAATGTGGCTTCCAAATGCGGCTTTACCCCGCAATATGAAGACATGCAGGCATTGTACAAAGAATACCAAGACAAAGGCGTGGTCGTCATGGGCTTCCCGGCCAACAACTACGGCAAACAAGAACCGGGCACCGAAGCCGAAATTAAAGAATTCTGCACCGCCAACTTCAATATCACCTTCCCGATGTTCTCCAAAGTGTCCACCAAAGGTGACGATCAGCACCCCTTATTCAAATATTTGACCTCGTTAGAAAACCCCGATTTCAAAGGGGAAATCAAATGGAACTTCGAAAAGTTCATCATCGGCAAAGATGGGAAACTGCTCCGCCGTTTCCGCAGCAAAACCAACCCCTCCTCCGATGAATTCAAACAAGCCGTCGAAGACGCTTTAAAAGGCTAAATATATTTTTTGGTCCCTAAGAAAAGAGCCGGCATTTGCCGGCTCTTTTGGTTGAAGTTCTTTTCATCGTCTGAAGCCATCAGCAAACAGTAAAATGATGTAGAACCCGCTGTTGTTTTGCTGTGCAGGGATCATGCCAGTACTGTAGGTTGAAGCAGGCGGGCAAACCCCTATGCCATTTCGCTTCCCCCTCCCTTTTTACGGAGAGAAATGACATACTCCCCCCAACAGTAATAGTGGATTGATCCACTTCATTTTCATGGTACATTACAAAAATACGAAACCACTTGAAACCAATCTTATTATGGATGCATCGTTACGGCTCAAAGAAGAAATGTCTTATTATCCATACGTATTGGATGATATGGTAACGGTCTTGGAAGAATGTGCCCTGGAACCGTTTCGGCTTCGAAAAAATGACCAAAGCTTGTTCGCCGAAACCATGAAAATACTCACCCAAAAAATCGTTCATTTGCCACCCATTTTGCAGGATGAATTGATGCTATCAAATAAAGGCAGGGTGAATATAGCCCTCGGTTATCTTTACCAACTTTATTTCATCGACGCGGTCAATGCCAGAAAACGGCATGAGAACTTGAAATACACCATCACAATGAACGGCGAAGAATGGTTGAACCTACCTCCCAAACAAAGACTTAAATGGATTCTGGATTACTTCAAATCCCAAATCTATCCAAACGAAGATCAAATGGATGATGGATTTCATGTACAAAATTTAAATTTCGTACCCAATATAAACTATTTGACGATATTTGTTAACCGTGTGGAGTTCACGCGGAAGCTAGTGGACGCATTTGCTTCCATTGCCGATGAAGGCCTAATTACTTATGAAGAATTCTTCAACCGCCAAGAGAAAAGCGATAACCCGCTTATAAAGGTTGTCCGGCAAAAATCGTTTCCCAGTTATTTCACGCTCGATCAATCATCGGCGATAAAGAGGTGGATAGAAACGTTAGAAATGTTTCTGTTTGAGCGTTTGGTGCCGTTGGGTTGTGTGAAACTTGGGTACTGTAACAATGGGGGAATCGCACTCTCCATAACAGAAATCGGCCATTATTTGTTGAATGATACAGATGACTTTGATTATCAATTTGAGGAATCGGATACGGTTTTGATCCAACCCAATTTTGAAGTATTTTTCCCCCACAATTCTCCACGCGCGGAAAGTATCCTCGCGAAATTCGCCGAACGAGTCGGCCAGCATGTTGGAATCCTATTTCGGTTGACCCCGGCCTCCGTTCAGCGCGCCGCATTCAGCGGAATCACGGCCGAAGAAATTCTCGATTCCCTTACGCGCCTAAGCAAAAAAGACATTCCCGCGAATGTAACAATCGATATCCAGGAATGGCACCGGCAAGTTCGGTATGTTGAATCCCAAAACGTGCTTGTGTTTCAATGTCCTGATATGGAAACCGCGTCAAAAATCAAAAAAGCAGGTGGAAAAAAGGTCGAACTGCTGACGGATACTACGCTCATGTTTTTAGAGCCGAACAAACAACAATCCTTGATTCGAAAATTAAATAAAGTGGGGATATTCGTGAAAGAAAAATCGAAAGCATGATCGATGCGGTTTCGCTTTTTGTTGGTGTCCCGTCTTTTTTCGGCCCATTCAAGTTTGAGATTAAGGATCTCAATTCAACGTTTCACTTACTCCACCTTCACCATTTCCACCGCAACCCCCGCCACAAAGTTCACTTCAACAACATCGCCCGGTTGAATTCCTTCATCAAATGTTTCTGCGGCAAACTGTGCTTGGAGTACCTGTCCCGGCTGCGAATCCAAGACAAACTGCACACGGAAATTCTTTTGCCCGTGTGTCGCAATCGGCGTAATCCGCTGCACTGTCGCGTTCTGTTTTCCCATTAACATGTTTATTGCCCTTTCAAGCGGAAATCAAACTCGGCAGGTCACGCCGTCTTCGGATTATAAACCATGCAATTCCTTTGAATATGGGATATTGGATCGTTGTCAAACGCGCGTTCGTTTCGTCCCGATTACTCTACCATCCGAAACAGAAAAATAGAAACGGTATACCAGCCGTTTTTACCCTCTTAATACGGGCGAGGGTAGGGGGGAATCATCACCGTTTTACCAAATACCGCCCTACAACACATGCGATTTCCCACGAATCGGTCAACGGCCGCCAAGCCGAGCGCATAGACGCTTCTTCCAAGTAGATGGATGAAACATCCGCCTCCGCGTATGACAATCCCAACCCGTGCGCGGTTAAGAGCATTTCGGTTTCAATGGAATACGCGTTCGAAAGCAGCCGCGGCATCAGTTGTTCCAACGCGTTTCGGGTAAACAGCCGGAACCCGCATTGCAAATCCCGCGTCTTGCATCCCGTCAGCAGTGCGATCAGTTTCGAACTGAGAACATTCGCCCAATAGCGCACCGTTGGCATCCCGCTGCGTTCAAAGCGCCGTGTGCCCAACACAATATCCGCCTCTGTTTTGAGATACACGTCCAGAAGATGCTGAATTTCTTTCGGCTCGTGCTGTCCATCGCTGTCCAACGTGATGAGGATCTCCCATCCACCGCGCCGCAGCCACCATTTCATCCCTTCCCGCAAGGCATAGCCTTTGCCCTGATTTCGCTCCCACGCAATCGTCTCACAACCGCAGGCGGCGATTGATTTTTTTGTTTCCGAACCGCTCCCGTCGTTTACCAGAAGAATTTGATTGGAGAAAGACTTGCAGGCATTCACAACCGGGATTACCGCATTGCCGCAATTGTAGCATGGGATGATAATGGCAAGATTCTCATACAGCTTGGATTCGATAGACATGCAATCACTGCTTATTGAAAGATATTTGATCGCTTACTGAAAGAGTTTCCCTTGCGTGGCAATAATATCGCCCTCAGACACAACTCCGTTAGAAGGATTGTAAAACAGACCGCCATCCTGGTTGGCACCGGCTTGATGCGGCGCATCAAAACTCAACATGCCATATTCCGGAGTGGGCCAGGGATAATCCGGCTTGCGGTCAGGCCCCCATCCATACAGAAAGAACGAGACATTCGCGCGCGCGAACAGATCAAATCGCGCCTGATCGTCAAACCGCCCCACGTGCAATGGAGCGCCGTACCCGACAAACCGTCCCACATCTTCTTCTGTACCGGTGAAATACAGATCTGTAAACGCGTCCCGCGACGACAAATACGCTACCGGTGTGGTCAGGGCGATGTATGTTTCTCCTGTTTCCGCGTCCGGCCCTTTATCGATCGGCGCCCAATTGTAATCCACCATATAGGCCAAAATACCCGTTTGCGCTGCCCTTAAATTGGCATAGCTTTTTGCTATCTTTGCCCGTGCCTGCGCGCTCAAAAAATTCGGTACCGCGATTGCCGCGAGAATCCCGATAATTGCAACCACAATCAGCAATTCAATTAATGTAAAAGCAGATTTACCCGGTTTCATATTTGTCCCCCCAAGATTTTCTAGTATAGTATAGATATTTCCAACAGTCAGCCTTTCCGCCTCAAGCACAGGGTTGTTTCTGCAACCCTCTACAATTCGCAATCGGCACCGGCATTCTTTTTCCCCTTATTCAAGGGGGCTAGGGGAGATAAAGTACCCTAAAATAAATACCACAAACACAAACGACACTTTATGAAGATCATAACCCGGTCCGTATTCTTTCAACTTATGTCGGCTATTGCAGAAGGCATTGTTCCGTTTACCTTTGTGTTTATGCTTAAACGCATCTTCAAATTTACGGAACTGTTGGTCGCTGACGGCGCCTCAACCTCAACCGTAATCACCATGCTTTTTTCCATTCTCCCTTCCGTTATGATGATGTCGTTTCCCATCGCCATTCTTTTGGGATCCATGATGGTCTACGGCCGCATGGCCATGGATCGTGAACTTATCGCGCTTTACTCCTGCGGCTATTCCATCAAGCAGTTATTAACCCCGGCCTTGGTCATCGGCTTAATCACCACCGCCCTGCTCTTATGGTGGGGGCACCGCATCGCCCCCAAAGGCAACCGCATCTTTCAAGCCACCGCCATTGATGTGGTGCAAAAAACCGCCACCGCCGGCATCCGCCCCGGCGAGTTTACATCCTTGGGCGGCATGGTCTTTTCTCCCTCATCTGTTGAATCGGGCAACATGCATGACTTAAAGTTATTCGAGCAGCAGGATAAATCCATCGCCGGTGTCATCACCGCGCCCACCGCCAATCTTGTCTTTCATCCCGATGAAAATATCCTAACCATGAACATGAAAGACGGCGTGCTCCACCAAACGCCAAACCCTGAACGCGATATCGTCATCCAATTCGCCACCTTTTCGGTCTCCATTATCATTCCCAACATCGTCAGCAAATACGCCTCACCGGGGCGCGATGTACGCTACTTCAGCAATGACCGTTTGAAACAGGAATTGGAAGAGCACCAACTCGCCATCTCAAAAGCCCGCGACGAAACCATACGCAAGTGGTACTACAAAGAAATGATGAAACGCGAACTTGAACTGGCCTCGCGCACTGCCCTACCCATGTCCTGCATCATCATGGTGTTTCTCGGCGCCATCTTAGGGATGCGCTCGCGTTCGGCCAAACGATCCGCATGTTATAGTCTAACGGTGGCCGCGGTGTTTCTCTACTATACGCTCTTGAGTTTCGGCAGCCGCTATGCCGAAGACGGCTCGCTGCCCGTTTGGCTTGGAGTGTGGCTGCCCAATATCGTCAGCCTGGCTGTCGTGGCAGCGCTGTATCAAACCATGAAGGACCGGTAACGATGGATAGCCTTTTTAAAACGGTTGATCTCTTACTTCTGAAGCGATTCGCGCAGGTCCTGTTTTTTCTCTTCCTGCTTTTTTTAAGCATTTCGTTTGTGCTTGTGATGTTTGACAGCATGCGCGACTTGATGGAAGCCGAAGCCCCGCTGCATTTGTCTACGTTTTACATTTTATTGCGCGTTCCGCATGAGATTCTAAAAGCCACCCCGTTGGTGGTGGTGATCGGTATATCGCTCTTGGTCAGCGACCTGATGCGGAACAACGAGCTGATTATGCTGTTGATCGCGGGATACTCTCCCCTGCGCTTGCTTGCCCCCATCGCCGGAATGCTCGTTTCGCTCGTGCTGGTGCTCTTTCTGCTGTACGAAAATGTGGCAGGGCCTGCATCGCTCATGGCACACAACATGATGGAAACCCAAATTAAAGGCGGCGGCACCGGTCTCAGCCTCTCCCGCGGCATCTGGATGCACGGCGAAAACAACCGCATCTATTATGTGGATACCTATCTGCCGCACGAAATGAAACTCAGCGGATTCACCATGTTTGAGTTCCGCGGCCCTAACCAAACCATCTCGCAGCGCTTTGATGCCGAATCGGCTGTCTGGCAGCCCACCACCGGTTTTTGGACGCTGCAAAACGTGACGGTGCGCAACATCCATCCCGACGGAAGTATCGACCGCGATATCAAAGCCGAAGACGACTACGACCTGGAACGCACTCCCAAAGACTTTGAGCGTGTCACCATGGATGAAGAACTCATGTCGCACAGCGAGTTGCGCCGGATGGTGGAAATGTCTGGAGAAAACAATTCCTACTACAAGGCCAGTTTGCGCATAAAAGAGGCGTTTCCTTTCGCGGTTTTCTTTTTGGGCATGTTAGCCTTTGTGATGACACTCTACGCTGGAAGTGGAGGCCGCGCGTCCGGTGTGGGTGGAGGGCTGCTTCTGGTCATCGGCTATTACCTCGCTCTTTCGCTGGGCAAAAGTTTCAGCAACGCGGGCGTGTTGGCCCCGTGGCTGGGGGCTTGGTATCCCAATTTCCTCACGCTGGCAGCGGCGGTTTATTTCTATTGGCAATTGAGGAAAACAACGTAAATGCAACTGTATATAAAACCATATAAATTAAATAACTCATGTTACGCATACGTTATGATATGCTCGTTATTTTAATCGTTCGCTGTGTTTATCGCCCTCTCCCACCGGGAGAGGGGGGGGAGGGCTTATGGAGACAATACCCTCTAAGTACGTTATTGCGTCACCGGGAGCATTGCTCTCTTCGCCCTCATCTCTTATCTTCTCCCAAAGGGAGAAGACGATAGATATTCCGTTTGATTCAGATAAAACGGCTATTCAATCGAATCCTTTTTTTATCCAGTATTGATCCTTTTCCGCGTAAGGTGAGTTAAATAATGGATGGTAAGCACAGCGAAAGGGATGCATCTCTCTCTCAGTCAAAAAAGATTGTTCCTGAGAAGCAATGAGTTTGAAGTGTGCTGACAGCCTATCGATCCCCCCTAGCCCCCCTTACCAAGTGGGGAACCAGCCTCATCACAAGCAAAAGCGCCGTTCCAACCCCCACTTGCTTAAGGGAGTAGAGCCGTAGGCTCCGTGGGATTTGCGCCGTTGGGTTACGCTTCGATCTCTACTACTTCGCGAACCCAATCGGAAATTGGTTAGGCCGCATAACCAGCGAGAGAAGTGACCTGCACCCCAGCAAAAGAAAGACGCAGCGGTTTTCTTGCTGAACAATCCTAGCTAAATTTGCTCTGACGTCCTCCAACGCATGGGGGAGGAAAAGGAGCTCAATCACGATTCATTTTAAGCCCATTACTTTGAAACTTCTGCATACCACTTTTCATGCAATGACTTTAACTCGTTCACTTTATCCGGATGCTTTTTTGCTATGTTGGTCATTTCGGAGATATCTTCATTTAGGTTGACCAGAAAGAGTTGATCGTCTTTGGTGATTTCGGCTTGGTTGGAGGTATCGCGGGGATTGCCGATCAGTTTCCAATCACCTTGACGCACTGCCCATTGGTTTCTGCCGGTCTGCCAGTGAAAGATGTCGTGGGGTGACTCTTCATCCGACTGAATGACGGAGGCAATACTTTTTCCATCGATTTTGTGTTTAGGTTCTTCGATTCCGCATAACTCCAGGATGGTTGGATACCAGTCGCAGCCGGTGACCAGTTGATCGCGCACGGCATTCGCCGGGACGACTCCGGGATAGCGGATGATAGCCGGAACGCGGATGCCGCCTTCAAACAGGCTGAACTTGGCTCCGCGGTAGGGGCCGGCATTGCCGCCGCCTCCGCCGGTGCGTTCTTCGGTGGAATGGCCGTGATCGGCTTGGAAGATAATGATGGTATCCTCGGTGAGGCCCTGTTCATCAAGATGATCAAGAACCCTTCCGATCATGTCATCCATGGTGGATACAAACGCGGCGTAATCGCTGCGGGGGTATTGTAAATTATCGTATTCTTCCCGCCAACGGTCTGTGCCTTGCAAGGGGTAATGGGGAAAGTTGATGGCCCAATAAAGGAAGAACGGTTCATCCCTGTGGGCGCTGATGAACTGGTTGCATTCATCCACCATAAGGTCGCCGAAGAACTCGCCGTCATACCAGACCTCTTCGCCATTGCGCCAAAGGTCGTGGCGGTTGGGGCCGTTCCAATAAAAGAAGTGCGAATAGTTATCGATGCAGCCGCCCATGTGACCGAAGGAATACTCGAACCCCTGCGCGTTGGGCATGGTTTGGGGCGTGTAACCTATATGCCATTTGCCGATATGCCCGGTGGCGTATCCGGCGGCTTTCATCATCTCGGCGATGGTGACCTGTTCGCCCGGCATACCGTCTATGCCTTTTTGAGACGACGCGTTGTTGGATAATCCCGCGCGCTGCGGGTAGCGTCCGGTTAAGAGCGCGGCACGGGAAGGGGAACAGACCGGAGAGGCGGCATAGAATTGCGTGAAGCGGGTGCCTTCTTGGGCTAATTTATCCAAATGCGGAGTGATTAGATCTTTGGCGCCGTAGGTGTTGAGATCGATGGAGCCTTGGTCATCGGTGAAAATGAGGATGACATTCGGTTTGCGCTTGGCTTGCGCTTCATGGGTATGGGTTCCGGATAACGCAAGGGCGGCGCTGCCCAGGCCCAAGTTTTTCATAAAGGTGCGGCGGTTGTTGGAAATTTGCACGATGCTCTCCTAAGATGAACGTTTGGTCATTTTCTCATTGGGATGGGGTTGTTGTCAAGTTTCTATGTTTTAGTGTTCTATGTTTTTGATAGTGTATGTCATCTCTCACAGTAAAAGGAGATTGTTTCTGAGAAGCAAAGAGATTGAAGTGCATTGACAGCCTATCGCCCTCGCCGACCGGGAGAAGTCCGGGGTGAGGGTTCGGGATGAATACACCTCTAATGACGCTGCTGCGTCATGGGGAGCAAGCACTCTCATCGCTCTCATCTTTTATCGTCTTCCAACGGGAGAAGACGATAGACACTGCGTTTGACTTAAAAGAGTTGGCTCACAACAAAAACCATTTTGCAAGCAATCGTCAATTATGGATTGCGTAACATCCGTTATTACGTCAATGGCATTGCGTGCAGGGCAGCCACGGGGGGCTGCCCCTACATGTTCATGAAATTTCTTACGGTAATTGCATTGCCTCCTACTCCCTTATTAAGGGTGCAACAGCGACAGGGTCCAGCTATTCAACTCTGAGACGCTCTAAAACATCATACCCGGGCCGTGGCATTCGTGGCAGTTTTGGCCTTCCCACATATCGCCAAAATCACGGGGATGAACGAATTCTTGCTCTTTATACTCTAACTGTTTATATTCATCCCATCCTTCTCCTTGCCGGGTAATGGTATGGCAAAGGTTGCAATCGTTGGAGACGATCTTGCCGGACGCGGTTTTATGCTGATCATCGTGGCAGCGATAACAACCGGGGAATTCATAGTGCCCGATATGGGTGGGGTAGTTCGTCCAATCCGCACCTTGCTCCGGGAAAAAGTTGGTTTGATAAATTTGTTTAGCCGCTTCAATCGCTTGATTGACCGGTTGTTCCAATGCCGCATCTTCAACCACCATTTCGTCATAGATGGAATGCATTTCCGAATCGATGGATTGCAATGCTTCTTCGGTGGTTTCATACTCCATCCCAAGCAACTCAACCAAGACCACTTTTATTTCCGGTACAGAAGGGTCTATTTCGCCTTCTAACAAGGCTTTATTCACGGCGGTGTAGGGTGAGTCAAACTTATGCGAAGGGCGGTTGTGGCAGTCAATACAATCCATCGTACGGATTTCTTCCTCTGGTATCTCTTTCGGATCAATCGGGTTTTCCTCGTCGATAAACTCGTCTATCGTTCCGTCATCATAGGTGATCCGTATCCACGGGATATCCAGCCGGTCTTCATCCCGGGCGTAATACTCTAGCGTATGATCCAGTCCGATATGCCAGTGAATGCTTTGGTGGTCATATTGATCCAGCGGATCTTTTCCAACATGCAGCTTTAAATCCACCCGGTACGGGGTGTTTTCTTCATCCGAACCGAAATACACCAATTCTTTTTCAACCGAATCGTAGAACTTTTCCGGCCAATGGCACTGCTCGCAAGTATCACGAGCTGGGCGCAAATTGCTGATCGGTGTTTCAATGGGCAAATGATAGGAACCGGTCGCTACCGCATACAACTGCCACGCGCCGGATAGTTTGCTGCGGACAAACCAATCCGCACCGGGACCGATATGGCACTTGACACAATCCACATTCGCGTGGGGAGAATTCTGATAAGCCGTATATTCCGGGATCATCACTTGATGGCACATCAAACCGCAAAATTGATTCGATTCCGTGATATGATAGGCTTTGTAAGAACCCACGCTTGTGAGAACAAGAAAAACAGCGGTGAACACGCTGAAAACCGCAATGTATTTTTGATCATGGCTTCGGTTTAGATCGATGACCGGCAGTTTTCGTTTTACTATATTTTTCACGATTCTCCGGTATTCCAGCCACATGCCGAACGGAACCAACAACAAGCCGAACACCAATATCGATGGGCCTATTACATAGATCAAAATTCCCACATAGGCATTGGTAGAGTGCTGCATCATATCAATTGCGATGATGACAATTTCTCCCACCAAAAAGACCAATGCCAAAATAAAACCAAACAACGAAATAAAATTATTAAATAATTCTTGTGTGGTTACAGGTTCCCACTTTTTGTTCATACCGACACACTCCTTTAGAATTTTTCATGAAAAAATGGCAATATTTATCCGAAACCGATTTCAGCTCTTGATCATTGTACACTAATAAGATAAAATTGTAAGTATATCAAATAATTGGTTTCGAGGTTCGGTTGTTCGATTCCAGCAACCAATTCGATTCACTTTTGCAGGAGGCCGTTCATGAAAAAATTATTCGCTCTGATTATCGCTATCGCCAGTCTTGTGGTTTTGCTTCAACCGCAGCAGGTTTCCATCGGGCAGGAAGACGAGCCGGAATTTGTTGGTGTAACCAAATGCAAGCTTTGCCACAATAGACGATCCACCGGAAAATTTTTGGACAATTGGGAAGAAAGCGTCCACGCCAAAGCGTTTGATTTATTAAATGACGAGGAAAAGAAGAACCCCGAATGCTTAAAATGCCATACCACAGGCTACGGCAAACCCGGCGGGTTTGTCAGTTTGGAAGAAACCCCGAAAATGACCAGCGTGCAATGCGAAATGTGCCACGGCCCGGCGGAAAAACATGTGAAGTCCAAAAAAGATGATGTCATTCCATCACCATGGAAACCGGAAGCCAAACGCTGTGAAACCTGCCATCAAGAAGAAGGCAATCCAAACTGGGATCCGGAAAAATACACCAAACCGGATGGAACCAAAACCGGGTTCTACTATGAAGAAGCCGTCAAGAAAGTTAACCACAGCGCCATTTTAGAAGACAAAAAATAAGTTGAAAAGAAACCGATTGGATTGCTGAGTGAACATGCATAACAACACTACAACATCGACGATAAAGCATCATGATCAGCGTTCGCTGATCATGATGCTTTTGATTGTTTTCACGGTTCAAATGGGCTGGAGCCAGGAACAGGAAGGAAGCGGGAAAGTTGATTCCGCTACACCATCTTGGTTCAGCCAAATGGATATCTCGGGAACCTATCACTTCACCTATCAGTTTCGCAATACCGGCAGCGTTGATGACAACGATCTGTTTCAATATCTATCCCTGAATGTCAAAAACGTATGGAAAGACCGCATTGATATGCACTTTTCCATGCTGTGGCACGAAGACTTGGATGACGATTCCGATTTACGAAGTTTTGACAATTTCGACCCGTTTTTGGATATTGATCAAGCCAACAACAATGCGGTTCGGGTCTTCACCGGTTATGCCAACGTGAAAGACTTGGTTTTCGATGACAGCGAACTTCGTTTGGGGCGGCAATACTTCGAAGAGATTGATCACGTACACTTTGACGGCGCCGCGTATACCTTCGAACCCATTGACCGTTTGGAGGTGGCACTCTTCGGCGGGGAACCGGTGGCGTTTTATTCCTCCACGGCGGGAGACGCGGTTTACGGCACCAACCTTGCTTACCGCTTCACCCCTCAAACCAAAGCGGCCTTGCGCTATTACCGCTATGACGCCGACCCGTTTACGGATGATCTGGCCGCCGCGGAAATCTGGCACTTGTTGAATCAATCCATCCAAGCCCATGCCGAATTTTCGTTACTGGACGGGAAGCCGTACATTCTCCAGGGAGACCTGCTCACCCGGTTCGATGCCATCGATTTGGACACCACCTTCCAAATCGTGCATCTGTTTGAGTCGATAGCCGATCAAACCTTAAATTTCAATCCGGTATTCCCGTTGTTGAACTCACACGAACCATTCACACGGGTGTCTGTAAATACCATAAAAGGGATGGGGGATTATTGGAGTTTGACCGCGGGAATTGATGTGCTGGAAGCCGAACAAGCGGATGCGGTTACCAACTTCACCAACCGTGACTTTCAACGGTATTCGGCCGGCGTGGAAGTATACCCCATCGAAACCGTGACCGTTAGTGTATCCGGTGAATATTGGGATGTGGATCCGAACGATGAATTCACCGGCATCACCGGTGAAGTGGAATACGAACCCACGCCGAAGTGGACTCTCTCCGCCGGGGTGGATTACGGAGAGTATGTGCAGGAATTCCGCGACGAGTTTTTGTTCAATTTTGGGGACAACTCCATCTTTCGTGTCTCACCGGATGTGATTACATATTTCAGCCGCGTGCGGTGGAAACCGAGAGAAAACGTATTTTCAAACCTTTGGTTTGAAGTGGAAGATAACGACGTAGACCAAGACGAATTTTACAGCGTTCGTGTTGAATTAGGGATTCATTTCTAATGAGAAAAGAAACGATTACACTCAACCTGTTTTTGCTTGTCGGTATCATGATGTTCGTGGCTTCGTGCGACGAAGAGATGGTGAAGTACACCTTCCCGCACCAACCGCACCATGAGCAGGAAATGACGTGCGACATGTGCCACGAATTGGACGACAACGGTAGTATGGCCATGCCCGTCTTCGATACGTGTCTCACCTGCCACGAAGGCGAGGCGGAGTATTTTGAAAGTTGCAACGCCTGCCACACCGACCCGCCCGCGCAGGAACTGGACGGCGATCTTCTCGTTTCCCATCAAAACCTGTTTCAAGAATACATGCCCGCTGGATGGAACGATGTGCAAATGGATCACGAAGCCTATATTGACATGGATGAAGGGAACTGTTTGGCTTGTCATGAAGAAATTCAAAACAGCGCGCACTCTTCGTTAGCCAATCTGCCCAACATGGAACACACCATGGATTTTCATGACGAACACGGTTTATCCAACGAGTGCAGCGCCTGCCATTTGGAACTCAATAAGCTGACACCGCCGGCAAGCCATGATCAATCCTGGGACCGGCAGCACGGCTTTGCCCGCGAATTTCAAGACATGGACAGCTGCCTGTTGTGCCACGAACAGGAGACCTGCACAACCTGTCATCAAACACAAAAACCCAGAAATCACAACAACCTTTGGCGCAAACAAACCCACGGCATACAGGCCGCGTTTGAACGCGACAGCTGCTTGGTCTGCCACCGCAACGATGAGTGCACCACATGCCACGTGGCGGCATCGCCACCCATACCCGGGGCATCCTTCCACAATCCCAGCGCGGATTGCATGGCATGCCACGCACCGGCAGGCGCCCCACGGCCCGCAAACCGGTTTCTTAAACCCATGCCCCACCGCATGATGATGGGCATGACGGCACAAAAATGCCTGGCCTGCCACATGTTCTAACCGATCAATAATTGAACCGCGAAAGTGCCTCCTAAAATACAGGAAGCGCTTTAACCCAGGTAATGCAGTTGAGGAGGGCAAAGAAGTAGAACGAGTGCGGTAAATATATGATTCTATTGATGGATTGGGGCAGAACCCGCTACAACCCTTGATTCTATTGCCCCTTTACAGTCTCCCTTTGTCTACTGCACAATCGGGGATTATCGGCGCCAAGCCAGTTGTTGAATCTGTATTAAACAAAGGAATCGGTATAGGACTCCTGAAGAACGGCGAAATTAATAGAAGCATTTTTACCGGCGTTTCCAGCGCACGCCGTCCTTGGTGTCTTCCAAAATAATCCCTTTGGCGGCAAGTTCATCACGGATTTGGTCGGCGCGGGCAAAGTTTTTATCCTTGCGGGCCTGCTGTCGTTCTTCAATCAAGCGTTCAATCTCTTCATCCAGCATTTTTTCTTCTTCCTGCATCACACCTAACACAGTATCGATGGTACCCAGCACATCAAGCACTTCCTGTGCTTGTGAAGAGGGAACGCAGCCGCCATCCAGCAGTTTGTTGGCATCGCGAATAAAATCAAACAAGGCCGCCAACGCCTGTGGTGAATCCAAATCATTATCCATGTGCGAGATAAACTTCGATCGCATTTCCGCAACGGCTTGCTCCAGAGCATCCACCCGCGCACTGTCCTGTCCGGCAGAAACCAGTTCCTGCAAGCGGGTACGGAAATCCATAATCCGGCTCCATGCCGCGTGAGCCGCTTGCAGCGATTCTTCCATCATATTCAGCGGACTGCGGTAATGGCCGGAGATCAGAAAATAGCGAATCGCCATCGGATGATGGCCTTTGTCCATTAGATCGCGAAGGGTGTAAAAGTTTCCCTTTGATTTTGACATCTTTTCGCCATCCACCATCAAATGGCGGCAGTGCAGCCAATAGTTCACGAAGTTTTTGCAGGTACATGCTTCACTCTGCGCGATCTCATTTTCATGATGCGGAAAAATCAGGTCTTCCCCCCCGCAATGGATATCAAACTGTTCGCCCAAATACTTCACCGCCATCACCGAGCACTCGATATGCCAACCGGGGCGGCCATCGCCCAGTTCGGTATCCCAGGAATGTTCTCCTTCTTTTTTGGCCTTCCACAACACAAAATCGCGCGCGTCTTCTTTTTCGTATTCATCCGAGTCAATCCGCGCGCCCGACATCACCGAGTCCGGCTGAATTCCAGAAAGTTTCCCATATTTATCGAACGTGGATATTTTGAAGTATGTCGACCCATCCCGCTCGTAGGTATGTCCTTTTTCGCGCAGGATTTTCACCATCCCAACGATGTCCTCGATATGCTCAGTCGCTTTGGGATAGTGATCCGCGTGCTCGATGTTTAAGGCGTCAAAGTCTTCAAAAAACGCTTGAATGTAGGGTTGAGTATACTCAAAAATGGATTGCCCCTTTTCTTGCGCGGCGGCGATGATTTTATCTTCCACATCCGTCAGGTTCATCACATGACGCACTTCATACCCGCGAAACGTCATATAACGCTTCAGCAAATCTTCAAACACGAAGGTGCGAAAATTTCCAATATGCGCGTAGTTGTATACGGTTGGGCCACAGGTATACAAACCAACCTTTCGTTCTTGGAGCGGTTTAAATTCTTCTTTGCGGTTGTTTAAGGTATTGTGAAATACAATACGTGTAGTATCGATCTTGGTCGCGGGGTCTTGCACATCGTTTAAACTTTCGGTACTCATTCAATCTAACTCCAAACGTTGGTCTTCTCTCGATCGGTTTATAATTCCCGAATTCGCACGTTGCGGTATTCAACCCAACTGCCTTCGCCGGCGTGCGAATCTTGCAATCCGATGTAACCGCTTGCAGGTTTACCGCGCAGTGCTTCCACTTCAGCGGTATCAATATCGACGGTGTTGATTCCATCCACAAACACCATAATGCGCGACTTTTTACACAAGATTTCATACGAATGCCAGACTTCCGGGCTTTCATCCGGGCGCGGGTTTGCTGGAACATACCCATAAAGGCTTCCCGTGCAATGCAGGGCATCGCGCGGGGGCTGCTCGTTCGATATTTGTGCTTCGTATCCCGTTTCCCATGGGTTGCCTTCTTCCGGGCAACGGAAGAACACGCCGCTATTGCCGCCGGGCGAGACGCGGTACTCCAACCGCAGCACAAAATCGCCGTACTGCTCCTTCGTACGGATCCAGTCGCCGCCTTTTCCGCCTTCGCTGCGCAGGACGTCTCCCATTTCCGTAAACCCTTCAGGATTGCCTATAATCACCCAGTTATCCAAGTCATCATCTTCATACAGCCACTGGATATCGGTTTCAACATCTTCCCACTTGGGCAGACTGGAATTCCCAATCAGCGGAAGGTTTTCCCAGCATCCCATCAAACAAATGGGTATAATAAAAATCAATAAACGGCGCATGGCTTCCTCCATGATGTCTTTTGATTCAATCAACGTGTTTATGTTGCGATGGTCAGTCCAACTTCACCCCGCCAGGCTTGACGAAGTTTTTCCAATTCAATATGGATGATTTGATTCCCATCGCTGGCAGTAACTTGCAGAGAGGGCGTATTTGTCGTCTTCCCAATCAAAACAGAATCAATCCCATACCCCTTGTATACATCGCAAACCGCCTCGACTTGCGCGGAATCTATTTCTAAAAGCATACCGCTGGATTCGGAAAATAAAATCTTCTCTACCGGAAATTCAGATTGGATGGAACGGAAATCCAGTATCATTCCGGTTTGTTGATACGGCGATGCAGTCAAAAGCATTTCTGCCGCGGAGGTCAATAAACCACCGCTGGATATATCATGCGCGGATAGCACCAAACCTTTGTTGATTGCAGCAATTGTTCCATAAATAATGCCGCGTTCTTCTTCATAACGAACTTTCGGAACATTCGCTCCTATTCCGGCCCCCGTGGCCCGGTAAAATTCCGACCCGCCCAGTTCATCATAGCGCTTTCCTATCAGCATAATGGTATTGCCCGGAGATTTTACTTCCATCGTAACCGCACGGGCTGCATCTTCAATCACGCCAACACATGCAACAATGGGTGAGGGAGGGATCGATTTCCCGGTGGATGAATGATTGTAGAGTGAGACATTTCCCGAAACAAACGCGATGGGATTTCGGTCCAAATCATTGGGATCGTATAAATGGCTAGCCGCATCCGCCAATCCCTGCACCCCCTGTTCCAACTGCCAAAAGTGTTCGGGCACTTCCGGATTTCCGAAATTGAGGCAATCGGTAAGGGCACGAGGTTGGGCGCCGACTGCGGCTACGTTCCGCATGACTTCCGCAACCGCATTCGCGGCACCGTCAAACGGTGAGATTTCACCATAAAATGGGTTGCCTGCTACCGCCAATGCCATACCAGCCCGGCAGCCATCAATGGGAGTAATAACACTGGCATCGGCCTCGCCCCGGCGAATCATGGAAAGCCCCAAAACTTCTGTATCATAATGACGGTAAATCCACTCTTTACTGGTGCGGTTGGGGGATGACATCATTTTCAAAAAGACATCATTGAAATTGTCTACCGATAGTGAATCCGGTTCAGAAAATGCGCTTTGCGGCGCTTTGGATTCTCTTTCATACCGTATCCCGCTGACCACAAAATCGATCGGCAGATCTACTATCATGTTGCCTTGATGCCGTACCCGCATGGTTTGCTCTTTGATCACTTTTCCGATCACACGCGCGCCGGCACCGGAACAAATGGAAGGCAAATCCCAATCTTGGTTGTATACCCTCAAAACCTCTTCGGAAAATTCCGGCGGTACCGCCCAAATAAACCGCTCTTGGGTTTCAGCGCATAGAATCACTTCCGGCGGCAGATACTCTTCTTCCACATGCACATCATCCAGGTTGATTTCTAAACCGAACCCGCCGCTGGCCGCGATTTCGGATGCACAGCAGGCAATCCCGCCCGCGCCCAGATCTTTCATACCAATAGTGTGCCCCAATTCTCTCGCGCGGGTGCGAACCTGTTGGTTGGCTTTGTAGTGCAGCAGCACATTCTTCAAAAAGGGGTCGGGAATCTGCACGGCCCCTTTGTTGTCTTCTTCCGCGTCCTGGTCGAGTGTCGCCGATGAAAACGATGCCCCGCCAAAGCCGGACCGGTCGGTTGGTTTGCCTGCTAAAATGATGTCATATCCTTCCCCATTTGAAGGAACACGGCTGTGGATAATTTCGCTTTCTTTTAAGATGCCCACCGCGACAACGTTAACCAAACAGTTGTCATCATAGCCTTCATGAAACACCACGTCTCCGCCCAAGTTGGGAATGCCCAAGGCATTGCCGTAATGCCAAATGCCTTCTACCACACCCTCGCAGATGGATTTGGTACGGTCGGCATATCTCCCATTGGGATCGCCAAAGCGCAGGGGGTCAGCAATACCGATCAGCGATGCCCCCATGCAATCCACATCACGCACAATGCCGCCAATGCCGGTGGCAGCCCCTTCAAACGGAAGCACTTGCGAAGGATGGTTATGGCTTTCATGCGCGAACACAATGCCGTAGCGCTCTCCATCCACTGTGGTGAAATAAACGATACCCGCATCTTCTTCTGGTCCTTGAATGACAAAGCGGCTATCGGTTGGGAGATAGTTTTTTAACAGATGCTTGCTGCTTTTGTATGAACAGTGCTCGCTCCATTCGATATCGAAAACAAACAGTTCCGCCAATGTCGGAACACGGCCGATCTTTTCTTTGATCGATGCCGCTTCTTCCGGCTTTAACTTCAAACCAAATGATTGCAGGGCATTTTGTAACGTATCAATATCAGAAAACGCTTTGTCAGGAAATACAGTGCTCATGAAATATCCTTAAACTTTTCAATAACCGATTATCCATTATCCATTATAAACCGTTTTTGTTAGAACTCGCTTGAGTAGGTTGTGGGAATCGCCATTTGCGATTCGGCACGAAACGAGGATTCTTTGGCAAGTTCGCCAACAGAGCGCATGCGAATGTTAATTAAAAATCCCACCGCCATCATGTTGGTAAGCATGAACGTACCACCGTAGGAAATAAACGTTAACGGTAGACCGGTCACCGGCAGCAAACCGGTCACCATCCCCACATTGATGAAAATGTGAGAGAAAAACATCGCCACAATTCCCACCGCAAGCAACGAACCTTGCAGCGCTTTGGTTTCAATGGCGGTATCGATCCCCCGCATGAGCAGCAGCAAAAATAAAACCAATAGAATCATTGTACCGATAAACCCGAACTGCTCACCAATAGTCGGGAAAATAAAGTCATGCTCATATTCCGGCAAAAACCCATGCGTGCTTTGAGTGCCTTTGCCGAACCCTTTGCCGTGCATGCCGCCCGAACCCAACGCGATTTTGGATTGATTGATATTCCAATTCGAACTTTTCAAGTTTATGTCCGGATTCAAATACACTTCAACGCGTTCTTTTTGATGATCCGGCAGTTTTTCCCAAATGGATTGGCCATAATGAAACACGCCAATATACGCAACGACAGATACGGCCAAACATGTTGACCATACTGTCCAGGGGACTCGGTTAAGAATAGACAGAAGCAAAAGCGTACAAATACTGATAAACCAAATTAAAATGAAAAAGAGATTATGGCTGATAGCCAACAAGCACAAAAGGGGAGAAAAGAGCAATAAGATAAAGGGTACCGGCAACCCGGCGGCTATCATCATAACCAAGGTGACCGGCCCAAAGATAATGGCGGTTCCCAAATCGGGTTGTTTTAAGATTAATAAAGAGGGAAGCAGTCCGATTGCCAAGGGTTTTAATACATCCAAAAGGCCGTTCCAATATTCCCTGCGCGAAGCCAATACCTGCGAGAGAAATAAAATAACAGCCAATTTTGCCAATTCTGATGGTTGAATGGATAATCCGCCGAGACGAATCCAAGAGTAGGCTCCTTTTTTGTATTGCCCCAATCCGGTGAAACACAATATCAAAAGAATGACAGCAAGTATATAAAACACAAATGAATAACGGACAAAGAATTGGTAATCGATAAAGATGATAATCCCCATGATCACCAAACCGAGCAGCACTTTTGTCAATTGGCTAAACCACAATGTCTGCATCCATTTTCCTTCATCGAGTGAAGCAGACGCACCGGCAATGGCGATCAATCCGTAAACGATTAACGCGGCACAAATGCCGAAAAGCAGATAATCAAAGCGGAATATGTCTTTTAATGAAAGCATGTTCGTCACCGGCTGGCGATGGCCGGACTCTCTAAATATTCATTGATAATGGGCGCGACCAATGGAGACGCGACATCCCCACCGTGGCCGCTGTGTTCCACCAAAACGGTAATCGCAATCGTGGGATCTTCAAACGGGCCGTAACAGACAAACCACGCATGAGTATCCGGTCCGGAATTTTGCGCGGTTCCCGTTTTTCCAGCGGCCACAAAATCCTCCCGTTCGATCAACGGCAAAATCCGCCGTCCAGTGCCTAGGTTATTCACCACTTCCCACATGGCATGCTGCACATTTTCCCATGTTTCCGGAGAGGCTTCGATGGTTTTAGGCTCTCTACTTTCGTTCAGCGGGACTAGCGATTTCGCATCCGGATCAATCACATCCGGCGGTAAAATTTTCTTGGCCAGTCGGGGTGGATACAATTTCCCACCATTGGCAATCGCGCAAACCGCGGTATGAATTTGGAGTGGGCTTACTACCAAGGATCCCTGTCCAATCCCCAGCATGATGAGTTCGGATAGGCGTTGCGATGAATGGAGATTTTGCATGGTTGGATATTTTCCAACATTTTCATACGGCAAATCAATTCCGGTTTTGTTTGAAAACCCAAATTCCGTCATCCAATAATACAAACGCTCAAATCCTAAATCCTGCACGGTTTTATAAAAAAAGATATTGCAAGAACGCCGCACAGCATCCGTCAAATTGACGCTGCCGTGACCTGCACGTTTGTGGCAATGAATTTTTCCACTCGTCCCTCCATAGAGATACAATCCTCCACAACTTTCCGTATGAGTGGGCGGCATATTCAGTTCTTCCATCAAGGCCACAACTTCGAATATCTTCATGACCGATCCCGGTTCGTAAGTCCCCAAAACAGCACGATGGTACAATGGATCTCGCGGATCGCTTTCATAGCGGGAAAGATTTTGCGAATAGTTGTTGGGATTATAGCGGGGATTGGAAGCCATCGCCAAAATCGAATTGTCCCGTGGATCGGAAACAATAATCACCCCGCGCGAAGCCCCCAATGCTTCCTCGGCCACGAATTGCAAATCATAATCGATGTTCAACATGATGTTTGAGCCGGGTTCGGCCTTTTCCAGTATTGTGGCTTCGCCGCGTTGAATTTCAAACTTATCCACAAAAACTTGTTTAATGCCCTCTTTCCCGCGCAAATACGTTTCATACTGCTTTTCAATTCCTTCTTTTCCGATCAAATCGCCGGGTCTATAGTCAGAATATTCAGAAGATTGCAATTGATACGCGCTCACTTCCCCCGTGAAACCCAGCACATGCGCAGCCAAATCCTGTTTAGGATAATTCCTCTTTTGCACTCGTTCAACAAACACGGGGGCTTCTGGCGGGAACTCTATATTTTGCCGCGCATAAATGGGAAACACTTTGGAATGATGAACCTCTTTTTCCAACCGCACTCTGGCATGTTTATAATAGGTATCCCGGGGCCGGTTCAGGTAGCGGTCAACCAACTTGGCTTTGTATTCTTCTACGGTCTGGGAATCCAGCTTCAGGTAGGTGGCTAAGATACTTAATGTTTGATCCATTTCCGGCGTAACGGCACGTTCTTTTTTTACGATTAAAATCGGAACCCAAATATCGTAAAATAATTCATCTTTGGCAAGTGTGATTCCATTGCGGTCTAATATTCTGCCCCGCATACTGGGGATGGGGATTTGCCGGACATAATTGATGGATGCCAATTTTTTGTAATCGCCGTGTGACAAAACCTGTATCGTCCAAAGCCGGAAGGAAAGCACGGCAAAGGCAAGCAGGGTTAAAAACAGCATCACCTGCATACGGCGGGAAGCCCGAGAGGTTTTGGGGATTAAAGATTTTTTTAGGCGCTGATTCATATCGCTACGTCTCTGCCAAATACCGGAACATCACTACCCGTTCGCTGTGGAGCCGTTCGCGCCACCCAAGGAATCAACATAAACACGATACCGGTTACCACCGCTCCCGCCGCGATATATTGTTGCGAAATCGCCGCGGGCATTCCAAAATCAAAAGCGGATAACCAGAAAATCACTTCCAAAAAGCGGACCGCGCCGGAAAAAAGCACTCCCAATATTAAACGGGATATCGCGTATTGCCCCCAAATTAATGCACGCAACTTTGCCGCGCACATCGAGGCTATAAGATAGAGTATAGCATGCATTCCCAGCAAATCTAAAAATAAAATATCCCAAATCAACCCGCTTATAAACGCCATAAAATAGGCTTCGCCAACCGGGCGGGTCATGGTAATATAGACAATGGTGATGAGCAGCAAATCCGGGGCCCATTCACCGGGCATAAGAAAAACACGTATACTAATATCGATAAAAAAGGCAAGTATAAGGCGAACCCAAGCATTCATCACCGGTTCCTATTGCGGACAACATTCACGTTTGGATTTATTCTGCATCCACCAACAACGAAAGCATTTCGTCATGCAACGCATTGGTCTTTAAAACGATAACCGAGTTCACGGATTGGATATCCGCGGCCGGCCGGCAAACCATTCCCTCTTCACCGGTCACGCTTGTGATAATTCCCGCTTTCAACTCGCGGGGGAAAACCTTTCCGTTGCCGGAGGTAAACAACACATCGCCGGGTTTTGGAAGAATGGTTTCATCGCCGGTGCCGAAAAAATGCTGATCGGTTAAGAGCATTCTACGATCGTCACTGGTGCCACGTAAAATGTATTCGTAGTTCGTTCCCTTAACGTAGACGGGAACCGCACTGCCCGGCGCGTTTATAGGCTGTACTTTGGCAAAATGTTTCGAGATATCAAATATACGCCCGACTAGCCCATCCGGGCAGTAAACCGGACGGTTTTTGGTAAGACCATCGTCAGTACCACGGTTGATAATCAACGATTCGGTTAATCGTGAATCCCGTAATTTAACGATCGCAATGATCCCGGGAAATTCAGGATTGTGAGGAAACCGCATGGCATCCAAATACGAATTATGCTCTTTTAATTGCTGCGTTAATTTAATATTTTCTAATTTCGTCTCTTCTAATTCTTTATGCAATTCATTGATCAGTTCACGGTTTGTAAAATACGAGGTGAAATGAGCAATGGTGTCAACAATTGATGTACGGGTTTGCTGCATGAATGACACCGGCTGGACAATGATCTTCGAAAAGACAGAAGTAGACGAACTTTGCCGGTAGGCGTGATCCAGCATAATCACAAGCGAAAGAAGCAATAAAACAGTTCCAACCGTACGTGGATGGATGAAATTATTTCTTGGTTTTCTCGTGTTTAAGTGTTTTTTTGTAGTTACTTTCATATGTGCTTTTAACTTCTTCTATGATTTCCCTGAAGTCAACCCCTTCATTAAAGCACATTACAATGAAAAAACAAACCATCTTCTAACTTATGGAACCATAGACGGTATTTTGCAATAAATCAAGACGAAAAGTAAAATAATTTTAAATTGTGTCACTAGATTGTATAACAGAGCGAAGGCGTTCCATCTCATCCAGTGCTTTTCCTGTTCCCAAAGCTACACATGTTAGCGGATCATCCGCAACATGCACGGGCAACCCGACTTCTTGCGACAATAATTTATCCAATCCACGCAATAGAGCGCCGCCGCCTGCCATCATGATGCCGCGTTCCATAATATCGGACGCCAATTCCGGCGGAGTTTCTTCCAGCGCAACTTTGACAGCATCCACGATTTGATGAACCGGTTCTTGCAGACTATCGCGTATCTCTTCCGATGTAATTTCTACATTTTTCGGCAAACCGTTGATCAAGTCACGTCCTTTGATCGTAATCTTTTTCTCATCACCCACTGCCATCGCGGAACCGATACTGATCTTAATCATCTCAGACGTGCGCTCACCAATCATCAGATTATAACTTTTCTTAATGTGCTGGATAATCGCTTCATCCAACTCATCACCGGCCACCCGGATCGATTTTGATACAACCAAACCGGAAAGCGAAATTACAGCAACTTCAGTCGTACCACCGCCTATATCAACAATCATGTTTCCGGACGCTTCCGCTACCGGCAGTCCAGCACCGATCGATGCCGCCATCGGCTCTTCAATCAGCATGACATCCCGGGCGCCGGCGCTTAGGGCCGAATCCTTCACTGCACGGCGTTCCACACTCGTGATGCCGGAGGGTACACAAATCATGATGCAGGGATTCACCATCCGTGTGCGGTTGTGTACTTTGTTGATGAAGTAGCGCAGCATGGCTTCTGTCACTTCAAAATCCGCAATAACACCGTCTTTCATCGGGCGGATCGCGACGATATTCCCGGGCGTTCGTCCCAGCATGTTTTTTGCTTCACTGCCGACGGCGAGAACCTGGTTGGTTCCTTTGACAATCGCCACCACCGAGGGCTCGCAAAGAACGATACCCTGCCCTTTGACATATACCAGCGTGTTTGCTGTCCCTAAATCGATTCCCAAATCCCGGGAAAACAATCCTTTTAATTTCGAAAAAAACATGTTCGTTCTCCACAACGGCATTTTGGCTGCCGTTTCTACGGTAGGCCGGAGGTAGTATACTTCAAAATGCTCATGAATGGGTATAGCAAAGTTATAGAAAAACTATACTTGACGCGCATGCTGTTACAGCCGACTACATATAATAACGATCTTCGGCTGCCGGCAGCAACGGATAGCGGCATCATGAGTGAACAAATTTCCACTGATGAATAGATGATATCTGGATTTTCAAAAGCGCATAGCCAGAAAGTAAACTAGAAAGTAAAAGTGTTGTTTAAAATTTGACGCGCCTAAATGAGATAAACTTTTTTTGGCTTTGAACCAGTACGGCCACAGTAACCTCTATTTAATACTTATTATATTCAATGCCTCAATATTCGCGGAATCGTGCAGGCGCTTGATCTCTACATCGCTTAAAGCGCGGTTGAAGACGGCTAGTCCGCCGAAACGCCCTTTGGCGGCTTCGCGGAACATCGATCCCACCGCATACCTGGCCGCGACGGTAAAGTCCGATCCGCCCATCGGTTTGCTCTCAGCGTGTTTTTCTTTGTCATAGCAAAAAATACCCTTGCCATGGTAGTAGGGGTTCATCCCACGGCTGCCGCCGCCGGGGCCTTCTTGGGTGAAGTAAGGATCATTGCGTTTATCTTTCTCCGGCTCAAGTTCGCGCGGTTCATAAGTCCCGTTGATGTAAGCGGTGATAAACTCGCCGTCATAGGTAAACGCCAGCGTGCACCATTCTTCTTCCGGTACTTCACGTTTGGTGGCGGCATAATCGCAGTTCCACGGAAACTTTGTCCCGTCCGCGCGCATCGTCACTCCGCCCCGCGCGGATATATGCGGCGTTAGTTGCCGCGTGCCGCCGTATGTGGGCATGTGCATCAGCATGGCGTATTGCCGGGTGCCGGTATCGTCATGCTTTCCCTTGCCTTCGCTCCACATGCCCGCAATGGTGCGGCTATGATTGAGATCAATTATCCTCACCACGGCAAACATACTCACCTGCGCTTCCGGCCCGCAAATATTTAAGTCTCCCGTTTCTTTGTATGGAATCTTGAAATATTGTTTGCCATTAAATTCCGCGGAATAGCCGGAATACGGCCCGCCCTGCACACGCTGAATCGGCCCTTCGACTTCGGTCAATGCGTGCTTTTGTGCGGTGCCTTTGGATAGACGCTTCTCTCCCGCGTTCTCAGCGAAATCCCAAAACGCTACCAGCCCTGGTGTTTCCATTACGACAGAGGGATCGCCGGTGGGTTGTTCTGCATAGGTAAATTTGATGCAAAATGTGAATAGAATGAGATATTGATGTAACTTCATAACTCTCCCCTATTATCCCATTTGGTTTAGACATGTAACGATTGTCAAAAAAAACGTTCTGATTACAAATCATTTAATCACGCGCCAGCTGGAAGCTGAAGTTCCCCAAAACGCACATACTTTTGATCACTATTCTAATAGTCTGACAAGCGAAACGTGTCGGGTAAGTGAGAATTCTGCGGCTCGGCGGGAGCCTCGCCCTTCCAATCTAACCCGGCATTACGACCCGGTCAAACTATTCGATGATACAAAAAAGAGGTGAATAATGAAACCATTAGTAACCACTTTTGATTCAAGTTAAATAGGCCATCATGGAGCCTATCCAGCATGGGTTAACTTTTCTTCGAGCCGAACGCGTAAATTTTGCCGACATCCGTGCTGGCGAATAGGCGTCCATGCGCGCTGCTGAAGCCGTAGACTTTGCCTTCAACCGTGAATTTATCCAGGGTGTTTCCCGTCTGGATATCCAAGACCGCCACTTCGCCATCCCCGCCGGACACCAGTTTATCTCCCGCGGCAATCAATGCGTGCGAGTGATCCGAATCCACCCGCCACAAGATGCTGTCCAACTGCTTGCCGGCAACGGCTTGCAGTTTGTCTTTCAAGTCTTCTAAATCCTTGATGGCTTGTGCTTTTTCTTCACTCACGTTGGTATCGCCCATTTTTTTGATGGCGTCTTGAATCGCGTCGCGCTGCTTTTCGAGCTGTATGCGCTCGGCTTCAACTTCGTTAAACTTGTTGCGGTCAAAGGCGTGAATCTGCTGGCCGGTATGAATGTACGCGATTTCATCCTTTACCACCATGCTGGTCGCGTTGGGGAAATATGCCAGCCGGTCGCGGGTTTCCGCGTTGTAACTATGCAGTGCATAACCACCTTTTTTCTTTTGCCCGCCGCCAAAGACCAATGATGAATCCGGCGTTAACAGCGCAAACACGCCGCCCTGCCCGCTGTCGCCAAAGCCGCCTGCCACTTCACCGGTGCCGCGTTCCATCACTACCGGATGCTGACGCCCCTGCGGGAAATACATCTTGGTGGGAGATGCGAGGATAGCACCTTGAAACGTCATTCGCTGATACGTGTGTTGAAATGTTCCCTCCAAACCGATTTTCCCGGTCTTGGCATCCACCGCGCAAAGGTAGGATGGGTCCCAGGGAAGCAGAGAGGCCGCGAAATAGGCGATTCCGTCCTGCACCATCACACCGGTGCGGCAGGGTGAGGGTGAGATCAGTTTGCCGTTGCTGGGGATCACGCGGTTGCTGGGGGATGGCTTGTGCTTCCAAATCAGTTTCTGTGTTTTGGCATCGATACAATAGGCATAGCCATCATCCGAACCGAAGTAAAGTTTGCCGTCATCATACGTCGGGGGCATGCGCACCGGGCTGTTGGTGAAGTAGTTCCATTCATGCTTGCCGGTTTGCGCGTTGACGCAATGCACCGAGTCATCGACGTTGGAGCCCCAATACACATAATCGCCTACCGCGATGGTGTAAAAGACCGGATCGAAGTTGCGCATGGATTTGAGGTCTTGGATATTGGCATACGAATCCCACTTGGCAGTATCCGTCCAGGCCGCTTGCGGGGGAGCCGGGGATTGATATACCCAAAGCGGCTCTAACGGGGTGTTGAGTTGTGCCGTAGTCGTGCCGCTGCGGCGGTTGTCGTGCTGATAGGTCACCCATTCATCCTGCGCGAAAGTGAATGAAGCGAGAAAGCATAGAGATAGTGTGATGGAAAGCGTACGAATCATGGTATCATGTCCTTATTGTCGTTGGTAATCCCGTTTAGTTCGCAATCGGCATAAAGCCCAGTGATGTTTCAATCCAGTTGCCGCAACTGCATCCCCCGCCGCCTTCCGGGGCAAGGACCATCCCGCCCGCCGGAACAACGCTCAGCCAACAGCTGGGGCGCAGATTCACCCAATTGCTGACCTCTTCGGTGTTGCGGTCCCACATAGAGATGTTTCTTCCCTGTCCGCGGTAAATCAGCGCGTTAGCCACCGCGGCATACGTGGCACAGCCTTCCCGAAGCCCCACGTTTTCGGTAATGCGTTCCCCCGTATTGATGTCATACCCGCACGGCTCTACATACATCGCCCCGCTGACTATTAACGGGTGCTGCATGTGACCGCTGTGGTCCCCGTCCGTCCATTTGTGCGTGTTTTCCCAAATCCGATTACCGGATTGCGGATCAAACGCGTAGAAATGATACGAGCCATCGGCAGACGAAGAAACCAGTAGTTTGCCTTCGCCATGAATCATAAAAAATACCGCCTTGCCATCAACCGTGTCGATGGGCTGTTCCCACACTTTCTTCCCGGTTTTGGCATCGAGTTTTACAAGGTACTGATCGGTCCACAGCAAATCATCGCCAATCCGCATCACGGATTGTTTTCGGATTTCCGGATTGCGTGATTCCACAAAATACACATGGCCATCGGCAATCGTGATGGTGCTGTGGATAACGGCTCCGCCTTCATACTGCCATACGGTTTCGCCATTGTTGTGATCCAACGCAAATAAATACTCGCCGCAGACTTTTTCGGCACCGCTGCCTTGCTGCTGGTCATACCAAGTTTCATGGCCGAAGAATTCGGTATAGATCGTACCTTTTTTTACACCGCTGCCATACAGCAATTCATCCACGTTGGCGATGAACCCCCAATCAAATTCGTCTTTCGGGATAAAATCAGGCAGTTCAAACAATGTCTGGACCGTGCCGTCTTCGGCAGCGATTTTCCACGCTTGCTCTTTAATCGCGGTAAAGATGTACTCATCATTCGCGCACCAATTGCTGCAATCATGCGGCAGGTTCACCCGGCGCAGGTGCGGGATTTCCAGCGACCACAAGATTTGACCGTTGTAAAAATCAAGAGCCACCATCCGGTTCATGCCTTGGTGAAAGATACGCCCATTAACCGCCAGCGGGGCCGGCATACGCGGGTTGCGGTCGATGCCAAAGTTGGCGCCGGGTTTGCCCACCCACTGTACGGAAAGATCGGTGGTTTTGGATGCTCCAGAAAGCTGCTCCCCCCCATTGGCGTTGTTTGCCGGGTTGGCGTATTGATGAGTCCATTCACCTGAACCGGGAAGTTTCTTTTTTACGACACGGGTAAACTCCTGCCCGCTTAGTTCCACCGGTTCCGTATCATACAAATTGGTGGAATCGATATATGTTTGCAGTTCGTTCGAGATGGGCTGAAAATACGCGGTCCCACCGGATGGGCGAAGAATATCCAACACGGCTTTCAATTCATCCAAATTCAATTCATCCGGGGCAAGTATGAGGTTGGCGAAATTGGGGGTCACAGGCAATTGGGTTAAATCATCCACCAAACGGACATTGACGCGGGTGCCGTACGCGCCGGCCTCTTGCAGCATTTCGCGCGCTTTTTGCACGGGTTTCATTTCCGTGTCAATCATAATGACGGAGAGGTCGCTTTGTTTGGCAAGATCATACGCGAAGGGATAATATTGGCTGCCGATAATCGCCGCGTACCCTTTAAAGATATCCGCGTCAAATAAGATGTCTTCGGCAGGTGAGGTATCAGATTCTTCAATCCCCACGCCGGGAAGTTCACCGGGGATATCCGGCAGGGAGTAATTCATCTTTTGTTCGAGTACAAATTCTTCCGTGGTTAAGCTGTCTTCGCCGTCGTTTATCTCTATCTGATAGGTATAGACCTCATACGGTTTCAGATTTTTCAACACCACTTGATGCCATGTTTTGGAAGGCGATTGCAATACCGTGGTTTGCATTCCGTCATCGCTTTTTAATGTGACTGTTCCGGCACATGACTCTTCGGTTTGCCATACCAATACAGCGCTCTTCTGCGATAAAAACTGAACATACGGCCCCATTTTGATTTCCGCCGCTTGAACCAAATGGGCAAAAAACAGTATAACGAATGTTAGCATTGATGCAGGTTTGAATTTCCTAGGATTAAATTTCATATCGCCCTCAATTCTAATTCCTCTATTATGAGATTTCAGGATATTATAGGTAAAATTCAGGTAGAAGAGGAAGGAGAAACCTCTGTTATTTTGTTAGAAGTTTGTTTGAACGGTTGTACGCATGCCAATATTGTATCTTGGAAGTTGAGATATAATCTTTTTGCATTGCTAAGCGCGTTCAATACAATGAAGATCAATACAGAAAATAAAGTGATCATGCTTTCAATAAAATCCTGCGGATAAAAATCCTTGAAATCGGATAATTAGCCGTATATCACACCTGGAACTATAAAAAACCATGAATGACAGATTCTCCCGAATAAACGCATCTGTACGTAACATTCTCATTCTTATTCTATTTCCATCTGTCTTGCCTGCGTGGAGCGGAGGCCCTTTGATTATTCAAAACGATGGAACCCCAACTTTATGGGATGTGGAGGGAGGCAATAACCTGCCAATACGCTTCTCCCTTGATGAAGGCCGGTTGGGAACATTTTCCAATTCCACCGCCAAACGGTTGGTTCGTGACGCGTTTGAAATTTGGGAGGATGTGAACGATGCAATCCTGATCTTCGAAGAAGACCCTTCGCAGATCAATGAAGATATTACCGCGGATAATTTCAATGAAATCACCAACCGCATTACCACCACGACCGATAACATCGTCGTGGTGTTTGACGATACCGGGGAAATTATCGACGACCTGTTCGGCAGCGGATCGCGCAACAATGTGTTGGGGCTGTCTTCTCCATTGGTGTTTTTTGTAGGCGGCAATGAAGTTATCGCTGCCGCGATCTTTATACTCAATGGACATTTTATTGAGGAGAACAACTTTCAGTCCCGCGAATTCTTTCCAACCGTTGTTCATGAATTGGGACATGCATTGGGACTGGATCACGCGCAAATTTTAAACCACTTATCCAACAACGGTGTGGGGAATGACGATATGTATTTACCGATCATGCATCCGTTGTCTTCTGATGATGAAAGCCAACGTGACCAGCTCACATTTGATGATGCTGTTTCGCTGGCCAACTTGTATCCAACAACCTCTCATCGGGTGAATACCGGCCAAATCGCCGGGACCGTATTTCGCGGCAATACCGATGTTCCCGGTGTCAATGTCATCGTGCGTGACCCGGAAGATCCGCTGGAAAGAATTACGTCTACAGTATCGGGATTGTTCGCTCCCTTTACCGGTGAGTACATTGTAAACGGTCTTCCGCGCGGAGACTATGAAGTCAAGATTGAACCCATTGATCCCAACTTCACCGGCGGCTCCAGTGTCGGTCCTTTTAGCGAAGACCTGAACGGCGCTTCTTTTATTCGGCCGGTTCGCAGTGAATACTACAACGAAAACGATGCCATCGATGAAGGCCGCAGCAAACGAAGTCTGGTCGAAGTTGACCGCGGAAATACGACGGGAGGAATCGACATTCATGTGGAACCGGACCGGGTTACTCTTGATGAACGAAACTCTATTTTTTTGCCGATCGGCTCAACGGAAGTTGGAGGAACAGTATTTGAAGAAACCCTGTTGCTGCATCCCAATGGGGATGAAGGACGTGTTGAAGTCGCGATTGACTTTCAACGCTCTTCAAACAACCGCGTCCTCGTCCATCGTGGTGCTATTAACGCTCCGGTTTTGCATGAAGAAACCAACAACAATGATAAAACGATCGTGTTTTCTCCAAGTGGTGATGTACCTTTGGAACGTGACGAATACTTTATCCAAATCATCAATTTATCCTCATCTGAATTGGAATTTACCGTCGAAACCACCATTGAAGACGAACCCACCCCCACACCAACCCACACGTTCACCAATACGCCAACTCCAACCCGAACATTTACCCCAACGGATACGCCCACAAACACCGCTACGCCGACGCGTACAAATACGCCGTCCGATACCCCCAGTCCGACAGAAACCTTTACTCCAATGCCAACCCCAACATTTACACCCACCCCTACTTTTACAGCAACGCCGACATTCATCCCTTTGGATTTGTTTGAGGACGATGCCCTATCTTCTAAAGATGTATTGCGTTTCGCCGTACTTTGGGAAGAAACCGCGAACGCAGCCAATGTAGAAACCGTAAGGCTTCAACTGTTGCGGTGGGTGGGAAGTTTTTCTCAATAAGCCAAACCCTGTCAACAAGATACAGCAGGAAATTGATCCGATAGATATTGCCCCCATTCAGTTTCAATTGCATTTGTGTAATATAATCTTAACAAACAACGATTTACAAAGACAAAGTTTCATTTACAATACCTGCTTTGATCTACAGAAGGAGTG